>NZ_JBSREH010000001.1:0-395674 GCF_055145905.1 Modicisalibacter sp. | reverse complement strand
CCGATGGTAGTGTGGAGCTTCTCCATGCGAGAGTAGGTCATCGTCAGGCATCTATCCCGCAGAACCCCGGCCCACTGGCCGGGGTTTTTGCGTTTGGGGTCGGGAAAAGTGGCCGGCTTTCTTCCTGCTTTCTCTCCACGTATCCACTTTGGTCGCTAACATTCCCGCCGACCTGTGCCTTCCGCTAAAATGACGGTTTTTCCGGCGGGGCGAGGCCTATGACCATCGGCGATCTCATACGCTTGTTGAGCGACGGCGGCTATCATTCCGGCGAGCAGCTCGGCGAGCGTCTCGGCGTTTCGCGCACGGCCATCTGGAAGCAGCTCAAGAAGCTCGAGGCCATGGATATTCCTCTCGAGGCGGTCAAGGGGCGGGGCTATCGTGTAGCTCAGCCGCTCGAATTGCTCGACGGCCAGGCGATCATCGCCGAGCTGCCGCGCGAGTCGCGCCGGCGTCTGGCCCGGCTGTTCGTCGAGGAGACGTTGCCCTCCACCAATCTCTTTGTGCGCGAGCGCTTTGCCCAGGGCGCCGGGCACGCCGAGGTGTGCCTGGCGGAAGGGCAGAGCGCCGGTCGAGGGCGTCGTGGCCGCCAGTGGGCGAGCCCCTGGGGGCGCAATCTGCTGCTCTCGGTGGGCTGGCGATTCGAGGGTGGGGCCACTGTGCTCGAGGGGCTAAGCCTGGCAGTCGGTGTCGTGCTGGCCCGAGTGCTGGAGCGCCACGGCGTCGAGGCGCTGCTGAAATGGCCCAATGACGTCCTGATGCGGGACCCGGACTCTGGCGAACTGTGCAAGCTGGCCGGCATCCTGCTGGAACTCAGTGGCGATGCCCAGGGGCCTTGCGAGGTGGTCATCGGCATCGGTCTTAACGTGGCACTGCCGCGGGAGATTCGCGCACGTATCGACCAGCCGGTGGCGGCGGTCGCGGATCAGGCACCCGATGTGAGCCGCAACGCGCTCGCCGCCGAGCTGATCGCGGAACTGCTGGATCTGCTGGATGGCTTCGAAGCGACCGGCTTCGTCCCGTGGCGGGCGGAATGGAATCGTCGTCATGCCTATGCGGCCACTGCCATCGACATCATTCGCGGCGACGAGCGGCAGACGGCGATCGCCGAGGGAGTCGATGCCGCGGGCTGCCTGCTGGTTCGCCGCGAGGGTGTCGAGGAGCGCCTGTTCGGCGGCGAGATCAGTGTGCGTGGGCGATCATGATTCTTGACCTGGACATTGGCAACACGCTGTCCAAGTGGCGCCTGAAGGATATCGCCAGCAGCGAGATCCGTTCCCGGGGCGCGGTGTGGACACGCGAGGAGTGGCGTCCCCGCGCGGACATCCCAGACCTCGACGTGGTCAGTACCGTGCGCATCTCCAGCGTGGCCCGGCGCGCCGTGCTGGACGACACGGTAGCCCTGCTGAAGCGTCGGGTGGATGCCGTGCACGTGGCTCGCTCGACGCCGGAGGCGCTGGGGGTGGCTTGTGGCTATGAAGAGCCCGAGCGGCTGGGCGTCGACCGCTGGATGGGGGTTCTGGCCGGCTATCACCTGACCGGCGGCTGCTGCACGGTGGATTGCGGCAGTGCCATCACCGTCGACTTCGTGCTCCCGGGCGGCCGTCACCTGGGCGGCTACATCGTGCCCGGACTGCGTCTGATGAAGGAAAGCCTCAAGCTGGGAACCCGCAATGTGGCGATCGACCCGGACAGCGAGGCGGACGACCTGCTGCTGCCGGGCCGCAACACCGCCGCGGCGGTCAACCACGGCATTTTCCTGGCCGCGGTCAGTGCCGTGAATCGCATCTACAGCGAGGTGTGCGACCGTGAGGGCGTCGCCCTGCCGCTGCTGCTGACCGGTGGGGACGCTCGGGTCGTGTCGCGGGGGCTGCGCATTCCGCATGCCGTCTGGCCCGACATGGTTTATGCCGGGCTGGAAGCCTGCTTCCCGTTGACGGCCGCCGAGCGTGCCGGTCGCATGTCGGGGGCACCGCGGGTGCCGCAGCCGGCGTCGCTGGAAAAAATCCATGCAAGCCTTGCAATCTCCATGCTGCTTTGACACAATGCGCGGCGTTCGAGGCGATGCCGGGCCGGAAGGGCCGTCAAGTTACTGAAAAATAAGTGCTTGACACCATCGTCTCAAGCGGTAAAATTTGCCGCCACGTTGGAGGGGTTCCCGAGTGGCCAAAGGGAGCAGACTGTAAATCTGCCGCGAAAGCTTCGAAGGTTCGAATCCTTCCCCCTCCACCAGTTTGATGCCGGCGCGGCGACTGACGAGTCGGCAAGAAGAGTGGGTAGGCGGGCATAGTTCAATGGTAGAACCTCAGCCTTCCAAGCTGATGATGCGGGTTCGATCCCCGCTGCCCGCTCCAGAAAGTGTTGTAACGCTCATGTAGCTCAGGGGTAGAGCACACCCTTGGTAAGGGTGAGGTCGACGGTTCAAATCCGTCCATGAGCTCCAGTTTCGACAGGAAGGCGAGCCTTGGCTCGCCTTCCTGCTTTCGAAAGCCTCGAAACGACGGGGTTGTCAGGGCAAGTTGGTTACGCTATCATCCTGCCCGCTGTCGCGTCGCAACCTGCAACAGGTTGCCGCGCTATCCATGCAGGCCAGTAGCTCAATTGGCAGAGCAGCGGTCTCCAAAACCGCAGGTTGGGGGTTCGATTCCCTCCTGGCCTGCCAGTCTTCCCCAGGCTGGCGTTGTCCCATATACTTCCGTCTTTTCGATTGCCGCACCTTGAGGAGTTCCATTGTCATGAAACAAAACGCCGAGGTGCAAGAGTCGCGCCACGACGGTCTCAAGTGGGCGGTGGTCGTCGTTCTCGTTGCGCTGGCCGTGGTCGGCAATGCCTACTTTGCGGATCAGGCGCTCTTGTATCGCGTGCTGGGCGTGGTCGCCCTGGGTCTTGCCGCTGCCGGCGTGGCACTGACCACGGCGAAAGGGCGCAGCCTCGTCGAACTGGCTCGCAGCTCTCGCCGTGAAATCCAGCGCGTCGTCTGGCCGACGCGTCAGGAAACCGTCCAGACGACGGCCATCGTGCTGGTGGCCGTGCTGCTGGTCGGCCTGATGCTGTGGCTGATCGACACCCTGCTGGGCTGGGCCATGTCCAGCATCATCGGTTAGGAGATTCCATGTCCAAGCGTTGGTACGTCGTTCACGCCTACTCCGGCTTCGAGAAGCATGTCATGCGCTCGCTGATCGAGCGTGTGAAGCTTTATGGCATGGAGGATCAGTTCGGCGAGATCCTGGTGCCTACCGAAGAAGTCGTCGAGATGCGCGACGGCAAGCGGCGCAAGAGCGAGCGCAAGTTCTATCCCGGCTACGTGCTGGTCGAGATGGAGATGAATGACCAGACCTGGCACCTGGTCAACGAGACCCCGCGCGTCATGGGGTTCATCGGCGGCACGCCCGAGAAGCCGGCGCCGATCACCCAGAAGGAAGCCGACGCCATCCTGCGCCGTGTTCAGGACGGCACCGACAAGCCGCGGCCGAAGACGCTCTTCGAGCCGGGTGAAGTGGTGCGCGTCATCGACGGCCCGTTCGCCGATTTCAACGGGGTCGTCGAGGAAGTCAACTACGAGAAGAGCCGTCTGCAGGTCAGCGTGCTGATCTTCGGGCGTGCCACGCCGGTCGAGCTCGAGTTCTCTCAGGTCGAGAAGGACTGAGCGAGCCTCGCCGAGCCGATTTTCGTCGGGCCGCTGCGGCGGCCCGTTAAACCGGGGAGCCGCAAGGCGCTACTACCCAACTGGAGTGCAACATGGCTAAGAAAGTCCAGGCCTACATCAAGCTGCAGGTCGCAGCGGGCAAGGCCAACCCGAGTCCCCCCGTGGGCCCCGCGCTGGGTCAGCACGGTGTCAACATCATGGAATTCTGCAAGGCGTTCAACGCCGCGACCCAGGACATCGAGCCGGGTCTGCCGACGCCCGTGGTCATCACCGTCTACTCCGACCGCAGCTTCACCTTCATCACCAAGACGCCGCCCGCGGCCGTCCTGCTGAAGAAGGCAGCCGGTATCAAGTCCGGCTCCGGCGAGCCGAACAAGACCAAGGTCGGCACCGTGACCCGCGAGCAGCTCGAAGAGATCGCCAAGACCAAGGAGCCGGATCTGACGGCTGCCGATCTCGACGCCGCGGTGCGTACCATTGCCGGTAGCGCCCGCAGCATGGGCCTCAACGTGGAGGGTCTCTGATCATGGCTAAACTGTCCAAGCGCGCACAGATGATCCGCGAGAAGGTCGACGGTACCAAGGTCTACTCCATCGACGAGGCCGTGGCCCTGCTCGGCGAGCTCTCCAAGGTCAACTTCAAGGAGTCGCTCGACGTCGCCATCAATCTGGGCGTCGATCCGCGTAAATCCGACCAGGTCGTGCGTGGCGCCACCGTCATGCCCAACGGTACCGGCAAGGACGTGCGTGTTGCTGTCTTCACCCAGGGTGCCAACGCCGATGCGGCCAAGGAAGCCGGTGCCGACATCATCGGCATGGAAGAACTGGCCGAAGACGTCAAGAAGGGCAACCTGAACTTCGACGTGGTCATCGCCTCGCCCGACGCCATGCGCGTGGTCGGCCAGCTGGGTCAGATCCTCGGTCCGCGCGGCCTGATGCCGAACCCCAAGGTCGGCACCGTGACCCCGGACGTGGCCACTGCGGTGAAGAATGCCAAGGCCGGTCAGGTGCGCTTCCGTACCGACAAGAACGGCATCATCCATACCACGCTGGGCAAGGTCGACTTCCCGGCGGATGCCATTCGCGGCAACCTGGAGGCGCTGGTCAACGACCTCAAGCGTCTCAAGCCCAGCACGTCCAAGGGCGTCTACTTCAAGAAAATGACCCTGTCCACCACCATGGGCCCGGGTCTGACCGTCGACCACTCCGCGTTCGTCTGACGTGTCAAACCAAGCAGTCACTTTGCGGTCCCCGGCCCTTGCGGGCGGGGCGCCGTCAAAGACCGCAGGTGTCGCCCTCGGGTGACTTAATGGCCCCCGGTCGCCTGCGCAGATGGTGCGCCCCGCCAGTTCGCTGGTGAGCACCATCATTCCGCGATCCGCCGCCCGCGGCGGGTCGAGAAGGTAACCTCCGAGGTGGTCTTGCCCGGCAAGCCCCTCGGCACGAAGGAGTGAACACTGTGCCACTAGGTCTCGAAGACAAGAAAGCGATTGTTGCAGAGGTCAGTGAAGCAGCCAAGGACGCTCTCTCCGTTGTAGTGGCCGACTCTCGCGGCGTCGACGTTGGCGCGATGACCGACCTGCGCAAGCAGGCGCGCGAGAATGGCGTGCAGATCCGTGTTGTGCGCAACACGCTGGCACGTCGCGCCCTGTCAGGTACTCCCTGGGAGTGCCTGAACGAGACGTTCGTGGGTCCGACTCTGCTGGCCTTCTCCTACGAGCATCCGGGCGCCGCCGCCCGCCTGTTCAAGGAGTTCGGCAAGAACGAGAAGGACTTCGAAGTCAAGGCGCTGGCCTACGAAGGTGAGTTCATCCCGGCCGCCCAGCTGGACCGTCTGGCAACACTGCCGACGTACGACGAGGCGATCGCCAAGCTGATGTCCGTCATGAAGGAAGCTTCTGCCGGCAAGCTGGTGCGTACCCTCGCCGCGCTGCGTGATCAGAAGGAAGAGGCCGCCTGAGGCCCCTGCTGACCGCAGCCGACATCGTCTACCCAGTTACCGAGCGCCGATACCGGTTCGGGGCGCTCCGCAAAGTTTAGGAAAGCAATCATGGCACTGACCAAAGAAGACATCATCAACGCCGTCGCCGACATGACCGTGATGGAAGTCGCCGAGCTGATCGAGGCGATGGAAGAGAAGTTCGGCGTGACCGCCGCGGCCGCCGTCGTGGCCGGCCCGGGTGGCGGTGAAGCCGCTGCTGCCGAAGAGCAGACCGAGTTCGACCTGGTGCTGACCGGCGCCGGCGAGAAGAAGGTCAACGTCATCAAGGTGGTTCGCGAGATCACCGGCCTCGGCCTGAAGGAAGCCAAGGGTGCCGTCGACGGCGCTCCGGCGACCCTCAAGGAAGCCATGAGCAAGGATGACGCCGAAGAAGCCAAGAAGAAGCTGGAAGAAGCCGGCGCGTCCGTGGAGCTCAAGTAACCCTTGTGCCCCAAGGCTTCACGCGCTGCGTAAGCTTCCATGGCTGGTGGCGGGATGCCCGCTGCCGGCCTTTTTCTGTTGTCACTAGCGTCCTATCGTGTACCCATCACTGACGATTCGAACGCTAGGCGAATTCCGACGGCGAGCCTCCCGAGGGGGCTTGCCGTCAGCGCCTGACAGGGACGCCCCCGTCAGGTGGCGCCGACCACGCATCGGTCACCCATGGTGAACAAGCTGGGGAATACAGATGGCTTACTCATACACTGAGAAAAAACGCATCCGCAAGGATTTCGGCAAACTGCCCCAAGTGATGGATGTGCCCTACCTGCTGGCCATCCAGCTTGATTCCTACTACGACTTCCTCCAGCAGGACCGGGCGCCCCAGGAGCGCCTCGAGGTCGGCCTGCACGCCGCCTTCAAGTCCGTGTTCCCGATCGAGAGCTTCTCCGGCAACGCCGCCCTCGAGTACGTCAGCTATCGTTTCGGTACTCCGGCCTTCGACGTCAAGGAGTGCCAGCTGCGCGGCGTCACCTATTCGGCACCGCTGCGGGTCAAGGTTCGCCTTATCATCTACGACAAGGACTCGGCGAACAAGGCGATCAAGGATATCAAGGAGCAGGAAGTCTACATGGGGGAAATCCCCCTGATGACCGAGAACGGTACCTTCGTGGTCAACGGTACCGAGCGGGTCATCGTCTCCCAGCTTCACCGCTCGCCGGGCGTGTTCTTCGACCATGACAAGGGCAAGAGCCACTCCTCCGGCAAGCTTTTGTATTCCGCCCGGGTGATCCCGTATCGCGGCTCCTGGCTGGATTTCGAGTTCGATCCCAAGGACAGTGTCTTCGTGCGCATCGACCGCCGCCGCAAGCTGCCGGCGACCGTCCTGCTGCGTGCGCTGGGCATGAGCGCCGAGGAGATCCTCGATATCTTCTTCGACACCAGCACCTTCCACATCGAGAAGTCCGGCTTCTCGGTGGAGCTGGTGCCGTCGCGCCTGCGCGGCGAGACCGCGACCTTCGACATCAAGGATGCCGACGGTAGCGTGATCGTCGAGGAAGGGCGTCGTATCACTCAGAAGCACATCCGGCAGATGGAAAAGTCGGGCCTCGAGCGTCTCGAGGTGCCGATGGAGTACCTGTACGGCAAGGTGCTGGCCAAGGATCAGGTCGACCCCAACACCGGCGAGCTGGTCTGCGAGTGCAACACTGAGATCACCCCGGAGGTGCTGGAGAAGCTGGCCCAGGCCGGCATTACCCGGCTCGAGACCCTCTACACCAACGATCTCGACTGCGGCCCGTTCATCTCCGACACGCTGAAGCTCGACACCACGCGCTCCCAGCTGGAGGCGCTGGTCGAGATCTACCGCATGATGCGCCCCGGCGAGCCGCCCACCAAGGAAGCGGCCGAGACGCTGTTCCACAACCTGTTCTTCACCGAGGACCGCTACGACCTGTCCTCGGTCGGGCGCATGAAGTTCAATCGCCGGCTGCGTCGCGAGTCCGACACCGGCCCCGGCGTGCTTGACAACGGCGATATCGTTGCCGTGCTCAAGGAGCTGATCGCCATCCGTAACGGCTTCGGTGACGTCGACGACATCGACCACCTGGGCAACCGCCGCATCCGCTGCGTCGGCGAGATGGCCGAGAACCAGTTCCGTGTGGGCCTGGTGCGCGTCGAGCGTGCGGTCAAGGAACGCCTGTCCATGGCCGAGAGCGAAGGCCTGATGCCGCAGGACCTGATCAACGCCAAGCCGGTGGCGGCGGCGGTCAAGGAGTTCTTCGGTTCCAGCCAGCTATCGCAGTTCATGGACCAGAACAACCCGCTGTCCGAGGTCACCCACAAGCGGCGTGTCTCCGCGCTCGGGCCGGGCGGTCTGACCCGCGAGCGCGCCGGCTTCGAGGTGCGTGACGTTCACGCCACCCACTACGGTCGCCTGTGCCCGATCGAGACGCCGGAAGGCCCGAACATCGGCCTGATCAACTCGCTGGCCACCTACAGCCACGCCAACAGCTACGGCTTCCTCGAGACGCCGTACCGCAAGGTGGAGAACGGCCAGGTCACCGACGACGTGGTGCGCCTGTCGGCGATCGAGGAGGGTGACTTCGTCATCGCCCAGGCCTCGGCCACCGTGGACGAGGCCGGCCGGCTGGTCGACGACCTGGTGCAGGTCCGCCACAAGGGCGAGACCACCTTCATGGCGCCGGACAAGGTGACCCTGATGGACGTCTCCCCGCGCCAGGTGGTGTCGGTGGCCGCGGCGTTGATCCCGTTCCTCGAGCACGACGACGCCAACCGCGCCCTGATGGGGGCGAACATGCAGCGTCAGGCGGTGCCGACCCTGCGCGCCGACAAGCCGCTGGTGGGCACCGGCATGGAGCGCTTCGTCGCCCGTGACTCCGGCGTCTGCGCCGTGGCGCGGCGCGGCGGGGTGATCGACTCGGTCGATGCCAAGCGCATCGTGGTGCGTATCAACGAGGACGAGATCATCGGCGGCGAAGCCGGCGTCGACATCTACAACCTCACCAAGTACGTGCGTTCCAACCAGAACACCTGCATGAACCAGCGGCCGATCGTGCGCCCGGGTGACGTGGTCGCGCGCGGTGATATCCTCGCCGACGGCCCGTCCGTGGACATGGGCGACCTGGCGCTGGGCCAGAACATGCGTATCGCCTTCATGCCCTGGAACGGCTACAACTTCGAGGACTCGATCCTGGTCTCGGAGCGCGTGGTGCAGGAAGACCGCTTCACCACCATCCACATCCAGGAGCTGACCTGCGTCTCGCGCGACACCAAGCTGGGCGCCGAGGAGATCTCCTCGGACATTCCCAACGTCGGCGAGTCGGCGCTGTCCAAGCTCGACGAGGCGGGCATCGTCTACATCGGCGCCGAGGTCGGTGCCGGTGACATCCTGGTCGGCAAGGTCACGCCCAAGGGCGAGACCCAGCTGACGCCGGAAGAGAAGCTGCTGCGCGCGATCTTCGGCGAGAAGGCCTCCGACGTGAAGGACACTTCCCTGCGTGCCCCGACCGGCATGAAGGGCACGGTCATCGACGTCCAGGTGTTCACCCGTGACGGTGTCGAGAAGGACGCCCGCGCGCTGTCCATCGAGCAGATGCAGCTCGACGAGGTGCGCAAGGATCTGCAGGAGACCTACCGCATCGCCGAGGACGCCACTTTCGAGCGTCTCAAGCGTCAGCTCACCGGCCAGCCGGTCAACGGCGGGCCCAAGCTGAACAAGAACGACGTGCTCAGCGAGGAGTACCTCGACGAACTGCCGCGTCAGCAGTGGTTCAAGCTGCGTCTGCAGGACGAGTCGCTCAACGAGCTGCTGGCCCAGGCCGACGAGCAGCTCGAGAACCGTCGCAAGGAGATGGACGAGCGTTTCGAGGACAAGAAGCGCAAGCTCACCCAGGGCGACGACCTGGCACCGGGCGTGCTCAAGATCGTCAAGGTCTACCTGGCGGTGAAGCGTCGCATCCAGCCGGGCGACAAGATGGCCGGTCGTCACGGTAACAAGGGTGTCATCTCGGCGATCATGCCCATCGAGGACATGCCGTTCGATGATCAGGGCGAACCGGTCGACGTGGTGCTCAACCCGCTGGGCGTACCGTCGCGCATGAACGTCGGGCAGATCCTCGAGACCCACCTGGGCATGGCCGCCCGCGGTCTGGGCGTGAAGATCGATGCCATGCTGCGCGATGCTCGCGAGCAGCAGCTTGCCGAGCTGCGCGAGTTCCTCGGCAAAGTCTACAACACGCCGGGCACCCGCCAGGAAGACATCGACTCGTTGAGTGACGAGGATGTGATCGCGCTGGCGAAGAACCTGCGCGGCGGCGTGCCGATGTCGTCGCCGGTGTTCGACGGCGCCCAGGAACAGGAGATCAAGGGCCTGCTGCGGCTGGCCGATCTGCCGGATTCCGGCCAGATGGATCTCTACGATGGCCGTACCGGCGAGAAGTTCGACCGTCCGGTGACGGTGGGCTACATGTACATGCTCAAGCTCAACCACCTGGTGGATGACAAGATGCATGCGCGCTCCACCGGCTCCTACTCCCTGGTCACCCAGCAGCCGCTGGGCGGCAAGGCGCAGTTCGGCGGTCAGCGCTTCGGCGAGATGGAGGTGTGGGCACTCGAGGCCTACGGGGCTGCCTACACCCTCCAGGAGATGCTCACGGTCAAGTCCGACGATGTGGAAGGGCGTACCAAGATGTACAAGAACATCGTCGACGGCGACCACAGCATGCAGGCCGGCATGCCGGAATCCTTCAACGTGCTGGTGAAGGAGATCCGCTCGCTGGGCATCGATATCGAGCTGGAAGGCTGAAACGCCCGACGCTTGCCAATGACGGTCCGCGGGGCCCCGAGAACCGGGCCCCGCTCATGACAACTCCGCAACGGAGCGACCCCATGAAAGATTTGGTGAAAGTCCTCAAATCGCAGTCACAGTCCGACGAGTTCGATGCGATCAAGATCTCGCTGGCCTCGCCGGACATGATCCGCTCCTGGTCGTATGGCGAAGTGAAGAAGCCGGAGACCATCAACTACCGGACGTTCAAGCCCGAGCGTGACGGCCTGTTCTGTGCCAAGATCTTCGGCCCGGTGAAGGATTACGAGTGCTTGTGCGGCAAGTACAAGCGCATGAAGCATCGCGGCATCATCTGCGAGAAGTGCGGCGTCGAGGTGACCAAGGCGGTGGTGCGCCGCGAGCGCATGGGCCACATCGAGCTGGCCAGCCCGGTCGCGCACATCTGGTTCCTCAAGTCGCTGCCGTCGCGTATCGGCATGTTCCTCGACATGACCCTGCGCGACATCGAGCGTGTGCTCTATTTCGAGAGCTTCGTGGTCATCGATCCGGGCATGACCACCTTGGAGCGCGGCCAGCTGCTCAACGACGAGCAGTACTTCGAGGCCCTCGAGGAGTTCGGTGACGACTTCGACGCCCGCATGGGTGCCGAGGCGGTGCAGGCGCTGCTCAAGGACATCGATCTCGAGGAGGAGATCGAACGTCTGCGCGAGGAGATTCCGCAGACCAACTCCGAGACCAAGATCAAGAAGCTGTCCAAGCGGCTCAAGCTGCTCGAGGCCTTCTACAAGTCCGGCAACGCCCCGGCGTGGATGGTCATGGAAGTGCTGCCGGTGCTGCCGCCGGACCTGCGTCCGCTGGTGCCGCTCGACGGCGGCCGCTTCGCGACCTCGGATCTCAACGATCTCTACCGTCGCGTGATCAACCGCAACAACCGCCTCAAGCGGCTGCTCGACCTCAATGCGCCGGACATCATCGTGCGCAACGAGAAGCGCATGCTGCAGGAGTCGGTCGATGCGCTGCTCGACAACGGTCGTCGCGGCCGGGCCATCACCGGGTCCAACAAGCGTCCGCTGAAGTCGCTGGCCGACATGATCAAGGGCAAGCAGGGGCGTTTCCGCCAGAACCTGCTGGGCAAGCGCGTCGACTATTCCGGCCGCTCGGTGATCACCGTGGGCCCGACCCTGCGCCTGCACCAGTGCGGTCTGCCCAAGAAGATGGCGCTCGAACTGTTCAAGCCGTTCATCTATTCCAAGCTGCAGGCCACCGGCCAGGCGTCGACCATCAAGGCCGCCAAGAAGATGGTCGAGCGCGAGCTGCCCGAGGTGTGGGACATCCTCGCCGATGTCATCCGCGAACACCCGGTGCTGCTCAACCGTGCGCCGACCCTGCACCGTCTGGGCATCCAGGCCTTCGAGCCGCTGCTCATCGAGGGCAAGGCGATTCAGCTGCACCCGCTGGTGTGTGCCGCCTACAACGCCGACTTCGACGGTGACCAGATGGCCGTGCACGTGCCGCTGACGCTGGAAGCCCAGCTCGAGGCGCGCGCACTGATGATGGCCACCAACAACGTGCTGTCGCCGGCCAACGGCGAGCCGATCATCGTGCCGTCCCAGGACGTGGTGCTGGGTCTGTACTACATGACCCGCGAGCGCATCGGTGCCCAGGGCGAGGGCATGGTGTTCGCCAACCTCGATGAGGTGGAGCGTGCCTTCGGTACCCAGAGCGTGTCGCTGCACGCCCGGGTCAAGGTGCGCATGACCGAGTACGAGCGCGACGAGGAAAGTGGTGCACTGACGCCTAAGACGGCGCTGTACGACACGACCGTGGGCCGGGCGATGCTGTTCCGCATCCTGCCCAAGGGCGCACCCTTCGCGCTGGTCGACCAGCCGATGAAGAAGAAGGCGATCTCGCGGCTGATCAACGAGGTCTACCGCAGTGCCGGTCTCAAGGAAGCGGTGATCTTCGCCGACCAGCTGATGTACACCGGCTTCCGCCTGGCGACCTGGTCCGGGGCGTCGATCGGTGTCAACGACTTCGTCATCCCCGACGAGAAGCGCGAGATCGTCGAGGCCGCCGAGGACGAGGTCAAGGAGATCGAGGATCAGTTCTCCTCGGGTCTCGTGACCGCCGGCGAGAAGTACAACAAGGTCATCGATATCTGGTCCAAGGCCAACGACAAGGTGGCCAAGGCGATGATGACGGGCATCTCCAAGGAGACCGTCACCGACCGCGACGGCAACCGGGTCGAGCAGGACTCGTTCAACAGCGTGTTCATCATGGCCGACTCGGGCGCGCGGGGTAGCGCCGCGCAGATCCGCCAGCTCGCCGGCATGCGTGGCCTGATGGCCAAGCCGGACGGTTCGATCATCGAGACGCCGATCGTCGCCAACTTCCGCGAGGGTCTGAACGTACTCCAGTACTTCATCTCGACCCACGGCGCGCGCAAGGGGCTGGCGGACACGGCGCTCAAGACCGCCAACTCCGGTTATCTGACCCGTCGTCTGGTCGACGTCGCCCAGGACCTGGTGGTCACCGAGACCGACTGCGGCACCGAGGAGGGGCTGACCCTGCACCCGGTGATCGAGGGCGGCGACATCATCGTCTCCCTGGCGCAGCGCGTGCTGGGCCGCGTGGTCGCCCAGGACGTCATCGATCCGGCGACCGAGGAGGTGCTGATCCCGCGCGGCACGCTGCTCGACGAGGCCTGGTGCGAACAGCTCGACACCATGGGCGTCGACGAGATCGTGGTGCGCAGTGCGATCAGCTGCGAGACCTCGCACGGCGTCTGCTCGGCCTGTTACGGCCGCGACCTGGCGCGCGGTCACCAGGTCAACATCGGCGAGGCCGTGGGCGTCATCGCCGCGCAGTCGATCGGCGAGCCGGGCACCCAGCTGACCATGCGGACCTTCCACATCGGCGGTGCCGCCTCGCGGGCCTCCGCGCAGGACAGCGTCCAGGTCAAGCACGGCGGCAAGGTGCGCCTGCACAACATCAAGCACGTCGAGCGTGCCGACGGCAAGCTGGTGGTGGTATCCCGCTCCAGCGCCCTGGCGGTGGCCGACGAGCATGGCCGTGAGCGCGAGTACTACAAGCTGCCCTACGGCGCCGAGCTGTCCGTCAAGGACGGCGACCATGTCGAAGGCGGCCAGGCCGTGGCCAAGTGGGACCCGCACACCCACCCGGTCATCGCCGAGGTCCAGGGCAAGGCGCAGTACATCGACATGGACGAGGGCATCACCATCCACCGCAGCGTGGACGAGATGACCGGCCTGTCCTCCATCGAGGTGATCGAGTCGGCCTCGCGGCCGGCGGCGGGACGCGACAAGCGGCCGATGATCATGCTCACCGACGAAGCCGGCGAGCACATCACCCTGCCGGGCTCCAACACCCCCGTGCAGTATCTGCTGCCCGGCAATGCGGTAGTGTCCGCCGAGAACGGTGCGCAGATCGGCGTGGGTGAGGTCATCGCCCGTATTCCGGTCGAGGCGTCCGGCAACAAGGACATCACCGGGGGTCTGCCGCGCGTCGCCGATCTGTTCGAGGCGCGCAAGCCCAAGGAACCGTCGATCCTCGCCGAGATCAGCGGCGTGATCAGCTTCGGCAAGGAAACCAAGGGCAAGCGTCGTCTGACGATCACCCCGGAATCCGGCGATCCGTTCGAGATGCTGATCCCGAAATGGCGTCAGATCAGCGTCTTCGAGGGCGAGACCGTCGAGAAGGGCGAGGTGATTTCCGACGGCCCGAGCAACCCGCACGACATCCTGCGGCTGCTCGGCGTGGCGGAACTGGCCAAGTACATCACCGCCGAGATCCAGGAGGTTTACCGCCTCCAGGGCGTGGGCATCAACGACAAGCACATCGAGGTGATCGTGCGTCAGATGCTGCGCAAGGTGGAGATCACCGACGCCGGCGACGCCGACTTCATCCCCGGCGATCAGGTCGAGCTGGTGCGCGTGCTCGAGGAGAACGCGCGGCTGGCCACGGAGGACAAGTTCCCGGCCAAGTACGGACGCGTCCTGCTGGGTATCACCAAGGCCTCGCTGGCCACCGAGTCGTTCATCTCCGCGGCCTCCTTCCAGGAGACCACGCGGGTGCTGACCGAGGCGGCGGTCACCGGCAAGCGCGATTACCTGCGCGGCCTGAAGGAAAACGTCGTGGTGGGCCGCCTGATTCCGGCGGGTACCGGGCTGACGCACCACGCCGAGCGTCGGCGCAAGCGCGAGGACGCCGAGCGCACCCTGCATCCCTCGGCCTTCGAGGTCGAGCAGGAGCTGGGCGCCCAGCTCACCGCGCTGGATGCCGATGACGACGAGTTGTGAGCTGCAGCCGGCGCCCCGCGGGGTGCCGGCCTTGACGCCGCTCATCATGAGACTTTAGAATGCGCAGCCTTTAACAGTGGGGTGGGTGCGCCCGTGCCTGCTGTTGAGGCGAGGCAATCACTGGAGACAGCTACAGACTATGGCAACGATCAACCAGCTCGTGCGCAAGCCGCGCAAGCGCCCGGTCGCCAAGAGTGACGTGCCGGCGCTGCAGGCCTGCCCGCAGCGTCGTGGGGTTTGCACCCGCGTTTATACCACCACGCCGAAGAAGCCGAACTCCGCACTGCGCAAGGTGTGCCGTGTTCGTCTGACCAACGGCTACGAGGTGACCTCCTACATCGGTGGTGAAGGCCACAACCTGCAGGAGCACTCCGTGGTGCTGATCCGCGGCGGCCGAGTCAAGGACTTGCCGGGTGTGCGTTATCACACCGTGCGCGGCGCCCTGGACACCTCCGGCGTGCAGAACCGCAAGCAGGGCCGTTCCAAGTACGGCACCAAGCGTCCCAAGGCCTGAGGCCGGGACACCGAGATCTTTACGTAACAATGGTCGGATAAGAGTAAGGTCGAGCGTCGCCCGACGGGGCGGGAGTCTCGGGTTTACCTGAAGGACCCTTCGACGAGGGCTTATCATGCCTAGAAGACGCATTGCCGCCAAGCGCGAGATCCTGCCGGATCCGAAGTTCAACAGCGAGCGTTTGGCGAAGTTCATGAACCATCTGATGATCAGCGGCAAGAAGTCCGTAGCTGAGCGCATCGTCTATGGTGCGCTGGACCGTGTTGCCGAGCGTGCCCAGGAAGCACCGCTGGATGTGTTCGACAAGGCGCTGGAAGCCATCCAGCCGATGGTCGAGGTCAAGTCACGCCGCGTAGGTGGTGCGACCTACCAGGTGCCGGTCGAGGTGCGTCCCTCGCGTCGTCAGGCGTTGGCCATGCGCTGGCTGGTCGATGCCGCCCGCAACCGTGGTGAAAAGACCATGGTGCAGCGTCTGGCCGGTGAAATGCTGGACGCCGCCGAAGGCAAGGGTGCTGCCGTGAAGAAGCGTGAAGACGTGCATCGCATGGCAGAAGCCAACAAGGCCTTCTCTCACTACCGCTTCTAATCTACGGAGGTTTCATCCGTGGCACGCAAGACTCCGCTCAAGCGTTACCGCAATATCGGTATCGTTGCCCACGTCGACGCCGGGAAGACCACCACTACCGAGCGTGTCCTGTTCTACACCGGCCTTTCCCACAAGGTCGGCGAGGTCCATGATGGCGCCGCCACCATGGACTGGATGGAGCAGGAGCAGGAGCGTGGCATCACGATCACCTCCGCGGCGACCACCTGCTTCTGGCAGGGCATGAACAAGCAGTTCGACGAGCACCGCATCAACATCATCGACACCCCGGGGCACGTCGACTTCACCATCGAGGTGGAGCGTTCCCTGCGTGTGCTCGACGGTGCCGTCGTGGTGCTGTGCGGCTCCTCCGGTGTGCAGCCGCAGACCGAGACCGTCTGGCGTCAGGCCAACAAGTACGAAGTGCCGCGCATGGTGTTCGTCAACAAGATGGACCGCGCCGGTGCCGACTACTTCATGGTGCTCGACCAGCTCAAGCAGAAGCTGGGCGCCAACGTCGTCCCGATCCAGATCAACTGGGGGGCCGAGGACGAGTTCAAGGGCGTCATCGACCTGATCCAGATGAAGGCCATCCTCTGGGACGAGGACAACTTCGGCATGAACTACGAGCTGGTCGACATCCCGGCCGAGCTCCAGGAAACCGCCGAGATGTACCGCGAGCAGATGGTCGAGGCCGCTGCCGAGGCGTCCGAAGAGCTGATGGACAAGTACCTCGAGGAAGGTGACCTGCCCGAGGCCGACATCAAGGCCGGCCTGCGTCGTCGCACCCTGGACAACGAGATCGTCCTGGTCACCTGTGGCTCCGCGTTCAAGAACAAGGGCGTGCAGGCCGTTCTGGATGGCGTCATCGAGTACATGCCGTCGCCCACCGAGGTCAAGGCCATCGAGGGCGAGCTGGACGACAAGGACGGCACCATCGCCACGCGCGAGGCGGACGACAATGCGCCTTTCGCTGCCCTGGCCTTCAAGATCGCCACCGACCCGTTCGTCGGCACGCTGACCTTCATCCGCGTCTACTCCGGCGTGCTGAAGTCCGGCGACAGTGTCTACAACTCGGTCAAGCAGAAGAAGGAGCGCGTCGGCCGTATCGTCCAGATGCACTCCAACTCCCGCGAGGAGATCAAGGAAGTCTATGCCGGCGACATCGCCGCCTGCATCGGGCTCAAGGATGTCACCACCGGCGACACCCTGTGCGACCTGAACGACAAGATCGTTCTCGAGCGCATGGAGTTCCCGGATCCGGTCATCTCGGTTGCCGTGGAGCCGAAGTCCAAGGCCGACCAGGAGAAGATGGGCGTCGCCCTCGGCAAGCTGGCCCAGGAGGATCCGTCCTTCCAGGTCAAGACTGACGAGGAAACCGGCCAGACCATCATCTCCGGCATGGGCGAGCTTCACCTCGACATCATCGTCGACCGCATGCGTCGCGAGTTCAAGGTCGAGGCCAACATCGGCAAGCCGCAGGTTGCCTACCGCGAGACCATTCGCCAGTCGGTCGAGCAGGAAGGCAAGTTCGTGCGTCAGTCGGGCGGTCGCGGCCAGTACGGTCACGTGTGGCTGCGCATCGAGCCGCTGACCGCGGAAGACAAGGGCGAGGACGAAGACATGAGCTTCAAGTTCGCGTCCGAGATCGTCGGCGGTGTGGTTCCCAAGGAATACGTGCCGGCCGTCGAGAAGGGGGCTTTCGAGCAGCTGCAGAACGGTGTCATCGCGGGTTACCCGATGATTGACGTCAAGGTCACGCTGTTCGACGGTTCCTACCATGACGTGGACTCCAACGAGACCGCGTTCAAGGTCGCCTCGTCGATGGCGATCAAGGAAGGTGCTCGCAAGGCTAAGGCCGTGCTGCTCGAGCCGGTGATGAAGGTCGAGGTCGTGACCCCCGAGGAGTTCATGGGTGATGTCATGGGTGACCTTAACCGCCGCCGTGGCCTTGTACAGGGCATGGATGACTCTTCCTCAGGCAAGATCATTCGCGCCACGGTTCCGTTGGCTGAGATGTTCGGTTACGCGACCGATCTGCGTTCTCAGACCCAGGGCCGCGCAAGCTACACCATGGAGTTTGCGGATTACGAAGAGGCGCCCTCCAGCGTCGTAGAAGCCGTCATCAACCAGAACGGTTAACCGTTAGCTAACGTAAAGAGGTTATAGCAGTGGCTAAGGAAAAGTTTGAACGCTCCAAACCGCATATCAACGTCGGTACCATTGGTCACGTCGACCACGGCAAGACCACGCTGACGGCGGCTCTGACCCGCGTTTCCGCCGAGGTCTTCGGTGGTGACTGGCGTGCCTTCGATACCATCGACAATGCGCCGGAAGAGCGCGAGCGTGGTATCACCATCGCCACCGCCCACGTCGAGTACCAGTCCGAAACGCGTCACTACGCGCACGTCGACTGCCCGGGGCACGCCGACTACGTCAAGAACATGATCACCGGTGCCGCTCAGATGGACGGCGCGATCCTGGTCTGTTCCGCTGCCGACGGCCCCATGCCGCAGACTCGCGAGCACATCCTGCTGTCTCGCCAGGTCGGCGTTCCGTACATCGTCGTGTTCCTGAACAAGGCCGACATGGTCGACGACGAAGAGCTGCTCGAGCTGGTCGAGATGGAAGTTCGTGAACTCCTCAACGAGTACGACTTCCCGGGTGACGACACCCCGATCATCATCGGCTCTGCGCTGATGGCGCTGGAAGGCAAGGACGACAACGGCATGGGCACCACCGCCGTTGCCAACCTGATCAAGGCCCTGGACGACTACATCCCGGAGCCGGAGCGCGCCATCGACCAGCCGTTCCTGATGCCGATCGAGGACGTGTTCTCCATCTCCGGTCGCGGCACCGTGGTCACCGGCCGTGTCGAGCGCGGCATCGTCCGCACCGGCGACGAAGTCGAGATCGTGGGTCTGAAGGACACCACCAAGACCACCGTTACCGGTGTCGAAATGTTCCGCAAGATGCTCGACGAAGGTCGTGCCGGCGAGAACATCGGCGCCCTGCTGCGTGGCACCAAGCGTGACGAGGTCGAGCGTGGTCAGGTCCTGGCCAAGCCGGGCACCATCACGCCGCACACCAAGTTCGAGGCGGAAGTCTACGTCCTGTCCAAGGAAGAAGGTGGTCGTCACACCCCGTTCTTCAAGGGCTACCGTCCGCAGTTCTACTTCCGGACCACTGACGTGACCGGTACCTGTGAACTGCCGGAAGGCGTCGAGATGGTCATGCCGGGCGACAACGTCCAGATGACCGTTTCCCTGATCGCGCCGATCGCCATGGAAGACGGCCTGCGCTTCGCGGTTCGCGAAGGTGGCCGTACCGTGGGCGCCGGCGTCGTCGCCAAGATCATCGAGTAAGCGGTATCCTGCGATGATCGAAGGGGGCTCCGCGAGGAGCCCCCTTTCTGCGCATGTCGGGCTTCGTTTGACGCGAAGTTCCTGCATGCCTATAATGCGCATCCTTTGAATGCGTGGGTAAGCGGCGATCGCCGTCGACATCCATTGGAGTTTAGGGCTAATGCAGAACCAGAAGATTCGCATTCGGCTGAAGGCTTTCGATCACCGCCTGATCGACCAGTCCGCCCAGGAAATCGTGGATACCGCGAAGCGGACAGGTGCACAGGTGCGGGGTCCGATCCCTCTGCCGACCAATCGCGAGCGCTATACCGTGCTGATCTCGCCGCACGTCAACAAGGACGCACGCGACCAGTACGAGATTCGCACGCACAAGCGCGTGCTCGACATCGTCGAGCCGACGGAGAAGACCGTCGACGCGCTGATGAAGCTCGACCTCGCCGCCGGCGTGGACGTACAGATCAAGCTCGACTGATAACACTAGACACACGCGGCACCGCGCTGGCCTGGAGTCAGCAGCAGCCGCCACGCCGGGATGGCGTCACACAACGTGCTAGTGGAATGCTCTGGAAAGGGCAGCCATAGCGGGTGATAGCCCCGTACACTATAGGAGACTGAACATGACTATCGGTTTGGTCGGTAAGAAGAGCGGCATGACCCGCGTCTTCACCGAAGATGGCACTTCCGTGCCCGTAACCGTGATCGAGGTTGAGCCCAACCGCGTGACTCGCGTCAAGACCGTCGAAAGCGACGGCTACAGCGCGGTTCAGGTGACAACCGGCTCCCGCAAGGCCAAGCATCTCACCAAGGCGACTGCCGGTCAGTACGCCAAGGCGGGTATCGAGGCCGGTCGTTCACTGATGGAGTTCCGCCTGGCAGAAGGCGAGGAAGCTCCGGACGTGGGTGGCGAACTCTCCGTGTCCCTCTTCGAGGCTGGTCAGAAGATCGATGTGACCGGCACCTCCAAGGGTAAGGGGTACCAGGGCGCCGTTAAGCGCTGGAACTTCCGCACCCAGGACAACAGCCACGGTAACTCCCTGTCCCACCGTGCGCCTGGCTCCATCGGCCAGTGTCAGACCCCGGGGCGTGTCTTCAAGGGCAAGAAAATGGCCGGACAGATGGGCAATGAGCGCGTGACCGTTCAGAGCCTGGAAGTCGTCCGCGTCGATGCCGATCGCAACCTGCTGCTGGTCAAGGGCGCCGTTCCGGGCGCGCCGGGCAGCGACGTGATCGTCCGCCGTGCCGTTAAAGCTCGCTGAGGGGTAAAGACCGATGAATCTGAATCTTGCAGGTGCTGGCGGCACCGTCGAAGTCGCCGACGCTACCTTTGGCAAAGAATTCAACGAAGCGCTGGTCCACCAGGTCGTCACCGCCTACCTCGCGGCCGGCCGTCAGGGTACCCGTGCCCAGAAGAACCGCTCCGACGTGCGTGGCGGCGGCAAGAAGCCGTGGCGCCAGAAGGGTACCGGTCGTGCTCGCGCCGGCACCATCCGCTCGCCGCTGTGGCGTAGCGGCGGCGTGACCTTCGCCGCGCGTCCGCAGGACTACACGCAGAAGGTCAACCGCAAGATGTATCGTGCGGCGATGCGGTCGATCCTGTCCGAGCTGATTCGCCAGGAGCGCCTGGTGGTGGTCGAGGAGTTCGCCGTCGAGGCGCCCAAGACCAAGCAGCTGGTGTCCAAGCTCCAGGAGCTGGGCCTCGAGAAGGCGCTGATCGTCACCGATGAGGTCGACGAGAAGCTCTACCTGGCCGCGCGCAACATCCCCAACGTGGATGTCGTCGATGTCCCCGCCGCCGATCCGGTGAGCCTGGTCGCCTTCGACAAGGTGCTGGTCACCGTCTCCGCCCTGCGCAAATTCGAGGAGAAGCTGGCATGAACCAGGAACGCCTATTCAAGGTTCTGCTCGGACCGCACGTGACCGAGAAGGCTGCCATGGCCGCCGAGAACAACCAGTACGTGTTCAAGGTGGCCAGCGACGCGACCAAGCCGGAGATCAAGGCGGCCGTCCAAGCGCTGTTCGGCAAGAAGGTCGATAGCGTCCAGGTCCTCAACGTGAAGGGCAAGACCAAGCGCACCCTGCATGGCACGGGTCTGCGCAAGGGCTACCGCAAGGCCTACGTCACGCTGGCCGCGGGCGAGACCCTCGAAGACTTCTCTGGCGCCGAATAAGGGCAGGAGTACGGATCATGGCAGTAGTCAAGACTAAACCCACATCCGCCGGTCGCCGCCACCTGGTCAAGGTTGTCAGCGACGAGATCTACAAGGGCCGGCCGTATGCGCCGCTGCTCGAGAAGCAGTCCAAGTCCGGCGGACGTAACAATCATGGCCGCATCACCACGCGCCATGTCGGTGGTGGTCATCGTCACCACTACCGTGTGATCGACTTCAAGCGCACCAAGGATGGCGTTCCGGCCATCGTCGAGCGCCTGGAGTACGATCCCAACCGCAGCGCCCACATCGCGCTGCTGAAGTACCTGGACGGTGAGCGTCGCTACGTCATCGCGCCCAAGGGCGTGAGTGCCGGCGACCAGTTGGAGTCCGGCGTGAACGCACCGATCAAGCGTGGCAACACGCTGCCGCTGCGCAACATTCCGCTGGGTTCCACCGTCCACTGCATCGAGCTCAAGCCCGGCAAGGGTGCCCAGCTCGCGCGCAGCGCCGGTGCCAGTGCTCAGCTGGTCGCCCGCGAAGGCAACTACGCCACCCTGCGTTTGCGCTCCGGCGAGATGCGCAAGGTGCTGGCCGAGTGCCGCGCGACCCTGGGAGAGGTGAGCAACTCCGAGCACAGCCTGCGTCAACTCGGCAAGGCCGGTGCCAAGCGCTGGCGGGGTGTGCGCCCGACCGTTCGCGGTGTCGCCATGAACCCGGTGGATCACCCGCACGGTGGTGGTGAAGGTCGTACCAGCGGTGGTCGCCATCCGGTGACGCCGTGGGGGGTTCCGACCAAGGGCCACAAGACCCGCAAGAACAAGCGCACCGACAAGCTGATCGTTCGTCGCCGCAAGGCCAAGTAACAGACATTAAGAGGTAACGGCTGTGCCACGTTCACTGAAGAAAGGTCCCTTTATCGACCTTCATCTGCTGAAGAAGGTCGAGGCTGCAGTGGAGAAGAACGACCGCAAACCGATCAAGACCTGGTCGCGTCGTTCCATGATCCTGCCCAACATGGTCGGGCTCACCATTGCGGTCCACAACGGTCGCCAGCACGTCCCGGTGCACGTCTCCGAGGAAATGGTCGGCCACAAGCTGGGCGAATTCGCTGCCACCCGCACCTATCGCGGCCACGCGGCGGACAAGAAAGCCAAACGGTAAGCCGAGAGAGGATTAGAGATGGAAGTCACAGCAAAGCTGCGTGGCGCTAGCTTATCCGCCCAGAAGGCCCGTTTGGTGGCTGACCAGGTGCGCGGTAAGCCGGTCGCCGAGGCACTCGACCTGCTGACCTTCTCCCCGAAGAAGGCCGCCAAGCTGGTCAAGAAAGTGCTGCAGTCCGCCATCGCGAATGCGGAAGAAAACAACGGCATGGACATCGACGAGCTGCGTGTCTCGACCATCTGCGTCGATGAGGGCATGACGCTCAAGCGCATCCAGCCGCGCGCCAAGGGCCGTGCGGATCGCATTTTGAAGCGCACTTGCCACATCACCGTCAAGGTAGCCGAGAAGTAGGAGTCGACCAGATGGGTCAGAAAGTAAATCCGACAGGCATTCGGCTGGGTATCGTCAAGGACCACACGTCCGTCTGGTACGCCGAGCGCGGTGCCTACGCCGATAAGCTGAACAACGATCTCGAAGTGCGTCGCTTCCTGGAGCAGCGTCTCAAGAACGCCTCCGTGAGCCGCATCACCATCGAGCGCCCCGCCAACAATGCACGCATCACGATTCACACCGCACGTCCGGGTATCGTGATCGGCAAGAAGGGCGAGGACGTCGATCGTCTGCGTCGCGAAGTCACCGAGATGATGGGCGTGCCGGTGCACGTCAACATCGAGGAAGTCCGCAAGCCGGAACTCGACGCCCAGCTCGTCGCGCAGAACGTCTGCGGCCAGCTCGAGCGTCGCGTGATGTTCCGTCGCGCCATGAAGCGTGCCGTGCAGAACGCCATGCGCCTGGGTGCCGGCGGCATCAAGATCCAGCTGTCCGGTCGTCTCGGCGGTGCCGAGATCGCCCGTACCGAGTGGTACCGCGAAGGCCGTGTGCCGCTGCACACCCTGCGTGCGGACATCGATTACGCCACCTACGAAGCCCACACCACTTACGGCGTCATCGGCGTCAAGGTGTGGATCTTCAAGGGTGAAATCCTCGGGGGCATCGAAGAGGTGCGCGCCAAGCAGAAGCAGCAGCAGAACCAGGGCGCACCCAAGAAGAAAGGTTCCAAGTAAGGGGAGATGTAGTCGATGTTACAACCCAAGCGTACGAAGTTCCGCAAGGTGCAGAAGGGCCGCAACCGTGGCCTGGCGCATCGCGGCAGCAAGGTGAGCTTCGGCGAGTACGGCCTCAAGGCCACCGGTCGCGGCCGCGTGACTGCGCGCCAGATCGAGGCCGGCCGTCGTGCCATCACTCGTCACGTCAAGCGTGGCGGCAAGATCTGGATTCGGGTCTTCCCTGACAAGCCGATTTCCAACAAGCCGCTGGAAGTCCGTATGGGTAAAGGTAAGGGCTCCGTCGAGTACTGGGTCGCACAGATCCAGCCCGGCAAGGTGCTCTACGAGATCGAAGGGGTCTCCGAAGAGCTGGCGCGTGAAGCCTTTGCGCTGGCCGCCCAGAAATTCCCGGTCTCGACCACCTTTGTGAAACGGACGGTGATGTGATGAAAGCCCAGGAAATTCGTGAAAAATCGGTCGAAGCGCTGCAGGAGCAGCTTTTCGAACTCCTCCGCGAGCAGTTCAACCTGCGCATGCAGAAGGCCACCGGCCAGTTGAGCCAGACGCATCTGCTCAAGCAGGTACGCCGGGACATCGCCCGCGTGAAGACGGTGCTCAACGAGAAGGCAGGTGACTGAGATGGCTGAAGAGAAGAAAGCTCGTACGCTCACCGGCAAGGTGGTGAGCGACAAGATGGACAAGTCCATTGTCGTCATGATCGAGCGCCGCGTGCGCCATCCGATCTACGGCAAGTACATGAAGCGCTCCACCAAGCTGCACGCCCACGACGAGGCGAACCAGGCGAAGCTGGGCGACACGGTTTCCATCGAGGAATGCCGTCCGCTGTCGAAGCGCAAGTCCTGGACGCTGGTCGAGGTCGTCGAGCAGGCCAAGGGCTGAACGGCTCGCGCCTGAAACCAGTGCAGTCAGATTAGGTTTGGAGAAAACCGATGATTCAGACTCAGACAATGCTGGATGTCGCCGACAACAGCGGGGCGCGCCGGGTGCAGTGCATCAAGGTGTTGGGCGGTTCTCATCGCCGCTACGCCCGCGTGGGTGACATCATCAAGGTAACGGTGAAGGAAGCCATCCCCCGTGGCAAGGTCAAGAAGGGCCAGGTCATGAAGGCGGTTGTGGTTCGCACCCGCAGTGGCGTCCGTCGTAACGACGGTTCGCTGATCCGCTTCGACGGAAATGCGGCGGTTCTGTTGAACAACACCAACGAACAGCCGGTCGGCACCCGTATCTTCGGGCCGGTCACTCGTGAGCTCCGCACCGAGAAGTTCATGAAGATCATTTCCTTGGCGCCCGAAGTGCTGTAAGGAGCGAGGCGGATATGCAAAAGATCAAACGTGACGATGAAGTGGTCGTCATCGCCGGCAAGGACAAGGGCAAGCGGGGCACCATCAAGCGTGTCCTCAAGGACGGCCGTTACGTCGTCTCTGGTGTGAACATGATCAAGCGTCACACCAAGCCCAACCCCATGCTGGGCAACCAGGGGGGTATCGTCGAGCGCGAGGCTCCGATTCACGCGTCCAACGTGGCCATCTTCAACGCGGAGACCGGCAAAGCGGATCGCGTCGGCTTCCAGGTTCAGGAAGACGGTACCAAGGTACGTATCTACAAGTCGACGCAAAAGCAGATCGACGCCTAACGCGAGTCGGATAGCAAAATGGCGAACTTGAAAGAACGTTATCAGAACGAGGTGATGGCTAAACTGCAGGAGCAGTTCAGCTATGCCAACGTGATGCAGGTACCCCGGATCACCAAAGTGACCCTGAACATGGGTATCGGCGATGCGACCAGCGACAAGAAGCTGATCGACAACGCCATCGGCGACCTGGAGAAGCTCTCCGGTCAGAAGCCGATGGTGACCAAGGCACGCAAGTCCATCGCAGGCTTCAAGGTCCGTGAGGGCTGGCCGATCGGCATCAAGGTCACTCTGCGTCGCGAGCGCATGTGGGATTTCCTCGACCGTCTGGTGAACGTGGCGATTCCGCGCGTTCGCGACTTCCGGGGCCTGAACCCGAAGTCCTTCGACGGCCGTGGCAACTACTCCATGGGGGTGCGTGAGCAGATCATCTTCCCGGAGATCGAATATGATAAGATCGACCGGATTCGTGGTCTCGATGTCACCATCACCACCACTGCCAACAGCGATGAAGAAGGCCGTGCGCTGCTGAGCGCGCTGAACTTCCCGTTCAAGAAATAAGGGTGGGATCATGGCAAAGAAAAGCATGGTAGAGCGTGAGCTCAAGCGCGCGAAGCTGGCCGACAAGTACGCCGCCAAGCGTGCCGAGCTCAAGGCCGTCATCTATGACGTCAACGCTTCCGATGAAGAGCGCTTCGACGCCCAGCTGAAGCTGCAGTCGTTGCCGCGCGACTCCAGTCCGGTCCGTCAGCGCAACCGCTGCCGGATCACTGGCCGTCCGCACGGCTACTACAACAAGTTCGGCCTCGGCCGCAACAAGCTGCGTGAAGCCGCCATGCGTGGCGACGTACCCGGACTCAAGAAGTCCAGCTGGTAACGCCACGTAGAATCATCAGGAGCGCAACGTAATGAGCATGCAAGATACGCTGGCGGATATGTTCACCCGTATCCGCAATGCGCAGATGGCCACCAAGGAGGCGGTTTCCATGCCGTCCTCCAAGCTCAAGGTCGAGGTGGCCCGCGTATTGAAGGAAGAGGGTTACATCACCGACTACACCGTGGCCGAAAGCGCCAAGCCGGAACTGTCCGTGGTCCTCAAGTACTTCGAGGGCAAGCCGGTCATCGAACACATCCAGCGCGCCTCCAAGCCGTCCCTGCGCAGCTACAAGGGCAAGGACGAGCTGCCGAAGGTCGCTGATGGCCTGGGCGTCGCGATCGTTTCCACCTCCAGGGGCGTGATGACCGATCGTGCGGCGCGGCAGGCCGGTGTCGGCGGTGAAGTCATCTGCACCGTATTCTAGGAGTGACGAATGTCCCGCGTAGCCAAATATCCGGTTAAACTGCCGAGCGGCGTCGAGTTCAAGCTCGACGGCGACCAGCTGACCGTCAAGGGCGGTCAGGGCACGCTGTCCATGACCGTTCACCCCGATGTGGTGATCGGCCAGGAAGAAGGCCAGCTGACCTTTGCGCCGAGCGAGTCGGCCAAGAGCTGGGCGATGGCAGGCACCACCCGCGCACTGGTCCAGAACATGGTCACCGGTGTGTCCGAAGGGTTCTCCCGGACCCTCGAGATCAATGGCGTCGGCTATCGTGCCCAGGCAAGTGGCAAGACGCTCAACCTGACACTCGGCTTCTCTCATCCGGTCGAATACGCGCTGCCCGAGGGTGTCACGGCGGAAACGCCCAAGAACACCACCATCGTGCTCAAGAGCGCGGACAAGCAGCGTCTCGGCCAGGTGGCAGCGGAAATTCGCGCCTTCCGTCCGCCCGAACCCTACAAGGGCAAGGGTATCCGGTACGGCGACGAACAGGTCCGCCGCAAAGAAGCCAAGAAGAAGTAAGGCAGGGTTATGAACGCGAAGAAAGAATCTCGTCTCCGTCGTGCCCGCCGCGCTCGCGCCAAGATCCGCGAGCTGGGCGTGTATCGCCTGTGCGTCAACCGTACGCCGCGCCACATCTACGCGCAGATCATCTCGCCGGAAGGCGACCGCGTGCTGGCCAGCGCCTCCACGCTCGACAAGAGCCTGCGCGAGGGCGGTACCGGCAACACTGACGCCGCCGCCAAGGTTGGTGCGATGATTGCCGAACGCGCCAAGGAAGCGGGTATCACCCAGGTAGCCTTCGACCGTGCCGGTTTCAAGTATCACGGTCGCGTCAAGGCCCTGGCCGATGCCGCACGTGAAGGCGGCCTGGAATTCTAAAGGGTTTTACGATGGCGAATATCGAACAGAAAGGCGGCGACCTGCAGGAAAAGCTGGTGCAGGTCAACCGTGTCGCCAAGGTGGTCAAGGGCGGCCGCATCTTCGGTTTCACCGCACTGACCGTCGTCGGTGACGGCAACGGCCGCGTCGGTTTCGGTCGCGGCAAGGCCCGCGAGGTGCCGGTCGCGATCCAGAAGGCGATGGACCAGGCCCGCCGCAACATGGTCAAGGTCAGCCTGCGTGGCAGCACGCTGCAGTACCCGGTGAAGGCCCGTCACGGCGCCTCCAAGGTGTTCATGCAGCCGGCTTCCGAAGGTACCGGGATCATCGCCGGTGGCGCCATGCGCTCCGTACTCGAGCTGGCCGGTGTCCATGACGTTCTGGCCAAGTGCTACGGCTCCACCAATCCGGTGAACGTGGTCCGCGCGACCATCAACGGCCTGGCCTCCATGCAAGCGCCGGAAGACATCGCCGCCAAGCGCGGTCTGTCCGTCGAAGAGATCGCGGGGTAAGGCACCATGGCAGCGAAGATCAAGGTTACCCAGGTTCGCAGCACCATCGGCGTTCTGGAAAAGCACAAGGCCACCATGCGCGGCCTTGGGCTGCGCCGCATCGGTCACACCGTCGAGTTGGAAGACACCCCTGCCGTACGCGGTATGGTCAACAAGGTTAACTACCTTGTGCGTGTTGAGGGAGAGTAATCCATGAAACTCAATAGCCTGAGCCCGGCTCCGGGTTCCAAGCACGCCGAGAAGCGTGTCGGCCGTGGCATCGGCTCCGGTCTGGGCAAGACCGGCGGCCGCGGCCACAAGGGCCAGAAGTCTCGTACCGGTGGCGGCGTCAAGCCCGGTTTCGAGGGCGGCCAGATGCCGCTGCAGCGTCGTCTGCCGAAGTTCGGCTTCACCTCCGCGAAATCGCTGGTTTCCGAAGAGGTGCGCCTGGACGAGCTGGCACGGGTCGATGGCGACGTCGCCGACCTGGAGACGCTGAAGAAGGCCAACGTGCTCAAGGATGCCACGCGCTTCGCGAAGGTCATCCTTTCCGGCGAACTGAACAAGGCGGTCACCGTGCGCGGTCTCAAGGTCACCAAGGGTGCCCGTGCCGCGATCGAAGCCGCCGGCGGCAAGGTCGAGGACTAAATGGCTAAGTCAGGAAACATGCCGGCAACGGGAGGCGGCTTGAGTGAACTGTGGGCGCGGCTGCGCTTCGTGTTCATCGCCATCGTGGTGTACCGCATCGGTGCCCACATTCCCGTTCCCGGTATCGATCCTGACCAGCTCGCTGCCTTGTTCAGGGAAAATCAGGGCACCATCCTGGGCATGTTCAACATGTTCTCCGGGGGTGCACTGTCTCGCATGAGTATCCTGGCGCTGGGGATCATGCCCTACATCTCCGCGTCAATCATCATGCAGCTTCTGACGGCGGTCTCGCCCCAGCTCGAGCAGCTGAAGAAGGAAGGTGAGGCCGGCCGGCGCAAGATCAGCCAGTACACCCGCTACGGCACCGTGATACTGGCCTTGATCCAGGCGACCGGCATGGCAGTCGGTCTGGTCGGACAGGGCGTGACCTATACCAGCGACTTCAGCTTCTACTTCACCGCGATCGTCTCGTTCGTGGCCGGTGCGGTGTTTTTGATGTGGCTGGGCGAGCAGATTACCGAGAAAGGCATCGGCAACGGCATTTCGCTGATCATCTTCTCGGGGATCGTCGCCGGGCTTCCCGGTGCGATCGGTCAGTCCTTTGAACTGGCGCGCAACGATGGCGCGTGGAATGTCCTGCCGCTGCTGGCGCTTTCCGTGCTGGCAATCGCCACCGTGGCGTTCGTGGTGTTCATCGAGCGCGGTCAGCGCCGCATCACGGTGAACTACCCGCGCCGTCAGGTGGGCAACAAGATGTATGCCGGGCAGAGCAGCTACCTGCCGCTCAAGGTCAACATGGCCGGGGTCATCCCCGCGATCTTCGCCTCGAGCATCCTGCTGTTCCCGGCCTCGATCGGCCAGTGGCTGGGGTCGGCCAAGGGCTTCGAGTGGCTGCAGACGATCTCCCAGTCCCTGGGGCCGGGGCAGCCGCTGTACATCTTGCTTTTCGCCGCGGCAGTGGTATTCTTCTGCTTCTTTTACACGGCGCTGGTCTTCAATCCCAAGGACGTTGCCGACAACCTCAAGAAGTCTGGTGCGTTCCTGCCGGGTATCCGTCCCGGCGAGCAGACCGCTCGCTACGTCGACAAGGTGATGACGCGCCTGACGCTGTTCGGTGCCCTCTACATCACCGCCGTTTCCCTGATGCCCCAGTTCCTGATCATTGCATGGAACGTTCCGTTCTTCTTCGGCGGAACCTCGTTGCTGATCGTGGTCGTGGTCATCATGGACTTCATGGCGCAGGTTCAGTCGCATCTGATGTCGCACCAGTACGAGTCGGTGATGAAGAAGTCCAACCTGAAAGGCTACGGAAGCGGCGGCCTGATGCGCTGAGCATCGCGCCTGCCGCGTAATGGAGAGAACGATGAAAGTTCGAGCTTCCGTCAAGAAAATGTGCCGCAACTGCAAGATCATTCGGCGTAATGGCGCGGTTCGCGTCATCTGCACCGAACCGCGGCACAAGCAGCGCCAGGGCTGATCTGCCGCTGTTTCAATGCGGGCGCCGGCTTACGCCCTTGTCCCGGGGGGGACAAAGGTGTAAGCTGTTGCGCCCTTTGTAGATGACCAATCGAGCAAGCCGCTCAAATTTCGGAGAAAGCTGATGGCCCGTATTGCAGGCGTCAATATCCCGGACAACAAGCATGCGGCGATCTCGCTGACCTATATCTTCGGGATTGGCCGCACTCGTGCACAGGACATCTGTGCTGCGGTCGGTATTGCGCCGACCACCAAGATTCAGGAGCTGTCCGCCGAACAGGTGGATGCCCTGCGTACTGAAGTCGGCAAATACACCGTTGAGGGCGACCTTCGCCGTGACACGACGCTGAATATCAAGCGTCTCATGGACTTGGGTTGCTATCGTGGTCTGCGCCATCGTCGTGGTCTTCCGCTGCGCGGCCAGCGCACCAAGACCAATGCGCGTACCCGCAAGGGCCCGCGCAAGCCGATTCGCAAATAATCACGTACGTTCTGGCGTTTAGACAGGAAACATCAACATGGCTAACCCGCGTAGTAACCGTAAAAAGGTGAAAAAGCAGGTAGTGGATGCGGTTGCCCACATCCATGCCTCTTTTAACAACACGATCGTGACGATCACAGACCGCCAGGGCAACGCTCTTTCCTGGGCGACTGCCGGTGGTTCGGGTTTTCGTGGTTCTCGCAAGAGCACCCCGTTCGCTGCTCAAGTGGCAAGCGAACGTGCAGCGACTGCTGCAGCCGAGTATGGTGTAAAGAACGTCGACGTGCTGGTCAAAGGCCCCGGTCCGGGCCGTGAGTCCGCCGTGCGCGCACTGAATGCCGCCGGTTTCCGCGTGCAGAGCATCACCGACGCGACGCCCGTTCCCCACAACGGCTGCCGTCCGCCGAAGAAACGCCGCGTTTAAGGAGACAGACTCATGGCTCGTTATATTGGACCGAAGTGCAAACTGTCTCGTCGTGAAGGCACCGACCTCTTCCTCAAGAGCGGTGTCACTCCCTTCGAGAAGAAGTGCAAATCCGAGCAGATCCCGGGTGTGCACGGCCAGCGCCGTCAGCGTCTTTCCGACTACGGCTTGCAGCTTCGCGAGAAGCAGAAAGTACGTCGCATGTACGGCGTACTCGAGAAGCAGTTCCGCAACTACTACAAGGAAGCGGCCCGCCTGAAGGGCGCGACCGGCGAGTTGCTGCTGCAGTTGCTCGAATCCCGACTGGACAACGTCGTCTACCGCATGGGCTTCGGCTCGACGCGCTCCGAGGCGCGTCAGCTGGTCAGCCACAAGGCGATCGCCGTCAACGGCAAGACCGTCAACGTGGCTTCCTATCAGGTTCGCCCCGGTGATGTCGTCTCCGTCCGCGAGAAGGCCAGGAACCAGGTGCGCATCCAGAGCGCCCTGCAGCTGGCCGGTCAGCGCGGCGACATCGGCTGGGTCGATGTCGACTCGAAGAAGATGGAAGGCACTTTCAAGGCTGTCCCGGAACGCGGCGACCTGTCTGCCGACATCAACGAAAACCTGATTGTCGAGCTGTACTCGAAGTAAGCATCGCCACCGCGTGATGCCGGGCCCGCCCTCGGGCGGGCCCGGTGCAGAGTACCGAGTATCCGTTTGGCAGCCTGAAAAGGTGTTCATATGCAGCGTTCAGTGACAGAGTTTCTCCGTCCTCGCGACATCAAGGTCGAAGAGATCAGCGCGCACCACGCGAAGATCGTGCTCGAGCCGTTCGAGCGCGGCTTCGGTCACACCCTGGGGAATGCTCTGCGTCGCATCCTGCTGTCTTCCATGCCCGGCTGCGCCGTGGTGGAGGCGGAAATCGCCGGTGTCGACCACGAGTACAGCGCGATCGAAGGGGTCCAGGAAGATGTCATCGAAATCCTCCTGAACCTCAAGGACGTGGCGATCAAGATGCACAGCCGTGACGAGGCCGTACTCTCGCTGAACAAGCAGGGGCCGTGCGTCGTGACTGCCGGTGACATCGCCACGGATCACGATGTCGAGATCGTCAATCCCGAGCACGTAATCGCTCACGTCAACGAGGGCGCCGAGCTGAAGATGCAGCTCAAGATCGCCCGCGGGCGTGGCTATGAGCCGGCGGATACTCGTGCCAGCGCGGATGACGAATCCCGGGCCATCGGTCGCCTGCAGCTGGATGCGACCTTCAGCCCCGTGCGTCGCGTTTCCTATGCCGTCGAGGCCGCGCGTGTCGAACAGCGCACCGACCTCGACAAGCTGGTCATCAACCTGGAAACCGACGGTACCCTGGATCCGGAAGAGGCGATCCGTCGCAGCGCGACCATCCTGCAGGAGCAGCTGGGCGCGTTCGTCGACCTGGAAGCCGACAAGGAACAGGAAGTCGAGGAGGAAGAGGATCACATCGATCCCATCCTGCTGCGCCCCGTAGACGATCTCGAGTTGACCGTACGCAGCGCAAACTGCCTGAAGGCCGAGAACATCTACTACATCGGCGATCTGATCCAGCGCACCGAGGTGGAGCTGCTGAAGACGCCGAACCTCGGCAAGAAGTCCCTGAACGAAATCAAGGACGTCCTGGCAGCGCGCGGTCTCTCCTTGGGCATGCGGCTTGAGAACTGGCCGCCGGCCAGCCTCAAGGACGACAAGGCCTCCGCGTGAGCGTCGACTCGAGTCCCAGTTAAGGAACAAAACCATGCGTCATCGTAAGAGTGGTCGTCATCTGAACCGCAACAGCTCGCACCGCCAGGCCATGTTCAAGAACATGAGCGTGTCGCTGGTCGAGCATGAGGTGATCAAGACAACCCTGCCCAAGGCCAAGGAGCTGCGTCGTCATATCGAGCCGCTGATCACCCTGGCCAAGCAGGACAGCGTCGCCAACCGTCGTCTGGCCTTCAGCCGCACCCGCTCCAAGGAAGCGGTCGGCAAGCTCTTCAACGAGCTGGGTCCGCGTTACGCCAATCGCCCGGGCGGCTACGTCCGTGTGCTGAAGTGCGGTTTCCGCGCCGGCGACAACGCCCCCATGGCCTACGTCGAGCTGGTCGATCGGCCGGCCGTCGAGGAAGCTGCCGGCGAGGAGTGATCCTCCGCCAGGCTTCCCGGCCATCAGCGACGCCGCAAGCCGGCCCCCTCGGGGGCCGGCTTTTTTTATGAACGGAAGGCGGGAAGGGCTCGACTTCGCGCCTGAAGGCAGGAAGCCGAGCTGCGAGCGATGAGCCCGGATCAGGTCTCCGCGGCGCTGGTGGCCCGTGGTTCGCGGCTTGCCGACTGCTTCTCCAGCAACGGCTTGAGGAAGCGTCCGGTGTGCGAGTGCTCGAGCGTCGCCACGTGCTCCGGGGTGCCCTCGGCGATGATCCGTCCGCCCCCGGAGCCGCCCTCGGGGCCCAGGTCGATCAGCCAGTCCGCGGTCTTGATCACGTCCAGGTTGTGCTCGATGACCACGATGGTGTTGCCGTGGTCGCGCAGGCGATGCAGCACCGTCAGCAGCTGGCGGATGTCCTCGAAGTGCAGCCCGGTGGTGGGTTCGTCGAGGATGTAGAGGGTCTTGCCGGTATCGCGCTTGGCCAGCTCGCGGGCCAGCTTGACACGCTGCGCCTCGCCGCCGGAGAGCGTGGTGGCGCTCTGGCCCAGGCGCACGTAGGACAGCCCCACGTCCATTAGCGTCTGCAGGCGGCGGGCGATCGCCGGCACCGGCGAGAAGAACGCCAGTGCCTCCTCGACGGTCATCTCCAGCACCTCGTGGATGTTCCGGCCCTTGTAGGTGATCTCCAGCGTCTCGCGGTTGTAGCGCTTGCCCTTGCAGACATCGCAGGGCACGTAGATGTCGGGCAGGAAGTGCATCTCGACCTTGATCATGCCCTCGCCCTGGCAGGCCTCGCAGCGCCCGCCCTTGACGTTGAACGAGAAGCGGCCCGGCTTGTAGCCGCGGGCGCGCGCCTCCTGGGTGCCGGCGAACAGCTCGCGGATCGGCGTGAAGATGCCGGTGTAGGTGGCCGGGTTGGAGCGCGGCGTGCGACCGATGGGGCTCTGGTCGATGTCGATGACCTTGTCGAGCTGATCGAGCCCCTCGATGGCGGTATGTGCCGCCGGCGTCAGGGTCGAGGCCCGGTTGAGTTCGCGGGCGGCGATCGGCATCAGCGTCGAGTTGATCAGCGTCGACTTACCCGAGCCCGAGACCCCGGTGACGCAGACGAACAGCCCCAGCGGCAGCTCGAGGGTGACGTCCTGGAGGTTGTTGCCACGGGCGCCGGTGAGCCGCACGACCTTCTCGGGGTTGCCCGGAATGCGATACGGCGGCACCTCGATGCGCCGCGTGCCGGCCAGGTACTGACCGGTCAGCGACGCATCGCTGGCCTCGACCTCGGCCGGCGTGCCCTGGGCGACGATGCGGCCGCCGTGCACCCCGGCGCCGGGGCCGATGTCGAGCACGTGGTCGGCGGCGCGGATGGCGTCCTCGTCATGCTCGACGACGATCACCGTGTTGCCCAGGTCGCGCAGGTGCTCGAGGGTCTTGAGCAGGCGGTCGTTGTCGCGCTGGTGCAGGCCGATCGAGGGTTCGTCGAGGATGTACATCACGCCCACCAGGCCGGCGCCGATCTGGCTGGCCAGGCGGATGCGCTGGGCCTCGCCGCCGGAGAGGGTGTCGGCGCTGCGCTCCAGGTTGAGATAGTCGAGTCCGACATTGACCAGGAACTCCAGTCGAGCGTGGATCTCACGGACGATCTTGGCGGCGATCTCCCCCTTGCGGCCGGGCAGCTCCAGCGCCTTGAAGTAGCCCCAGGCCTCGCCGATGGGCAGGCGTACGAGATCCGGCAGGCTGTGCTCGTCGATATAGACGTGACGCGATTCGCGCCGCAGGCGGGTGCCGTGGCAGCTCGGGCAGGGCTGGACGGCCAGATACTTGGCGAGATCCTCGCGGACCATGCTCGAGTCGGTCTCGCGGTAGCGACGCTGCATGTTGGGCAGCACGCCCTCGAAGGGATGCTCGCGGGTCACCTTGCGGCCGCGGTCGTTGACGTAGGAAAAGGCGATGGCATCGTGGCCGCTGCCGTGGAGAACGATGTCGCGCTCGTGGCGGGCCAGCGCGTTCCACGGCGTCTCGAGTTCGAAGCGGTAATGGCGGGCGACCGCCTGCAGCTGGTTGAAGTAGTAGACGCTGCGCCGGTCCCAGCCCTTGATCACGCCCTCGGCCAGTGACAGCTCGGGATGGCTGATCAGCTTGTCCGGGTCGAAGTACTGCTGGCTGCCCAGGCCGTCGCAGGTCGGGCAGGCGCCGGCCGGATTGTTGAACGAGAACATCCGCGGCTCGAGTTCGGCGATCGAGTAACCGCACACCGGGCAGGCGAAGCGCGCCGAGAAGGTGAGATCCTCGCGCTCGCCGTCCATGAAGTGGACGATGGCGATGCCGTCGGAGAGGTTCAGTGCGGTCTCGAACGATTCGGCGAGGCGCTGCTGGAGATCGTCGCGTACCTTGACGCGATCCACCACCACGCTGATGTCGTGCTTCTTGTTCTTGTCGAGCGGCGGGATCTCGTCGAACTCGCAGACCCGGCCGTCGACCATCACCCGCACGAAGCCCTGGGCGCGCAGTTCGCTGATCAGCTGCTGGTGCTCGCCCTTGCGGCCCTTGACGACCGGTGCCAGCAGCATCAGCCGGCTGCCCTCGGGCAGCCCCAGCACCTGGTCGACCATCTGCGAGACGGTCTGCGCCTCGAGATCGTTGCCGTGCTCGGGGCAGCGCGGCGTGCCGGCACGGGCGAACAGCAGGCGCAGGTAGTCGTAGATCTCGGTGATGGTGCCCACCGTCGAGCGCGGGTTGTGCGAGGTGGACTTCTGCTCGATGGAGATCGCCGGTGACAGCCCCTCGATGTGATCGACATCGGGCTTTTCCATCATCGACAGGAACTGCCGGGCATAGGTGGACAGCGACTCGACGTAGCGTCGCTGGCCCTCGGCGTAGAGCGTGTCGAAGGCCAACGAGGACTTGCCGGAGCCCGACAGTCCGGTGACCACGATCAACTTGTCGCGCGGCAGATCGACGTCGATGTTCTGGAGGTTGTGGGTGCGGGCTCCCCTAACCTGGATCCTGTCCATTGCCACCTCGTGCACAGCGCAAAAGAACCAGTATACGCGCTGGCCGGCCCGGGCTCTAACAACCTGGGTTGTCCGGTTATGGCTTAGACCCCCTCTTCGACCTGTCCCCGGTACCCCTTACCAGAGCCAGCTGCGATTGCCCGGTCACGGGAGCGGCGCTTTCCCCTCTCTGGCCCGAACCGGTAGAATGGTCGGGTCGGGTGTCGCCGTCGTCACGAGGCGGCCCCGCGCTCGCAAGCTGTTCCCCCATCCCGTTCACCCAGACTGCGAACCTGCCAATGACTGCTCGACTACTCACGACCGAGCGCCGTGCCATCACCGGCCTGGCCGGCCTCTATGCCACGCGCATGCTCGGACTCTTCATGGTGCTGCCGGTACTGGCGCTCTACGCCAAGGACCTGAGCGGGGCCACCCCGCTGCTCGTCGGCGTGGCGCTCGGTGCCTATGGCCTGACCCAGGCCGTGCTGCAGATTCCCTTCGGCCTGCTCTCCGACCGTGTCGGCCGCAAGGCGGTGATCGCCGGCGGCCTGTTGCTGTTCATGCTGGGCAGTGTGCTCGCCGCCGAGGCCGACACCATCTATCAGATCATCCTCGGGCGCTGCCTGCAGGGTAGTGGCGCGGTGGCCGGCGCTATCATGGCGCTGCTCGCCGACCAGACCCGCGAGGAAGTGCGCACCGCGGCGATGGCTACCATCGGCCTGTCGATCGGCGTGGCCTTCGCCATCGCCATGGTCGTCGGCCCGCTGGTCGCCGCCCATTTCGGCCTGACCAGCGTGTTCTGGCTGACCGCGGTGCTCGCCGTGGTCAGCCTGCTGGTACTGTGGAAGCTCGTCCCCGCCGCGCCGCGGCTGGTCCGCCACCGCGACGTGGGGCTCGACCGCGACCAGCTGCGCAGCACCCTGTCCAGCACCAGCCTGCTGCGGCTGGACTTCTCGATCTTCTCCCTGCACCTGATCCTTACCGCCGCCTTCGTCGCCGTGCCCTTCCGGCTGGTCGACGTGGGCATCCAGGCCTCGCATCAGGGCTGGTTCTACCTGGGCGTTATGGGCCTGGCCTTCGTCTGCATGGTGCCGCTGGTGATCATCGCCGAGAAGAAGCGGCGGATGAAGGCCACCTTCGTCGGCGCGGTGGCCGGCATGACCCTGATCCTGCTGGCGCTGGGCGAACTCGGCCACCAGCGCTGGACGCTGCTGGGCCTGCTGTGGGCGTTCTTCGTGGTCTTCAATCTGCTCGAGGCCACCCTGCCGTCGATGATCAGCAAGCTGGCCCCGGCCGGCGCCAAGGGCACCGCCATGGGCGTTTATTCGACCAGCCAGTTCCTCGGCGCCTTCCTGGGCGGCGTGCTGGGCGGCGCCCTGTCGTCGCATTTCGGCTATGATGCGGTATTCCTCGGCGCCGCCCTGCTGGGGGCCGTGTGGCTGGCGGTAATCTGGAAGATGCCCGCGCCGCGGCATCTGTCCAGCGAGGTAGTGGCGATCGACGACCATCCCGATACGCTGGATACCCTGATGTCCCGGTTCGCCGAGGTGGCCGGCGTCGAGGACGTGATGGTGGTGCCCGACGAGCGGGTCGCCTATCTCAAGGTCGACCGGCAGCGCCTGGATACCGACGCACTGGCCCGCGTGGCCGGTACCCGACACGATACATCGGGCGCCTGAGCGCCCGGCCAACAGCAAGGAGTCAAACATGGCCCGTGGTGTGAACAAGGTCATCCTGATCGGCAATCTGGGTCAGGACCCTGAAGTGCGCTTTACGCCGTCGGGAACGGCGGTGGCCAACCTCAACGTGGCGACGACCGACACCTGGATGGATCGCCAGAGCGGTCAGCGCCAGGAGCGGACCGAGTGGCACCGCGTGGTGCTGTTCAACAAGCTCGCCGAGATCGCCCAGCAGTACCTGAAGAAGGGCGGCAAGGTGTATATCGAAGGGCGGCTGCAGACGCGCAAGTGGCAGGACCAGAACGGCCAGGATCGCTACTCCACCGAGATCGTCTGCAACGATATGCAGATGCTCGACTCGCGCGGTGGCGGCGATTTCGCTCCGCAACAGCAGCCGGGCAACTTCGGCGGTCAGCAGGGCGGTGGCTATGGCCAGCCCGGCGGTGCGCCCCAGGGCGGCTATGGCAACAATGCCCCGCAGCAGCGCCCGCCCCAGCAGGCCCCGGCCCAGGGCGGTCAGCAGCAGGGCGGTGGCAACTACGGGGCGCCCCAGCCCGGCGGTTTCGACGACTTCGACGACGAGATCCCGTTCTGAGGGCGCGTCGCGCGTTTCTCGAATGCCCCGTATCGGCCCCGCCTCCTGGCGGGGTCTTTTCGTTGGCGGCGTCGGCGGGGCGGCTAATTTCATTTTTGTTGAACCAAGGTGGCATTGACTCGGCGGCGAATTTGTCGAGGCTATGCGCATTCTTCGCGGCGCCCCTCCCGGGCGCGAAATGCCGTCATCTCGGGCCGCCCTCCTGCCGAATGATGGCCTTGACCGGTCCGGTGCTCGTTCGCAGCCCGGACATGGAGGCATGGCCCTGATGCAACCGATGATCACCTCCCTTCCCGAGCCGATGTCCACCGACGCCGACGCGGGCCTGACGATTCAGCCCTACGGCGCCCTGCTGGTGGCCGATGCCGAGGCGCGGCGGGTTCTGCAGGCCAGCCGTAATCTCTCCGTGCTGCTGGGCATGGTGCCCGACGACGCGATGGACCGGCCGCTGGAGCAGGTGATCGGCGCCCGCCTGACCCACCGCCTGCGCCTCGAGCTGCAGGGCGAGACCCGGCTCACGGCCCCGCTGACCTTCAGCCGCTGGGTTGGCGGTCGCAACCAGCGCCTGCAGCTGATGGCGCACCGCTACGGCGAGCGGGTGATGCTGGAGCTGGAACCGCTGACGGGCAGCGGCCGGCGTCGGCTGCTGGGCGGAGTCAACCAGTGGCTGACCCGGGTCGCCGGCGCCAATCATCCCGACGCCCTGCTCGAGGTGCTGGTGGCCGGCGTGCGCGACATGACCGGCTATCCGCGGGTGGTAGTCTACGGTTTCGATGGCCTGGGGCACGTCGCCGCGGTGGCCGAGTCGCGCCATGCTGAATACCCGGCCCTGCTGGGACAACGCTTCGCGGCCGACGCCCTGCCGCCGCACCTGCAGGGCTGCGATGGCGATTTCCCGGTCTACTATCTGCCCGACGCGGCCGCGCCTGCGGTATCGCTGACGCCGCAGCGCGACCCCCTGCAGGGCGGTCGCCTCGAGCCCCAGGCCAGCCCGCTGCGGGCCCCCTCGACCGCCTTGCGGCGCTTTCTCGATGCCATCGATGTCACCTCGCTGCTGACGGTGAGCATGCCCGGTGATGCCGGTGTCTGGGGCATGCTGGTGTGCCACAGCGATACCGCCGTGTCGCTGAGCCCGACGCGGCGTGACGCCACCCATACGCTGGTGCAGATGGCCACCCAGCGCCTGTTCCTGCTCAAGGCGCGGGTCGAGGCGGGCTTCCTGCAACGGGTGCGCGACAGCCGTGACCTGCTTTCCGAACAGCGCGGACAGCCGCAGTCGCCCCATGCTCTGCTGGAGGCCCACGGCCGCGAATGGCTGGGGCTGTTCCGTGCCGCCGGGGCGGTGCTGATTCACGGCCGCGAACTGGCCACCCTCGGCACGGTGCCGTCGGCGGCGCTGATCGACACCCTCGCCGAGCGGCTGGCCGGCGAGCATCAGCATGTCGGCCCCTGGCACACCCACAGCCTGGCCGATCATCCCATGACCGCGGGTCTGCCGCTGGCCCCGGCCTGCGGCCTGCTGGCGATTCCCCTGCCCACCGAGAGCGGGCGCGACTGGCTGATGCTGTTCCGCGCCGCCCAGGACGACAGCCACAGCTGGTCGGGCATGCCGGGCAGCGCCCGGCCCGCCGCCAGCCCCTCGGCCTACCCGGCGATGCGTGCCGCGCTGGCCGCCTGGCAGCGCGCGGTGCGGGACAGCAGCGATGTCTGGAAGCGCATCGAACGGCTGGCCGCCATGGACCTGGCCGAGGTGCTGGCGATCGTCGCCTCGGCCCACGAGATCGCTGGCCTCAACCGTGAGCTGCGCCAGGAGAAGGCCGCGCTGGCCGAGGCCAACCGGCGGCTCGAGCGGCTGGCGCTGCGCGACCCGCTGACCGGCGCCTACAACCGCTACCGCATCGAGCAGACCATCGACGCCGAGCTGAGTGCCGCACAGCGCTATGCCCGTGATTGCGCGCTGCTGCTGTTCGATGTCGACCACTTCAAGCAGGTCAACGATGTCCACGGGCACGAGGCGGGCGACCGGGTGTTGATCGCGCTCACCGAGGCCGTCAGCGGCGCCCTGCGCGGCTGCGACTACCTGGGGCGCTGGGGGGGCGAGGAGTTCGTGATCGTGGCCTCGAGCACCTCGCTGAGCGAGGCCTGCCGGCTGGCGGAACGCCTGCGGGCGCTGATCGCCGGGCTCGAGATCGACGGCTACCCGGAGCACGTGACCGTCAGCCTGGGGGTGGCGGCGTGGCGTCCGGGGGATGACCGCAAGTCGCTGGTCGCCCGTGCCGACCGGGCCATGTACCGGGCCAAGCGCCAGGGGCGCAATCGCGTGGTGAGCCAGGCCGATCGCGTCAACGAGGCGGCACGCCCGGGGGCCTGACCCCGGGGGAGAGAAGGGTTACTTGAGCCCCAGGCGCCGGGCGAGGCGGTGCAGGTTGCCGCCGTCCACACCCAGTGCGCGGGCAGTGGCCGACCAGTTGCCGTCGTGGGCGTCGAGGGCCGCGGCGATGTAGCGCCGCTGGAAGCGCTCGGTGGCCGGGCGCAGTGGCTCGTCGGGCCTGTCGGTCGTGCCGGCCGGCCCCCGCTCGGCGGCTGTTGGCGCGGCCGGTGCCGGTGCGGCCGTGTCGGGCAGGTCGAGGTGCTCGCGGGTGATGCGCACCACGGCCTGACGCCGGGTATCGGGGTCCCGTCCGCCGGCCTCGCCCAGGCTGTCGCCCAGCGCCCGCAGCGCGGCACGTCCCAGGGTGTGTTCCAGCTCACGGACGTTGCCGGGCCAGTGCCAGGCCGCCAGTGCCGCCTCGGCGTCGGCCGACAGGCGCAGGTTGCCGATGCCCAGGCGCACCCGGTTGTCGGCGAGGAAGTGACCGGCCAGCAGCGGCAGATCCTCGCGGCGCTCGCGCAGCGGCGGCACCTGGAGGGGGAAGGCGCTGAGCCGGTGGTAGAGGTCCTCGCGAAAGCGCCCGGCGGCGGCCTCCGCGGCCAGGTCGCGGTTGGTCACGGCAATCACCCGCACATCCACGCGCTGCACGCGCTCGCTGCCCAGCGGCTGGATCTCGCCCTCCTGCAGGGCGCGCAGCAACTTGGGCTGCAGGGCCAGCGGCAGTTCCCCGATCTCGTCGAGCATCAGCGTGCCGCCGTCGGCCATGGCGAAGTGGCCGCGATGGTCCTGAATCGCCCCGGAAAAGGCGCCGCGCCGGTGACCGAACAGCTCGCTCTCGATCAGCGACTCCGGCAGGCTGGCACAGTTGACCTGGACCAGCGGGCCCTGGTGGCGGTTCGAGCGGGCGTGCAGGGCGCGTACCACGCGCTCCTTGCCGACCCCCGTCTCGCCCTGCAGCAGCACGCACATGTCGGTGGGCGCCACCAGATCGATAGTCTCGTCGAGGCGTCGCATGGCCGGGCTGTTCCAGTGCATGGCCGGCTGCGGCTGACGCTCCTGGTCGAGGGCCTCGCTGAGCCGCGAGCGGGTCTGATTGAGCTGGCTGGCCAGGCGCAGGCAGGTAGCCAGCAGATGCGCCTTGGCCAGCAGCTCCTCGTCGTCGAGCGTCTCGAGCCGTCCGGCCTCGAGGGCATCCAGCGTCAGCACCCCGAGCAACCGCTCGCCGTCGCGCAGCGCCACACCCAGGCAGTCGTGCACCGTGCTCAGCGCCTCGTCGAGCAGGCCGTCGAAGGGGTCGGGCAGGGGGCTGTCGGGCGGGAAGCGGCACACCGCGTCGTGGCTGGCGATGGCGGCCAGGCGCGGATGGTCGGCGAGGGCGAAGTGGCGGCCGCGCACGTCGGCGGGCAGGCCCAGCACCGCCACCGGCTGCAGTCCCGTATCGGTGGCGACCATCAGGGTGCTGGCATCGGCCGGGTAGTCGCCCACCAGGGTGCCGAGCAGATCCGACCAGCCGTCGGGCAGAGTCTCGGGCGGGGCGCCGTCGGCCAGCCGGGTCAGCAGCGCCCGCAGTGCCTGATAGAAGCGTGTCATTCTGACACTCCTTGCGGTGTTTCTGTCGGAATGACAACAAAAAGGCTGTCATTTGTACAGCAACGAGCCTGGCATGTGGCCCGCGCCGCCGGGTGCCCGGCCCCTCGCGCCGTTCCAGCGCCGTTGGCACGCGGCCTGCAAGGCAGGCTGCGGCAGGCTGTCGCGGGGCCTGGGGGATGGCACGTGCCTTGCGAAGGGTAGGGCGTCATCATCCTCAGTTCAGGAGTTTCACGCATGCTGACCCCGCAACAGGAAGAGCTGGTCGCCGCCACCGCCCCCGTCGTCGCCGCCAATCTCGAGGCGATCACCTCGCGCTTCTACCCGCTGATGTTCGAGCGCTACCCGGAAGTCAAGGCGCTGTTCAACGCCGCCCACCAGGCCAGCGGTGGCCAGCCGCGCGCCCTGGCCGGCTCGGTGCTGCGCTACGTGCAGCTGCGTGGCGATCGCGAGCAGGCCAAGGCGTCACTGTCGCTGGTGGTCGGCAAGCACATCTCGCTGGGCATCCGCCCCGACCAGTACCCGATCGTCGGCGAGTGCCTGATGGCGGCGATCGGCGAGGTGCTGGGTGATGCCGTCACGCCCGAGATCGCCGCCGCCTGGCAGGGCGTCTACGAGGAGCTGGCCGGCCTGCTGATCGAGCTGGAGGCGGAAGCCTATCAGGAATTCGCCTCGCGCCCCGGCGGCTGGCAGGGGGCCCGCGCCTTCCGCGTCGCCGAGACCCGTGACGAGAGCGCCGAGATCCGCTCCTTCGTTCTGGCGCCCGAGGACGGCGGCCAGGTGGCCGACTTCCGTCCGGGGCAGTTCATCGGCGTCAAGCTGACCATCGACGGTGAGCCGGTGTACCGCCACTACAGCCTGTCCGCGCCGCCCAACGGCAAGACCTACCGGCTGTCGATCAAGCGCGAGCCGGGCGGCCGGGTCAGCCAGCACTTCCATGAAGCGATGAGCGAGGGTGCGCGGCTCGAGCTGCTGCCGCCGTCGGGCGACCTGACGCTGGAGGCAGGGGCCGAACCGGTGATGCTGATCAGCGGCGGCGTGGGCCAGACACCGATGCTGTCGCTGGCCGACGAGGCGCTGGCACAGGGTCGCCAGGTCACCTATCTGCATGCCGCCCGCGACGGCAGCGTGCACGCCTTTGCCGATGAAGTGGCCGCCCTCGAGGCGCGCTATCCGCAGCAGTTCAAGGCCGTCACCCTCTACGAGGCGCCGCGCGAGAGCGATGCCCCGGATCACGCCGGTTTCGTCGACCGCGCGCTGCTGGCCCGCTACCTGCCGGGGCAGCAGACCCTGTGCTACATCGTCGGTCCGCAGGGCTTCATGAGCCACGTCAACGCCGAACTGGCCGCGCTGGACGTGCCCGAGGCGAAGCGTCGCTTCGAGACCTTCGGCCCGACCCAGCCGTTGGCGGCGTAAGGCGCCGGCCGGCCTCATGGTGCCACCCGATCACGGGATAGGAAAAAACTATGATGGCCGGCCATTGATTAGGGCTCTAACGAGCGCCATGTTCCCTCCACCACTCATGACGAGACTGGCCAAGGAGAGACCATGGCGCACGAGACACTGCTTTCCCCCCTGGACATCGGCCGCCTGACCCTGCCCAACCGGGTGATCATGGCGCCGCTGACCCGTGCCCGCACCCCGGACAGCGTGCCCGGCGACCTGCAGGCCGAGTACTATGCCCAGCGCGCCGGCGCCGGGCTGATCATCAGTGAAGCCACCAACATCTCGCCCACCGCGCGGGGCTACGTCTATACCCCGGGGATCTATACCGATGCCCAGGAGGCCGGCTGGCGCAAGGTGGTCAAGGCCGTGCACGATGCCGGCGGCCGCATGGCGCTGCAGCTCTGGCACGTGGGCCGAGTCTCCCACGAGATTGTCCAGCCCGAAGGGCGTCAGCCGGTGGCGCCGAGCGCCCTGCGCGGCGAAGGGGCCGAATGCTTCGCCGAATTCCCCGACGGCAGCGCCGGACGCTACCCGGTGAGCACTCCGCGGGCGCTGGAACTCGACGAGATTCCGGCGCTCATCGACGACTACCGTCAGGCGGCCAGACGCGCCAAGCGCGCCGGCTTCGACATGGTCGAGGTGCATGCCGCCAACGCCTACCTGCTGCAGCAGTTCCTGGCCACCGGCGCCAACCGGCGCACCGACCGTTACGGCGGCAGCGTGGTCAATCGCGCGCGGCTGGTGCTCGAGGTGGTCGACGCGGTCAGCGAGGTGATGGGCGCCGACCGGGTGGGCATCCGCCTGTCGCCGTTCATCGAGATCTTCGGCCTGTCCGACGATGAGCCGGAAGCGATGATGCACTACCTGGCCGAGCAGCTCTCGCGGCGCGGCATCGCCTATCTGCACATCAACGAGCCGGACTGGACCGGCGAAGGCCCGCAGCTGACCGACGCCTTCCGGCGCGACCTGCGCGAGCGCTTCCACGGCGTGCTGATCTACTGCGGTCATTACACCGCCGAGCGGGCCGAGGTGCTGATCGGCGACGGTCTGGGGGACGCCGCGGCCTTTGGTCGGCCCTACATCGCCAACCCGGATCTCGTCGAGCGCTTCCGCCGTGAGGCACCGCTCAACGAGCCGGACCCGGCAACCTTCTACGGCGGCGGCGCCGAAGGTTATACCGATTACCCGACGCTCGATTGACCCGGCGGCCACGGGGCTGTCCAGCCGCGTGGCTTGCCGCTATCCTGTGGGCAGGATGTCGCCACGGCGGCTCACGCTCACAGGTTAGGAGGACTCACATGCAGATCAGGACGTTGCTGGCCGGTTCCGCGATGCTGGCGCTGCTGGCAGGGTGTGCCACCGGTACCCAGCAGGGCACGGCGCCGGGCGCGCCGGCCACAGCCGAACAGGCGGCCGTCTACGAGGGGACGCTGCCGTGCCGCAACTGCGCGGGCATCGACATCACGGTCGCGCTCAAGGGTGACGAGCAGGCCAGCGATGCCGATCGCACCTTCCAGCTGGATGCCAGCTATCGCGAGCACCCGCAGAATCCGCCCACCGAGCACTACGAAGGGCAGTGGGACGTGCTCAGCGGCACCGACAGCGACCCCGAGGCCACCGTCTACGAGCTGACGCCGGACGGCGAGGGGCAGGTCTACTACTTCCTCAAGCTCAACCCCGACACCCTGGAGTTGATCGACCCGCAGAAGCGCCGCTTCCAGAACGGCGAGGCGCTGCGGTTGACGCGCCAGGGCAGCCAGACCGGCCAGTAACACCCTTTTCCCAGTTTCCTTCGGAGATGGGCGCCGGGGGCAAGGCGGAACGAGGGTCCTTTGCCATGGATGGCAAAGGTAGCGCCCAAGGATGGGTTTACAGCGCCCTCGCGAAGCCTTGCAGCCGGGAAAGCCCACTCCCGCCTGATGAATTGTGAAAAGAGTTTCAGACCCGGTTGGTAGCGCATGACGGGGCGGCCTGCGGGCCGCCCCTGTCGTTGCGTGCCCGTTTCCCGCCCATTCCGCTGATCAAGAGTCGTCATGGCCAGAGCGAAGAGTGCCTTCGTGTGCACCGAGTGCGGTGCCGAATACACCAAGTGGCAGGGGCAGTGCTCGAGCTGCCGCGAGTGGAACACGCTCAGCGAGGTGCGCCTGGCGCCCGCGCGCCCGGGCGCGACGGCGAGTACCGCCGGGGCGACCGGCCGTGGCGGCTATGCCGGGGCGCTGTCCCGCGAGGTGGTCGACCTGGGCAGCGTCGATCTCAGCGAGGTGCCGCGCTTCTCGTCCACCTTCGGCGAGTTCGACCGGGTTCTGGGCGGCGGACTGGTGCCCGGCTCGGCGGTGCTGCTGGGCGGTCACCCCGGCGCCGGCAAGTCGACCCTGCTGCTGCAGACCGCCTGCAAGTTGGCCCAGCAGCGCAGCGTACTCTACGTCACCGGCGAGGAGTCGCTGTCGCAGGTGGCGATGCGCGCCCACCGTCTTCAGCTGCCCACCCAGGGGCTGAAGATGCTCGCCGAGACCAGCATCGAGACGATTCTCGGCGTCGCCGAGCGCGAACGGCCCGACGTGCTGATCATCGACTCGATCCAGACCATGCACCTCGAGGACATTTCCTCGGCGCCGGGCGGCGTGGCCCAGGTGCGCGAGTCGGCGGCGGCGCTGACGCGCTTCGCCAAGGGCTCGAGCACCGTGCTGCTGCTGGTGGGCCATGTCACCAAGGACGGCTCGCTGGCCGGCCCCAAGGTGCTCGAGCACATGATCGACGCCTCGCTGCTGCTCGAGGGCGGCAGCGACTCGCGCTTTCGCACCCTGCGCGGCCAGAAGAACCGCTTCGGCGCGGTCAATGAGCTGGGTGTGTTCGCGATGCTCGAGCAGGGCCTCAAGGAGGTCAAGAATCCCAGCGCGATCTTCCTCTCGCGGGGCGAGGAGCAGGCCGCCGGCAGCCTGGTGATGGTGGTCTGGGAGGGCACCCGGCCGATCCTGGTCGAGGTGCAGGCGCTGCTCGACGAGTCGGCGCTGGGCAATCCGCGCCGTGTCGCGGTGGGGCTCGATCCCAACCGGCTGGCCATGCTGCTGGCCGTGCTGCACCGCCACGGCGGGCTGTTCACCGGCGATCAGGACGTCTTCCTCAACGTGGTCGGCGGGGTCAAGGTGCTCGAGACCAGCGCCGACCTGGCGGTGCTGCTGGCGGTGGTGTCGAGCCTGCAGAACCGCCCGCTGCCGCGCGAGCTGGTGGTATTCGGCGAGGTCGGGCTGTCCGGCGAGATTCGCCCGGTGCCCAGCGGCCAGGAGCGCATCGTCGAGGCCGCCAAGCACGGCTTCACCCGGGCCATCGTGCCCCGCGGCAACGCCCCGCGGCAGTCGCCCGAGGGGATGGAGGTGATCGCCGTGGACAAGCTGGCCGATGCCCTGGAAGCCCTGTAGCCATCAGAGTAATCACCGTTGGCTATGTCGAGGGCGCCGGGGGCAGGTCGTAGAGGGGGTTTTTGGCCATGGATGGCCAAAGTAGCGCCCATGGAAGGGTTCATAGCGCCCCTCGTAGACCGGCCGCCGGTCAGCCCGAGCGATGCTGCAGCTATCTGTGATAGCCCTGCTATAGCCATCCCGCCGCCGACGCGCTTGACGTAGAATTGTCACAGGTTCGAACGAGGAGAACAGCATGAGCGCCATTCGCCTGACCCAGTACAGCCACGGAGCCGGCTGCGGCTGCAAGATCGCCCCCGACGTGCTCGACGGCATCCTTGCCAAGGCGGGCCCGGGAGCCAGCAACGCCCGGCTGATCGTCGGCAATCAGGGTCGCGAGGACGCGGCGGTGTACGATCTGGGCGACGGCCGCGGGCTGATCGCCACCACCGATTTCTTCATGCCGATCGTCGATGATCCCTTCGACTTCGGCCGCATCGCCGCCACCAACGCCATCAGCGACGTCTACGCCATGGGTGGGCGCCCGGTGATGGCGCTGGGTATCCTCGGCTGGCCGCTCGACAAGCTCGGCGCCGACGTCGCCGGCGACGTGGTGGCCGGCGCTCAGGCGGTATGTCGCGAGCTGGGGCTGGCGCTGGCCGGCGGGCATTCGATCGACGCGCCGGAGCCGATCTTCGGGCTGTCGGTCAACGGCCTGGTCGACCTCGAGCATCTCAAGCTCAACAAGGGTGCCCGGCCGGGGGACCTGCTGTATCTCACCAAGCCGCTGGGCGTGGGGCTTTTGACCACGGCGGAAAAGCGCGGCCTGCTCGAGCCCGGGCATCAGGGGCTGGCGCGGGAAACCATGCTCAAGGCCAACGACATGGGCGTCGATCTGGCCAAGGTGGCCGGCGTGCATGCCATGACCGACGTCACCGGCTTCGGCCTGGCCGGGCATCTCAGCGAGGTGTGCAGCGCCAGTGGCGTCAAGGCGCGCATCGACTTCCGCCGCCTGCCGCGGCTGGCCGAGGCCGAGTCGTACCGCCGCCAGGGCGCGGTGCCCGGTGGCAGCGCGCGCAACCGCCAGGCGCTGGGCACGAGCCTGCCGACGATGGACGACGCCCACTGGCAGTGGCTGTGCGACCCGCAGACCTCCGGCGGCCTGCTGCTGGCGGTGGACCCGGCCTATGCCTACGACGTGGAACGCATCGGCCGGGCCCACGGGGTCACGCTCGCGCCGTTCGGCGAGTGCCTGAAGGCCGAGGGTGAGGCACTGATCGAGGTCCGGCGATGACCCTGCCGACGGTCGAGCCCGATCTGGGCTGGCTGGCCGAGGGGCGGGTGCTGATCGACGTGCGCGCGCCGGTGGAGTTCGCCCAGGGCGCGCTGCCCGGCGCGATCAACCTGCCGCTGATGGACGACGCGGAGCGCCACCGGGTCGGCATCCACTATAAGACCCACGGTCAGGATGCGGCGATCGCGCTGGGCGAGCAACTGGTCAGCGGGCGTCTGCGCCGCGAGCGGGTGGCCGCCTGGCGGCGCGTGGTCGAGGCGCACCCGGATGCCCTGCTCTACTGCTTCCGCGGCGGGCTGCGTTCGCAGATCGCCCAGCAGTGGCTGGCCGAGGCGGGGGTCACGCGCCCGCGCATCCGCGGCGGCTGGAAGGCCATGCGCCAGGCGCTGTGCCGGCGCATCGACGCCGCCGCCGAGCAGCCGCTGCTGGTGGTCGGCGGGCTGACCGGCTGCGCCAAGACCGAACTGATCCAGCGGCTGAGCCACGGTCTCGACCTGGAGGGCTGTGCCCGCCACAAGGGCTCGGCCTTCGGCCGGCACCCGCTGCCGGCGCCGAGCCAGATCGATTTCGAGCACGCCATGGGCCTCGGGCTGCTGGCGCGGGACGGCGCCTGCGTGGTCGAGGACGAGTCGCGCCACATCGGCAATGCCAACATTCCGCTGAGCTTCTGGCGCGGGATGGAGCGGGCCCCGCGCATCCGCGTCGAGATGCCGCTGGACTGGCGGCTGGCGCGTATCCACAAGGACTACATCGAGGACCTGTGGGCGATCTATGCCACGCAGTACGGTGAATGGCTGGGCTGGGCGCTGATGCGCAAGCAGCTTTCCGGCGCCCTGCGACGCCTGCGCAAGCGTCTCGGCGGCGCCCGGCTGGCGCGGCTGGCGCGGCTGCAGGAACTGGCCTTCCGCGAGCACGAGCGCGGCAACCGCCAGGCCCACGAGGCCTGGCTGGCGCCGCTGCTGACCGAATACTACGACCCCATGTACCGCTATCAGCTGGAGAAGCACGACGATCAGCACTTCCTGCACGTCGGCGACTGGGACAGCTGCCTGGCCTTCGCCGAGGCATGGCAGGCGGCACCGACACGCCAGTAGCGGCAGCGCCGAGGCTCGGGCGGGCCTGCGCTCAGGAGGCGCCGACGAGCCAGCGACTCAGCACCCGGTCGAGCAGCGGCGCCAGCCGGTCGAAGCGCCGCGGGTCGGCGAGAATCGCCTCGCGGCTCTGCACGTAGGGGCCTTCGGCGGGCAGGGGTTCATGGTCGAGCAGGGCGGTGGCGCTGGCGGCGGTGGCTTCCAGATGACACTGCAGGGCGACAACCCGGCCGGCGTCCCAGGCGAAGCCCTGCACCGGGCTGGCCGCGGTGCCGCCCAGCGGCAGGGCGTCCTCGGGCAGGCCGAAGATGTCGCGGTGCCAGAGAAAGGCCTCGAACTGCTCGGGCAGGTCGAAGGGGCTCTCCGCAGCCAGGGTCACGGTCTGCCAGCCGGCCTCGGCGTGGGTGCCGCGGGAGATGATGGCACCGAGCCGGGCGGCGATCAGCCGCGCCCCGAGGCCGATGCCCAGAACCGGCTTGCCGCTCTTCAGCGCCCGGTCGAGCAGCTTGGTCTCCCGTTTCAGCCAGGGGTGGGCCGCGGTGTCGTCGTGGGCCTGGGGGCCGTCGAGCAGGATCAGCGCGTCGCAGTCCTCGAGGCGTGGCGGGGCCTCGTCGGCGTACAGATGGCAGGTATTGTGGCTGTGCCCCATGCCGGCGAGCCAGTCGGCGAGACGGGCGGGCCCGGCGTGGGCGGCATGCTGGAGGAAGTAGATATGCATGCGGCCATCATCGGATACGCGCTCCACCGGCGTCCAGTGAATCTCGTCGCCCGCGGGGGCGGTGGTTGGTGGTCCCCGCGTCCGGCTGGTGGTGCCATAATGGGGCCGACAGCCTGAGGAACCATGGAGTCGGACATGCCCCGCGCGGACCTGCTCGAACAGATCTACACCATCGTGGCCCAGATTCCCGAAGGCCGGGTGACCACCTATGGCCGGGTGGCGAAGATGACCGAAGGCGCCACGGCACGCATGGTCGGCAGTGCCATGCGCCACCTGCCTGATGGCCACGGCCTGCCCTGGCACCGGGTGATCAATGCCTCGCGACGCGTCACCGAGCATGGCGGCGCCGTGCGCCAGCGCGAGCGGTTGCGTGCCGAAGGCATCGTTTTCGACGCCGGCGGCCGGGTGAGCGCCGAGCTGTTCTGGCCATGATCGGCCGCGGATAACAAGGAGACCCCATGACAGCGACCCCCCGAGAGGGCTTCAAGGCCCGCCTGCGCGCCCTGAGCCGCCGCCAGCAGATCGCGTTCATGGCGGCGCTGTGCGAACGGCTGCTGCCCAATTACGGCCTGTACGCACAGATGACCGGGCAGGGTGACCCCGGGACGCTGCGCGTGGTGCTCGATCTGGCCTGGGAATCGCTGATGGTGCGCGAGGCGAAGATCGACTTCGCCCGTCAGGCGGACAAGCTGAGCGAGGCGGAGCCCCCCGAGGATGACGAGAGCTTCGGGGCGCGCCGGGCCGTGGAGGTGATGATGGCCCTGTCGACCCTGCTCGACGCGCTGCAGGGCGAGACGCCCGATGCGCCGCTGACGATCAGCGGCCTGTCGAAGAGCGGGGTGCAGGCCGTCGTCGAGATGACCGAGGAGGCCGAGGAGGACGACGCCGAGCGGGCCGCCACGCGCCTGCGCGAGCACCCGCTGATGGCCGACGAGCGCGACTTCCAGGAAGCGGTGCTGGAAGCCGCCGAGGCGCGGCTCGACCGCGAGGCGCTCAAGGCGCTGCGTCGTCTGGGGCGCAACGACGGCGTCAGCAACCTCGGCCTGAGCCTGGAGTGACGCCCACGGGGGCGCCGGGAGGCAAGCATGAAGTACCGTCAGTGGCCGCTGGTATGCATCGATGAGGCGCGCCGGCGACTGGCCACGCCGCTTGACGATGACGACGTCCACGAGCTGCGCCTGACCTGCAAGCGTCTGCGCGCCGCCCGCCAGCTGCAGCGCGCCGAGCGCCCGAAAGCGGCGATCAAGGCCCGTGAGGCCACGCCCCGGGCGATTGCCAAGCGCCTGGAAGGCCCTCGCGAGGCGCGGGTGCGCCACGCCATGCTGGGCTGGGCGCTGCCACGCCTGAGCCCTGAATTGCGCCCCGTCGTGGCCCGGCTGCGTGCCGCCCTGGTGGCGTCGCTCGACGAGACCGCCGGTGCGGATCGCCAAGTGCTCGAGGCGGAATTCGTCCGCGAGGCGGCCAACTGGCGGGCCGAGCCGCTGACAGGCAGTCAGGTCAAGGCGGGCTACCGTCGCACCCGGCGCAAGGCGCGTCGTCTGGCCGAGACGTGTGCCGCGTCACGCGATCCGGCGCGCTGCCATCGCTGGCGCAAGTGGGTGAAGTATCTGACCTATCAGCAGGAATTGCGTGAACGAGTGAAGGGCGAGCCGCCCCGAGTCGACCCGCGGCGGCTCAAGCGGCTGGCCAAGCGCCTCGGCCGTCAGCATGACCTGATCAATCTGGCGGCGTGGCTGGCCGGGTCGGAGAGCGAGGCGATGCCACTGGAGTCGGCGCAGCGCGAGGCGCTGGCGGACGAATTGCAGGGCCTTGCCGAGGCGCAGCTCGACAAGGCCCTGAAGGAGGCGTCGCGCCTCGGCTGGCAATAGGGTCGAGACGAAGGCGGCGATCGTCGTTACAGGCGCATCTCGATACCGTGTTCGTTCATGTAGCGCTTGGCATCGGGGATGGTGTATTCGCCGAAATGGAAGATGCTTGCGGCGAGAACCGCGTCCGCGGCGCCTTGGGTCACGCCTTCCACCAGGTGGTCGAGATTGCCGACCCCGCCGGAGGCGATCACCGGCACCGCCACGGCCTCGGAGATCGCGCGGGTCAGCTCCAGGTCGAAGCCGGCCTTGGTGCCGTCGCGATCCATGCTGGTCAGCAGCAGCTCGCCGGCGCCGTAGTTGACCATCTTGCGCGCCCAGTCGATGGCATCGAGCCCGGTGGGTTTGCGTCCGCCGTGGGTGAAGATCTCCCAGCGCGGCGCCTCGCCCTCGGCGCTGACACGCTTGGCGTCGATTGCCACCACGATGCACTGGCTGCCGAAGCGCTCGGTGGCCTCGCGGACAAACTCGGGATTGGTCACCGCGGCGGTGTTGATCGAGACCTTGTCCGCGCCGGCGTTGAGCATGGTGCGGATATCCTCGCAGGTGCGGATGCCCCCGCCCACGGTCAGCGGTATGAACACCTCGCCGGCGATGCGCTCGACCATCTCGACGGTGGTTGCGCGGTCCTCGTGGCTGGCGGTGATATCGAGGAAGGTGATCTCGTCGGCACCCTGCTGGTTGTAACGCTTGGCGATTTCCACCGGGTCGCCGGCGTCGCGGATGCCGACGAAGTTGACGCCCTTGACCACACGGCCGGCGTCGACGTCGAGGCAGGGGATGATGCGCTTGGCCAGACCCATGGTGATCACTCCTTGCGGGTTGTGTCGAGGCTGTCGCACAGGCGCTGGGCCGCGGCGACGTCGAGGCTGCCTTCGTAGATGGCACGGCCGGTGATGGCGCCGAGGATGCCCTGGTCGGCGACCTCGGCCAGGCCGCGGATGTCGTCGAGGTTGGTGACCCCGCCCGAGGCGATCACCGGCAGGCCGCCCTCGCGGGCCAGATCGACGGTGGCGTCGAGGTTGACGCCCTGCATCATGCCGTCGCGGGCGATGTCGGTGTAGACGATCGACGACACGCCGTCGTCGGCGAAGCGTTTGGCCAGTTCGGTGGCCTTGAGCGTCGACACCTCGGCCCAGCCGTCGGTGGCGACGAAGCCGTCGCGGGCGTCGAGGCCGACGATCACGTGGCCCTCGAACAGCCGGCACATCTCGGTGACGAAGGCCGGCTGCTTGACCGCCTGGGTGCCGATGATCACGTAGGACACGCCGGCCTCGAGGTAGTGCTCGATGGTCTGCGCACTGCGTATGCCGCCGCCGATCTGGATCGGCAGCTCGGGGTAGGCGCGGGCGATGGCGGTGACCGCCTCGCCGTTGACCGGCTTGCCCTCGAAGGCGCCGTTGAGATCGACCAGGTGCAGACGGCGGGCACCGGCCTCGACCCAGCGCGCGGCCATGGCGACCGGGTCGTCGCCGTAGGTGGTGGCGTCGTCCATTCGCCCCTGCTTGAGGCGGACGCATTGGCCGTCCTTGAGATCGATGGCGGGAATAACCAGCATGTCGTGTCCTCGTGAGCGCCCGGCTGGGCCGGAGCGCGATCTATCCAGTGTGACGGCGGTGAACGCCGGGCTCAGGGCGTCCAGTTGACGAAGTTTTCCAGCAGGCGCAGTCCTGCGTCGGCACTCTTCTCGGGGTGGAACTGCACGGCGAAGACGCTGTCGCGGCCGGTGGCTACATGGGCGGTGACATCACCGTAGCGGGTGGTGCCGAAGACGTCCTCGTCGCGCTCGGCCTCGACGTAGTAGCCATGCACGAAGTAGAAGCGGGCACCGTCGCTGATGCCTTCCCAGAGCGGGTGCGGATGATGCTGAGTGACCTGGTTCCAGCCCATGTGGGGGATCTTCAGGCGGCGGCCGTCTGCGTCGTGCATCTCCTGGCTGAAACGGCGCACGCTGCCCGGCAGGTAGCCCAGGCAGGTGACTCCGCCGTTCTCCTCGCTGTGCTCCATGAGCATCTGCTGGCCGACGCAGATGCCCAGCAGCGGCTTGCCCTCATCGTCCAGCAGTTCCTTGACCAGGCCCTGCAGTTCGGTGCGCTGCAGCTCGCCCATGCAGTCGCGGATGGCGCCCTGGCCGGGCAGCACGATGCGTGTGGCGCCACGGATCGAGCGGGCGTCGCGGGTGATCACCACGTGTTCGTGGGTGACGTGCTCCAGGGCCTTGGCCACGGAGTGGAGATTGCCCATGCCATAGTCGATGACGGCGATCGTCATGCTCGCTCCTCGCGGTTACTGATCAAAGGCTGCCCTTGGTGGACGGCATCTGCCCGGCCATGCGCGGGTCCGGTTCGACGGCCATGCGCAGGGCGCGACCGAAGGCCTTGAAGATGGTCTCGGCCTGGTGGTGCGCGTTGAACCCCTTGAGGTTATCGATATGCAGCGTCACCCGGGCGTGGTTGACGAAGCCCTGGAAGAACTCCCAGAACAGCTGGGTGTCCAGGCGACCGATGCTGGCGCGGGTGAACTCGACATCCATGGCCAGTCCGGGGCGGCCGGAGAAGTCGATCACCACCCGGGACAGGGCTTCGTCGAGCGGCACGTAGGCATGGCCGTAGCGGCGGATGCCGCGCTTGTCGCCGATCGCCTTGTCGAAGGCCTGGCCGAGCGTGATGCCGATGTCCTCGACGGTATGGTGGTCGTCGATGTGCAGATCGCCCCTGGCGACGATATCCAGGTCGACCAGCCCGTGGCGGGCGATCTGGTCGAGCATGTGGTCGAGAAACGGCACGCCGGTGTCGGCATTGAAGCGTCCCTGGCCGTCCAGGTTGACGGTGACCGTGATCTGAGTCTCGGACGTGTCTCGCGATACCGTGGCGATTCGCTCGGGCATTGGCCGCTCTCCCTTCCGGGCGCTCGCGCGCCGGGCAACAGTAAGTTGGCGGGACGCGTGGCGGAAACCGGAGTGTGGCGGCCTGCGCGTCCCGTGCCGAGCCTGTCATTATAGAGAATCGCAATGGCCATCCGCTACAATGCGGGGTCATCGACGGCGGGATTCGTGGCACCACGGGAGGGAGCAGGCATGCCGGTTACACTGGAGGAAGTCGATCACGCGCGCTGGGGCGAGGATCCCCAGGTGGGGATCGATCTGGCGCGTATCTATCAGGATGCCGAGGCCGACTGGCTGCCGCTGCCCGTCGATGCATTCATCCGCGACCATCTCGAGTCGGGCGGCGTCTTTCATGCCGCCCTGTTCAACGACCGCCTGCTGGGCGCGGTCAGTGTGCGCAAGTCGCCCGATGCCTGGTGGCTGTCGCACTTCTGCGTGCGCCGGCCTACACGCCGCCGTGGTGTCGGTTCACGGTTGATGACGCTGGTCGCCGCGGCGGCGGGGGAGACGCCGCTGCGCATAGAGACCCGCCACCTGCCGCTGGAAAGCCAGCTGCTGCTGGTCCGCATGGGCTATCGGCTCGAGGAGGGCGGCGGCTTTTTCGAACTCAAGACACCCCCTGCAGGAGGAAGCCAATGAAGAGGCTGGTGCGGATTCTGCTCGCGGCCGTCGGCGTGCTGGGGCTGGTGGTCGTGGCAGCGGTCGTCTACGTCACCACGTTCTTCGATCCCAACGAGCTCAAGCCGCGCCTTGTCGAGGCCGTGCACGAGCAGACCGGGCTGGATCTGGCGCTGGACGGGCCGCTCAACTGGTCCTTCTATCCGCGCATCGGCGTCAGCGTCGAGGATGCCCGCGCCTGGCTGCCCGACCAGCAGCGCGACGACGAGGCCTTCGCGGCGATCGACCGCGGCGAGGTCAGCCTGGCCTTCGCGCCGTTGCTGTCGGGCGAGATCGCCATCGACGGCCTGACCCTGAACGGCCTGCGGCTGTCGCTGGAACGTGATGCGCAGGGGCACGGCAACTGGGAGCAGCTGCTCGAGCGCTTCGGCGATGCCGAGGGCCAGCCGCGCAAAGCGCTGGCGCCGGCCTCGTCGGGCCCGGCCATGCAGGGAGCGGGCGCCCCCAGCGTGGCGCTGGATATCGCCAGCATCGCGGTGCGTGACGGCCAGGTCCACTATCTGGATCGGCGCAGTGGTCTGGATGTCACGGTTCGGGACTTTGCGCTGGATGCCAGCGATGTCAATCCCGCCAGTGCCTTCCCGCTGCAAGCCAATTTCGTCATCGACGGCACCCAGCCGGCGGTGCGCAGTCAGGTGAAGCTCAAGAGCAAGGCCCGGCTGGGGCTTCAGCACGGGCGCTATGTCCTCGAGGGGCTGGCGTTGCAGACCACCACCGATCTGCCGGCCTATCCGGATCGCCAGCAGACGCTCGACCTGGATGCCGACTCGCTGATTGCCGACACCCGCCAGGGGCGTTACCGGCTCGACGGCGCCGAGGTGGACGCGAGTCTTGCGCATCCGGCGCTAGGGGAGTCGCCGCTGTCGCTCAAGGCCACCTTCGCCGCCGAGGCGGATACCGACGCCGCGACCGCGCGCTTGAACGACCTGGCCGTCAGCGGGGACGACGGCCTCGAGCTGAACGGCAATCTGGCGGTCAGCCGGCTCGACACGACACCGCGCTATACCGGCAAGATCGAGCTGGCGCCGTTGTCGCTGCGCCCCTGGCTGACCCGGATGGGCCTGCCGCCGGCGACCGCGGATGACAAGGCACTGAGCAAGGTTGCGCTGAACAGCCCGATCCAGGGCGATATGCAGCAGGCCACACTGACCAGCCTGAAGCTGGTCGTTGACGACACCACCTTCACCGGCTCGCTGGGCGCCGGTCTCGACGGGCAGTCGCTGACTGCCGATCTGCAGGGGGGCGCGCTCGATCTGGACCGCTACCTGCCGCCGCCGGAGACGACGCCGGGCAAGCAGGCGGATACCGCGGCGTTGCTGAATGCGCTGGGTGTGGCGCCGGCCTATGCGGCCACCGAAGCCGCCCAGGGCGCCGACCTGGTGCCGGTGGACACGCTGCGCACGCTGGCAGTGGACGGCAAGCTGTCCCTGGATTCGCTGGTAGTCAAGGGCATGACCCTCGAGCAGTCCTCGCTGGCGCTGCATGGGCGTGACGGGCAGTTCACGCTGCAGCGTCTCGATGCCCGCCTCTACGACGGCACGCTGCATGCCGAGGCCGGCCTCGATGTGCGCCGGACACCGATTCACTGGCGCTTCAGCGACGCGCTCGACGGCGTGCAGCTGGTGCCGCTGGTCGAGGACTACAGCGGCAAGCCCTCGCCGCTGCGGGGCCGGCTCAATGTGTCCGGCAGCTTCACCTCGCGGACCAACCAAGCCGACACGCTGCTGCGCAACCTGAACGGCAAGGCCGACTTCCGCGTCGTCGACGGGGCGGTGTTCAACGTCAACGTCTCGAAGGAGCTGTGTACCGCCGTGGCGGCCCTGGAGGGGGAGGCCACCCAGCGTGACTGGAGCCCGGACACCCGCTTCGACCAGCTCAAGGGCAGTGCCCGGGTCGTCGACGGTGTCGCCCACAACGATGACCTGCTGATCACGCTGCCCGGCATCGAGATGACCGGCAAGGGCCAGGTCAACCTGCCCACCCAGCGCTTCGACTACGATGCCCGGGCGCGCTTCGTCGATACCGCGGATGCCGCCTGCAAGGTCAATCCGCGCCTCGAGAAAGTGCCGCTGCCGGTGCACTGTGAAGGTGACCTGTCCGGCGAGCCGGGCCAGTGGTGCGCGTTCGACCGCAAGGCCTTCCAGAAGTCGCTGACCCGCCTTGCCAGGGACGAAGCCAAGAAAAAGGCCGTCGACAAGCTGAACGAGAAACTCGATGAAAAACTCGGTGGCAAGTCCTCCGAGGAACTTCGCAACGCGATCCGTGGTCTCTTGAAGTGATGATCATGCAAGCCAGTCCTGCGCCGACCTTCGCGTCGGCGCTTTTTTATGGAGGGCCGTCGTGACGTCGCCCCGTCCCGCCGAACTGACGCCCGAAACGTTCCAGCAGCGCCTGCTCGCCTGGTTCGACCGCCACGGGCGCAAGAGCCTGCCCTGGCAGCAGGACAAGACGCCCTACCGGGTCTGGGTGTCGGAGATCATGCTCCAGCAGACCCAGGTCGCCACGGTGCTTCCCTACTACGAGCGCTTCATGGCGCGCTTTCCGGATGTCGAGGCGCTGGCGCGCGCCGAGGTCGACGCGGTGCTGCACCTGTGGACCGGGCTAGGCTACTACGCCCGGGCCCGCAACCTGCATCGTGCCGCGCAATGTGTCGTCGACGAGCACGGCGGCGAATTCCCGGTGCACAGCCTCGAGGCCATGGCCGCGCTGCCGGGTATCGGCCAGTCCACGGCCGGGGCGATCATCAGCATCAGTACCGGGCGCCGGGCGGTGATTCTCGACGGCAACGTCAAGCGGGTGCTGGCGCGGCTGCACGCCGTCGAGGGCTGGCCCGGCAGGACCGCGGTGAGTCGCGAGCTGTGGCGGCTCGCCGAGCGCTACACGCCCGACTCGCGGCTGGCCGACTACTCACAGGCGATGATGGACCTGGGGGCGACGGTCTGTACCCGGGGCAAGCCCAGTTGCCTGATCTGCCCCTTCGCCGACGCCTGCGCGGCCCACGCCCGTGGCGAGGAGCGCCGCTTCCCCGAACCCAAGCCGCGCAAGGCGCTGCCCGAACGTCACGCACGGATGCTGTTGCTGTGCCACCCCGACGGGCGTGTGCTGCTCGAGCAGCGTCCGCCCACCGGGCTGTGGGGTGGCCTGTGGTGTTTCCCCCAGTTCGAGGATGACGCCGCCCTCGATGCGTGGTTAGCCTGTCGGGTGCCCGAAGCGCGGCGTGGCCGCCCTTGGGCGCCGTTCACCCACACCTTCAGCCATTTCCGGCTGCATGTCGTGCCGCAGCCGGTGTGGCTGGAGCGGGAGCCGTCGGGCGTCGCCGAAGCGGGGCGGTTGTGGTACGACCTCGACGCGCCGCCCAGCGTCGGCCTGGCCGCCCCCGTGAAAGCCCTGCTGAACACGCTGGCCGACACCCTGACCCAATCCGAGGAGCGTTCGTGATGAGCAACACCGTATTCTGTCGCAAGTATCAGCAGGAGCTCGAGGCGCTGCCGTTTCCGCCGCTGCCCGGCGAGAAGGGCGCCGAGATCCAGCGCACCGTCTCCCGGCAGGCCTGGGAGGAATGGCAGGCCCTGCAGACGCGCCTGATCAACGAGAAGCACCTCAACATGCTGGACCCGGAGACCCGGGCCTATCTGATGGAGCAGATGGAGCGCTTTTTCGACAACCGTGACACCGACCAGGCCGAAGGCTACGTGCCGCCGTCCTCCTGAGCGTGCCGGAGCCCCGCGAAGATCTTTTTGAAAGAAGGGGTTGACCGAAAGCGGGCGTTACGGTTTAATACGTCCCCGTTGGCAGCGGCCAGATAGCTCAGTTGGTAGAGCAGGGGATTGAAAATCCCCGTGTCGGCGGTTCGATTCCGTCTCTGGCCACCACATTGCTGGGGTATCGCCAAGTGGTAAGGCACCGGTTTTTGGTATCGGCATGCGCAGGTTCGAATCCTGCTACCCCAGCCACGCCAACGCTCTTTGGCGCTGGCATAGCTCAGTTGGTAGAGCAACTGACTTGTAATCAGTAGGTCCCGGGTTCGACTCCTGGTGCCAGCACCATTAAAATGCTCGCAGAATCAAGCATTTACGAATTTCTAAAAACCGCCTCCCAAGGCGGTTTTTTTGTGGGTGTCAACCAGGTGTCCACAGCGAGCCCGTGACGTGACTCTCTTGCAGCAAACCCCGTCAGGCTCCCCTGCCGTGATCAAGCTGGCCAGGACGGCCTCGCTCCTTTCCCTTTTCGCCGAACTGGTTGCCATCAAGACACCGCCATGATGACTGTCAGCGCGGGATACTCTCCTCGAGCAATAATTCCGGATTGAGTCCGGCCTCGTAGGGAAAGGTCGTGAAGTCGGCGATGCGCGTCAGAGCTTCGACATCCAGCAGGTGGATGCGTCGCCGCGAGCGTTCCAGCAGGCCGCGCCGCGATAGTTCGATCAGGGTGCGGCTGACGTGCACCGAACTCATGCCCAGCAGCATGCCGATCTGCCGTTGCAGCAGGGGGAGGTAGAACTGATCGCCGGAGGCGGCGTCCACCCGTTGCAGCCGGTGCTGGATTTCCAGCATGAGATGCGCGATACGTGAGGCGGCGTCGTGGCTCAGCACGTTGATCAGCCGCTGGGTGATCAGCCGCTCCTGACGGGCGGCGGAGGCCTGCAGGGCCCAGCCGAGGCGGCGAGAGCAGCGCATCAGTTCGGAGACCCGCTCGATGGGGTAGGCGCTCACCTGACCGGTGGTGAGCATGACCGCCGTACTCGTGTGGTCATGATAGGTCAGGTCCCGCAGCCCCATGATATCGCCGGGGACGAACAGGTCGAGTATCTGCTGCGAACCGTTGGCGGAGCGGTGGTAACTGCAGGCCCAGCCACGGCATAGAGTGTAGAGGAACTCGGGTGGTGTTTGTGTCTGCCAGAGTTCCGAGCCTCGGGACATGCGCCGAGGATGGGCGTCGAGTTCGGCGAGCAGGCTGGCATCGCCGCTTGACAGCGTGACGTGCCGGTTGATGTTTCTGGCCAGGTGGCCTTCTCGTGACAGCATGGCACCACTCCTTGTGTACCTTCTGTCCATTTGGCGCCAGCTTTTGTCGGCCGGGTTGCAACCGGCCGGTGGCGGTCACTGGCGCGATGTGTGATCCGACTCCCCACCCTGACAGTGATTCGAGGCTGGAAACAAGGCCGAAAATGTTACCGGGGCGTCAGGAAAGGCAACCTGGGGCCGGGATCATTCGAACAGATGCGACAGGCAGGGATTGATGCGGTCGCTGAACTTCTCGGGGCGAAAGTCGGAGATCTGCGAGAGGGTTTCCAGGTCGTTGATCTGGAAGCTCTGGCGACGGCGGGTAATCAACCCACGCTCGGCCAGCTCGCTCATGGTGCGGCTGACGTGGACCTCGCTCATGCCCAGCAGCATGGCCAGCTGACGCTGGGTGAGGGGCAGCGTGAAGCTGTTGCCGGTGGTCTCCTCGATGCGTCGGAGCCGATAGTAGATCTCCAGGGCGAAATGCCCCAGGCGCGAGCAGGCGTCGTTGCTGAGCACGTTCACCAGGCGCTCGGTGATCACGCCCTGCTGGCGTGCCGCCGAGGCGTGAAGGCCCAGCGCGAGGCGCGGCGACTGGGTGAAGAGATCCTCGAGGCGAACCGTCGGGAAGGGGCAGATGACGCCGTCGGTCAGCATGACAGCCGTGGTGTAATGGGTCATCGAAGTGGCGTCACGAATCCCCATCACATCCCCCGGGAGGAAGATGTCGAGCACTTGCTGGGCGCCATTCTCGGAGCAGTGGAAGGCGTAGGCCCAGCCGCTGCGCAGGGTATAGAGCTGGGTGGGTGTATCCTGCGCTTCCCACAGCACCGTGCCCTTACTGACCTGCCGCGGGTCCTTCTCCAGGGCCTTGAGAAGCGCGATATCGGAGTCGTGAAGGTTCACGTGGTGGCCGAGATTCTTGGTGACACAACTCACTGACTGTTGCATGTCCACATCCTTGTGTTACTGCTCGTGTCGATGCCGGCCCGGCCGCACGGGCCTGGCGCGCGCCGATAAATGTACAAGAAGTTTGCTGCGCAAGGGAGCCCGTTAGCCCAGGATGCACGTGACCGGTTGGCCTGCTCGTCGATAGTCCGCTACGTTTGTCAGAGACAAAGGAGTGAACGCACGGATTCAGGGAGGATGATGTGAGCGACACTGACTTGGGAACCATGGATGCCGGTTCGCTGGTGCGGCTTTTCGAGTCCGGCGAGGCCTCGCCGCTGGAAGCGACCCGGGCGGCTCTCGAGCGTATCGAACGTTTCAACGATGCGGTCAATGCCTATGTCCACGTGGACCGCGAAGGGGCCGAAAAGGCGGCCCGCGCCTCGGCCCGGCGCTGGGGGCAGGGCAAGCCGTTGAGTCCGATCGACGGGGTGCCGGCCTCGCTGAAGGATCTCACCAACGTTGCCGGCATGCCCGCCCGGGAAGGGTCGTTGACCACCCCGGACACCCCCTGCGAGATGGACGCCCCGCCCGCGCGCTTCTTGCGCGAGGCCGGCGCCGTCCTGCTCGGCAAGACCAATACGCCCGAGTATGGCTGGAAGGCGGTGACCGACAACCGCCTCTTCGGGGCGACCTGCAACCCCTGGGACACACGACTGACCTCCGGGGGGTCTTCGGGCGGTGCGGCGGTAGCGGCTGCGCTCAACATGGGCGTGTTGCACCAGGGCGGTGATTCCGGGGGCTCGATCCGCATCCCTGCAGCCTTCACCGGCGTCTTCGGCTTCAAGCCGACCTTCGGCTGGACACCGCAGTGGCCGCCGGCCCAGGAGCCCTCGCTGTCGCATATCGGCCCGCTGACCCGGACGGTGCCGGATGCCGCCCGCATGCTCAATGTCATCGGCCGTTACGACTACCGCGACCCTTATGCGACCCGGGGCCAACCCGAGGACTGGGGTGTCGACATGGACTGCGATCTGCGCGGCCTGCGCATCGCCTACTCGCCGACGCTGGGCTATGCCGACGTGGATCCGCAGATCGCCGGGCGGGTCCACGAGGCTGCGAAGCGGCTCGAGGCGCTGGGTGCCGAGATCGTCGAGATCAACCCGGGGTTCGATTCGCCGATCGATATCTTCCGCAAGCTGTGGTTCACCGCCTCGCTGGAACTTTGGTCACAGTGCAACGAGCGCCAGCGCAAGGAACTCGACCCGGGGCTGGTTGCCAATGCGCGCCACGCCGAGGCCTGGAGTGCGCTCGACTTGTTCCGGGCCGAGGCCGATCGGGCGCGTCTGGCCGAGCAGCTCGAGCATTTCAACCAGAAATACCACCTGCTGATGACGCCGACGGTGCCGATCGAGCCCTTCGAGATCAATCATGAGGTGCCGCCGAGCAGCGACATGCGTGACTGGGAGGAATGGGCGCCGTTCTCCTACCCCTTCAACCTCAGCCAGCAGCCGGCCGCCTCGGTGCCGTGCGGCTTCACCGACGCCGGGTTGCCGGTGGGCTTTCAGCTGGCGGGCGGCAAGTACGACGACATCCGCGTGCTGCGCGCCTGCCATGCCTACATGGAAGCGCATCCGGCCCGCCACCCGACGGTGCCGGACCCCGCCCAGTACGGCTGAATCGCGGAATTCACCAGGTCGCCGCCGGAGCCGCAGGGCCCCGGTCGGCGCGGGCCCGGCGTAGCGCGCCGCCGGCGGCCTGTCACCACGCCGACAGTCGAAGCAAGGAGGAGCGTTCGATGATCGTTCGTGACCACAAGGATGCCGAAGCCAGTGCCGTCGATGAGGACAAGTTCATCAGCCGCCGCTACACGCTGCGTGCCGACGGCATGGGTCACTCCGTCCACGAGACTTACATCAAGCCCGGTCAGGCGCTGCACATGTGGTACAAGAACCACAAGGAGTCGGTCATCTGCATCGAGGGCGAGGGCCAGATCGAGGATCTGACCGAAGGGGGAAGCTGGGAGCTCAAGCCGGGCGTGCTCTATGCTCTCGACAAGCACCAGAAACACATCCTCAGCAGCGAGAAGGGCATGACGGTACTGTGCGTGTTCACACCGTCGCTGGTCGGCCCGGAGGATCACGATGCCGAGGGCAGTTATCCGCTGTACGACGACGACGGCTCGCTGATCAAGCACTGAAGCACCCGGATGGCATGTAAAAAATTGTACAAAACTTGTCCAATAAATCTGTGTTGTCTATATTGAAGCTGTAACGGTGGCCGGGAGGGCCGCCACGGCAAGCAAGGAAGCACGGGCCAGGGAAGGCCCGCGAAGGGCACGGAACGGCAACGTCACGACAGGAGTCACGACCGCCAGGGAAGCCCGCAAGCAACCCCATCTCCCTTGAACCCCGTACCCCCTGCGGGGTTTTCTTTTGCCCGGTGGTCGCGTCACGACATACGGCCCCGCCGATGGTGTCGATGAAAATCGTGGCTCGCCATTTGAGGGGAGGCAAAAATATGGCATCGTTGTCACCCCCTGGAACATGGGCGCCAGTGACGTGAAGGCAGCCAAGGAGGTATTGCGGTGGCGACGGAGCTCGACAAGGAAGAGGCAAGACTGGCGCAGAGCGACGCAGAGGCGTACTTGCGCTTGGCCAACGCCATGAGTGAAGCGGGGATGGCGTCGGTTACGCCGCATTATCTGCGGACCCTGGCGGAACAGCTGCGCCAGGAGCGCGACTCGCAGGAAGCCTGACCCCCACCGGCCAGGCGCTTGTCGAGCCGCGGGCAAGTGAGTAATATCCGGCCCAGCGCCGGCGTAGCTCAGCTGGTAGAGCAACGCACTCGTAATGCGTAGGTCGGTGGTTCGAGTCCACTCGCCGGCACCAGAAAATCTTGAAAATCCGCTGCTTGCGTATTGTGCAGGTGGCGGATTTTTTCATTCCCGCGCTCCAGGTTCCAAACTGGTGCCGGACGACCGGCGTGCAAGCCCGGCAGGTCGTGATGCCTGGGCGGCCGCACAGGGGAATCTGGTATCCGGAATCCCGCGGTTCACGGGGCAGGAGTGTTTAAGGCGCGTAGAATCTCGACTAGCATCGGCCAGTGAACAACAATGAACGAGAGACGCTAGCATCGTGAGCCAACAACCCGCCTGGTGGGAAGAGGCCCTCTCCCTTTCGCAGTCCGCCTATCTGCATGTTTCGCGCGATCAGCGCATCATTGACGTGGCGGGTGACACGCAGGCGCTCCTGGGCCTGGAGGCGGCGGCACTGACCGGCATGGCCCTGGCCGATCTACAGGATATTCGCGCCAAGTTGGGAGCGGCCATCGCCGAGAGCCTGGCCCGGCGGGAAGTTCGAACAGGGCAGACCTGGGGCTTCGAGGATGGCGCCGGCTGCTATTACGGCCTCGCCGATGGCAGCTTCGTCATCAAGCTCTCGGCGGCACTGAAGATTGACCAGGGAATCGTCGGGCGGCTCGCTGACCAGCTGCCCGTTCTCGTGGCCTACGTCGATCGTGATCTGTGTTTTCGCTTGAACAATCAGGCCTACGTGGATTTCGTCGGGATCAGCCGGGAGGCGCTGTATGGGCAGCCGCTCGCCTCGGTGATGACCCCCGCCTCCTTCGCCAGGATGCAGACGCACCTGCAAAAGGCCCTGGCCGGAGAGGAGGTCAACTATGAAGACCAGCTCGCGCTTGCGGATGGTCGTTCCTTTTACTTCAAGGCTCACTACGCGCCCGACTTCCTGGACGGCGAGGTGATCGGGTTCTATGCCGTCATCCAGGATACGTCCGAATACCGCTCCCTTATCCAGCTGCTGCGCGACGTTCACAGCGGGGTGAACCGCACGGACATCAGTACCGACGAGATCATCGACAACCTGCTTCGCGATGCTCTTGCCTACCTCTCCCTGGACATCGGTCTGGTTAGCCGCATTATCGATGAGCAGTACATCGTCAAGTGGGCCGCCTCCGATATCGCCGACCTGTCGCCGAACGATACCTTCGCCCTGGGGGACACTTACTGCCGGCTGATGCTCGATACCGAGGGCGTCTTTCACACCGTCGAGGCCGGACGGGACGAACGCGTCAATGGCCATCCCTGCTACCGGCAGTTCGGCCTCGAGAGCTATATCGGCGCCCCGCTGTATCTCAATGGCAAGATGTGGGGGACCCTCAACTTTTCCAGCCCTCACCCCCGTCAGCAGCCGTTCTGCGAGGTCGAGATCGAACTGGTCCGCCTGCTCGCCGATGCGGTGGAGCGGGTCATCGCGGACAATGCCAGGATCGAGCAGGTACGCCAGCAGCTCGATCTCATGGCCGACAAGGCGCTGCGGGACTACCTGACCGGGCTGCCGAACCGTGCTTACCTGGACCAGCATGTCGAAGCGCTGATCGAGGCCCATGACATGCACAACGAGCCGTTCTCGATTGCCGTGATGGATATCGACCATTTCAAGCAGGTCAACGACCGGCATGGTCACGATGCGGGGGATGTCGTGCTGCAGTGGCTCGCCGGCAGGGTGTCCGAGTGCCTGCGGGAGGGAGATATCGTGGCACGCACGGGCGGCGAGGAATTCGTGGTGGTGATGCGCGGCGCTCGTACACTGGAGGCGGAAAAGGCCATGGCCCGGGTGCGTGAGCACGTCCGCGCCGGAATCATTCTTCTTCAGAGCGGCCAGAACATCGGCATCACCATCAGTGCCGGTCTCGGTGAACACGTCAGGGGAGAGTCTTTCTCGCACCTGTTCAGGCGTGCTGACCGCGGGCTGTATGTTGCCAAGGACAAGGGGCGTGACCGGATTTGCCGTGGATAAGCCGAAGGCGGATCGCCCGCCCGGATCAACTCATGCCGAGCCGGCTCGCCGGGCCGCAAGAAGGTGCTCGGCCATCTCCACGAAGCCCTCGCCGTGGCCGGCCTCGCACAGCCAGCGCGGCGGCTGCGGCAGCTGGTCGAGATGCGCCGCGAGGTTGGCGACCCCCACGCTGAGTGCCTGACGGGCGAACAGCGGGGCGTCGTTCGGGGCATCGCCGATGAACAGCACGCGCTGCTGCTGCTCCACCGCCGATAGTCCCAGGTCGTGTTCCAGCACCCAGGCGGCCATCGTCGCCTTGTCATGATCACCGAACCAGGCGTTGACGTGGATCGAACTGGCCCGGGCGCGGGCGCCTTCTCCCCGGAAGGTTGCCAGCAGGCGTTCGACCTGGTCCGCGGCCAGCGGCGGCACGTCCTGGGCGTGATCGACGGCGACATCCGCCAGCCGGTAGGGCTGGTCGGCAGCCAGGCGCGCACCGGGCACATCCTGCATCGCGCGCTCGGCGACCGCCAGCAGGCGGCGTTGTTCGTCGCGCAGCGTGGTCAGCGGGCGCACGCTGTGGCAATCCAGGCCGCCACCGGCGGCGCGCTTCAGGCGGAAGGCGCCGCTCTCGCCGATGACCGCCGCGACCGGCCAGGCCCGCACGATATGGTCGCACCATCCGGCACAGCCGCCGGTAACCGGGATGACCGCGATCCCCGCCTCGGAAAGACGCTCGATGGCGGCCAGCGTGGCGCTGGACAGGCGCCCGCGGCGGGTCAGGGTGTCGTCGACATCGGTAAGCACGACATCCACGGAGGCCAGCTCCGGGGACGGTGCCATCTTCATCGGCCGCATGGGACTCCTCGATCGGCGGTATGGACGGATCTGCGGATGGTGCCCCACTCGGCGGCGAAGTGCCACGCTCCGGCCTCGCGCGCTGCGGGGGCTATTGAATCTCGGCCGCCGGTGGCTCCGGAGCCAGCAGCTGCGGGTCGCACTGCAGGTAGGCGCCATTGAAGCCGGCCAGGCGCTCCAGGCGTGCCGGATCGAGAATCAGAATGTGGTAGTGACGGCGGCGAACCAAGCCCAGGCAGGCCAGCGACGAAAAGGTACGGCTGATATGCACCGTGCTCATGCCCAGGGCGTCGGCCAGGTCCTGCTGCGACAGAGGCAGCAGGAAACGCTGGCGGGCGCTCGCCGGTTCCAGCAGGCGCGCGCGACACTCGCAGAGGAAGTGGGCCAGGCGCTGGCGGGCGTTGCGACGGGCGACGCTGACCAGACGCTCGGCGAGCATCGCCTGACGTTGATTGGCGATGACGAATAGGGCGCTTCGCAGGCGCTCGGCGCGCTCGAAGAGCTCGCGAAGACGAGGGTAGGCGTATTCGCTGATCCGCCCGTCGGTGAGCATCGAGACGTCGCTGCGCCGCTTGCCGTCGGCCAGCTCGCCGATCCCCAGGATGTCGCCGGGCAGGAAGATTTCCAGCAGCTGGCGGCTGCCGTCGGGCAGGTAGCGGGCGGAGCAGCTCCAGCCCTCCGTGAGCACGAGCAGGGTGTCCGCCGCGTCGCCTTCCTGCCACAGCCAATCGCCCGCCGAGACGGCGCGGGAGTCGCGTTCCATGTCGGCGAGTAATGCGAGCTCGGCATTCGTCAGGGACACGAAGCGCTGAAGCCGCCTTACCATATGACTGCTAACGTCTTGCACGCACTCTCCTGACCACAACCCGAAAAGGGGGCCACGAAACCACGTCGGCCGGCACCTTGCGATAACTTAGGTTTATTTTTGAGGTGTCTTTCGCGGTGATAGTCCTCTGTCGGTCGCGCTTGCCGCCGTGGGGGGCGGCGCGGCTTGTCTTGGTTCAAGGGTGAACGGCCATCAACCGGTCACCGTGCGGAAGAGGGCGACCGGATATGGCGTCACAAGGCCGGCGGTGCGAGTTCGATCGGCAAGGTTGCAAGTTATGTTAAATATTCTAGGATACAGCCGCCAAGGCCAGACAAGGATTTCGGTAACCACCAAACGATTCACACCAATGGCTGAGGACTGGACCTGAACCTGATCACAAGCACTGGAGGTGATTGGATGTCAGTACAGACCGCATCCCGCAACCTGTATACCGCAACACCCGCCCCGGAGCGCCGGGACGCCTATCCCACACGGCTCGCCGGGCAACCCGACACCCTGCTGATGCCGCGTCACGAAAAGGTGGTCAAGGGCACGGCCGAGGATGGCCCCCTCGATGACCGGCAGCTGGACAGCTTCGAGCGCCAGGGCTTTCTCTTCGAGCCCGGCTTCCTGTCCGCCGACGAAGTGGCCGAGCTGCGCGGCGAGCTCAAGGCGCTGCTCGACAACGATGCCTATCGCGGCAAGGATTTCTCCATCACCGAGCCGAACAGTCGCGAGATCCGCTCATTGTTCGCGGTGCATTTCCTGTCGCAACGTTTCGCCGAGCTGGCCCGCGACCCGCGGCTGACCGGCCGCGTGCGCCAGATCCTCGGCGGCGACGCCTATGTGCACCAGTCGCGGATCAACTACAAGCCGGGCTTTCACGGCAAGGGCTTCAACTGGCACTCCGACTTCGAGACCTGGCACGCCGAGGACGGCATGCCGGCGATGCACGCCGTGAGCGCGTCGATCGTGCTCACCGACAATCACCACTTCAACGGCCCGCTGATGCTGATTCCCGGTTCGCACAAGGTCTTCGTGCCCTGCTTGGGCGAGACCCCGGACGATCACCACAAGCAGTCGCTGAAGACCCAGGAGTTCGGCGTGCCCGGCCCCGATGCGCTGGAACAGCTGATCGATGCCAACGGCATCGAGTCGCCCACCGGGGCGGCCGGCGGTCTGCTGCTGTTCGACTGCAACACCCTGCACGGCTCGAACGCCAACATGTCCCCGGACCCGCGCAGCAACGTGTTCTTCGTCTACAACCGCTGGGACAACGCCTGCGTCGAGCCCTACGGCGCCCGCCGGCGGCGTCCGTCGTTCCTCGCCCATCGTCCCGAGGAAACCTGGCGCCCCGAGTGACGCCGACCCCACTGTCTCCCGACGAGGCAACGAGCCGACAGCGACCCCGTCAGCGGGGTCGTTGTTTCTTGGCGACCGGCCTGGGGTAGACTGCCGTTTTCGACAGTCACCAGGGAACCCTCTCATCATGCCGTTTACCGCCCGTTTCACCGATGACCGCCGCCACGCCGAGCCGGTAGGCAAGATCGTCTGCGTGGGCCGCAACTATGCCGAGCATGCCCGCGAACTGAACAATCCGGTACCCAGTGCGCCGCTGCTGTTCATCAAGCCGGCGAGTGCCGCCGTGGCGCTCGAGACGCCGCTGGAGGCGCAGTTCGAACGGGGCGAGGTGCACTTCGAGACCGAGCTGGCGCTGCTGATCGGTGCGCCGCTGACGGCGGCGTCGCCCGCCGAGGCCGCGCGGGCGGTGGCCGGCCTGGGGCTGGCGCTGGACCTGACCCTGCGCGACGTGCAGTCGCGGCTCAAGGAGAAGGGCCACCCGTGGGAGATCGCCAAGGCGTTCGACGGCGCCTGTCCGCTGTCGGCCTTTGCGCCGGTGACCGGCGAGGTCGACTGGCAGGCGCTGCACTTCACCCTCGATATCGACGGCGAGTGTCGCCAGACCGGCGACACCGGCGACATGCTGTTCGCCATCCCCGAGCTGCTCGCCGAGATGAGCCGTCACTTCACGCTCGAGCCCGGCGACGTGGTGCTGACCGGCACCCCCGCCGGCGTCGGTGTGCTGCCGCGGGGGGCCGAGTTGCGCCTGCAGCTGGCCGCGGGGGCAGGGCACGGCGGTATCGAGGCCGTGACCCGCACCGCCGCCTGAGGGTCACTCCAGGTAGGTATAGCCGTCGAGTCCGGCGGCCAGATCATCCATGAAGTGGGCGCGCTCGGCGTCGTCCAGGTCGCTGGCCGCGAGCTGGGCGTCGAGCCGGGCGCGCAGCACCTCGGCATCGAAGTTGACGTAGCGCAGCACGTCGGCCACCCGGTCGCCGAGCTGGATGTTGCTCAGCCGCCAGCGGCCGTTCTCGTCCAGGGCCGCATCCACGGCGTCGGTATCGCCGAACAGGTTGTGCAGGTCGCCGAGGATCTCCTGATAGGCGCCGACCAGGAACAGGCCGAGCAGCTTCTCGTCGTCGTCGCGCCACTCCGGTAGCGGCAGGGTGGCTTCCAGGCCCTGGCCGTCGACGTAGCGGTCGATGCGCCCGTCGCTGTCGCAGGTGATGTCCTGAATCACGCCGCGGCGGGTCGGCTGCCGGTCCAGGCCGTTGAGCGGCAGCACCGGGAACACCTGCTTGATGCCCCAGACGTCGGGCAGCGACTGGAACAGCGAGAAGTTGACGAACAGCTTGTCGGCGAGCTTCTCGGCGAGCTCGTCGATGATCTCGCGGTGGGCGCGGTTGCGCGTGTCGAGCCGCTGGCGCAGCTGGGCGCAGGCCGCGAAGTAGATCGCCTCGCCCTCGGCGCGGGCGGCGATGCCGGTGAGCCCCATGACGAAGCGTTCGTGCAGCTCGCCGATCGCCTGCACCAGGTCGTGCCAAGCCTCGACCAGTCCGCGCGGGTCGACCTGACGCTTGAGCAGGTCGTGGACCCGCCACAGTTCGTCGACCTGCGGGTCGCCCTCGGTCTGGCGGGGCGGCGGCGTCTCGCCGACGCGCTCCTCGCCGATCACGTTGGTGATCAGCACCGCATGGTGGGCGGTCAGGGCACGCCCCGACTCGCTGATCAGGTGCGGCTGGGGCAGGTCCTGCTCGTCGCAGGCCAGGCGGAAGGCGTAGACCACGTTGCGGGCGTACTCGAGCATCGAGTAGTTGGCCGAGCAGAAGCTGCGCGACCGGGTGCCCTCGTAGTCCACGCCCAGGCCGCCGCCGACGTCGACGGTGTCCACCGGCGCGCCGAGCTCGCGCAGGCTCTGGTAGAAGCGCGCGCATTCGCGCAGCCCGCACTGGATGTCGCGGATGTTGGCGATCTGCGAGCCCAGGTGGAAGTGCACCAGTTGCAGGCTGGCCAGGGCGCCGGCCTCGCGCAGGTGGGCAACCACCTCGAGGATCTGGCTGGTGGTGAGGCCGAACTTGGACTTCTCGCCGCCGGTGTTCTGCCAGCGCCCCCGGCCCACCGTGGCCAGCCGTGCGCGCAGGCCGATGCGCGGCGTCACGCCCAGGCTGCGCGCCTCCTCGAGGATCAGCGGCAGCTCGGAGAGCTTCTCGACCACCAGGTAGACACGGTGGCCGAGCTTCTCGCCCATCAGTGCCAGGCGGATGTACTCGCGGTCCTTGTAGCCGTTGCAGACGATCAGCGACGGGCCGTCGCCGGACAGCGCCAGCACGGCGAGCAGCTCCGGCTTGCTGCCGGCCTCCAGGCCGACCCGGTCGCGGCCGCGCTCGTGGGTGGCGAGAATCTCCTCGACCACGCGGCGCTGCTGGTTGACCTTGATCGGGTAGACGGCGGTGTAGCCGGCGTGGAAATTCTCCTCCCGCATGGCGGTGTCGAAGGCCGCGCACAGCTGCTCCACCCGGTCGTGCAGGATGTCGGTGAAGCGCACCAGCACCGGCAGTCGCAGCCCGGCTTCGCGCAGTTGGTCGACCAGGGCGTCGAGCGGCAGCGCCGGCCCCGGACTCTCGTCCCCCAGCGGGCGCACGATGGCCCGCCCCTGTGAATCGACGTCGAAATAGCCGCTGCCCCACTGATCGATGTTGTAGGTGCGGCGCGCCTCGGCGGCGGTGGCGGTCATGGCAGACTCCTCGACATGACGTGACCCGGTGGCGACGCGCGCCGGTGGCGGCGCGCCGCGCGTGTCAGCGACAGGCTGACGCGGGGTTCAGGGTAGCAACGCTCAGGCCGGTAACGGCAAGGCGCCCTCGGCAATCCGGCGCTTCAGGATGAGGCGGAAGCGCTCGGGGTCGTGCGGGGTCAGCTCGTGGGCCGGGGGATCGACATAGATCACCAGCAGCCGCGAGAGCCAGTAGCGCAGGGCGGTCATGCGCAGCATCATCGGCCAGGCGTCGCGCTCGGCCTCGGTCAGCGGCCGCTGGGCCTGATAGGCCGTGAGCAGGGCGTCGTGACGCCCCGGGTCGAGGCGGCCGTCGTCGTCGCTGGCCCAGTCGTTGATGACGATCGCCAGGTCGAACAGCAGGTCGCCGGTGCAGCCGTTGTAGAAGTCGATGATGCCGCCCAGGGTATCGCCGTCGAACAGGGTGTTGTCGCGGAACAGGTCGCCGTGGATCGCCCCCCGGGGCAGGGCGTCGGCATCGCCGAACACCCCCTGGTAGGTGTCGACCTCGTCGGCCATCAGGGTCTGGTCTTCGGGCGTCAGGTAGCCGAGCACCTTGTGATGGCTGGCCAGCAGCCAGTGCAGGTCGCGCGGGTTGGGGCGATGGCCTTCGAAGCGCTGGCCGACGTGGTGCAGCCGCCCCAGGGTTTCGCCCAGGGCGCGGCACTGGGCGAGATTGGGGTCCCTGGGGTGCTTGCCGGGCAGGCGCGGAAACAGCAGCGCCGGCTTGCCCGCCAGGCTCTGCAGGGCGATGCCCCGGCGATCATGCACGGGCCCCGGCACCGGCAGGCGATGCTCGGCGAGATAGTCGAGCAGGTCGACGAAGAACGGCAGCTCCTCGTGATCCCCCTGCTCGAAGAGGGTCAGCACCAGCGAGGCGTGATCGGTGGTGACGAAGAAGGTGGTGTTCTCGGTGCCGCTGGCGACGCCCTCGAGCGCTGTCAGACGACCCGTATCGAAACGCTCGAGAAAGCTCGCGACCTGGGCGTCGTCGAGCGGGGTGAATACGGCCATGATGATCTCGCCCTGATTGCCAAGCCCGCTATTGTAGCGGCTTGGTGCGCCGGCTTGCAGTCATCGGGCGAGACCGATCGACGCCTACCAGCGGATCAGCACCCACTGCGGCGGCACGACGCGCTCGTTGTCGCTGCGCCGGAAATCGCCGTCGCCGTTGTCGTCGACCAGAAAATAGGAGGGGCCATGCTTGGGCTTGATCTCGATGGCGTAGAGCTGGCCGTTGACGCGGTACTCGCGAATCGTGCGGTCCTTCTCCTGGCGCACGGTGATATCCGGCTTGACCGCGGCGTCTCCGTCATCCTGGGCCAGGGCCGGTGTGGCGGCCCCCAGCAGCAGGGCAGCGGCGAGACCGAGAGCGGTGAACAGGCGATGGGCTTTCATGGCGGCCTCCGGTAGCGGCGGGCAAAAGAGGTGCCAGTGTAGGGGTAGGCGCCGACACCTGTACTGATTCTAGTCAATTCCACCGGGACGTTGCATCGCCTCGCGGGCGACGACACCCCTATCCGGGCGTGATGCGTCCGCCGTCTCGCGGCGAGCGCCTGACGCCCCGCGGTGGCTTGCGTATCATGAGGGCATCGATCGTTTTCATCGCTCAGGTGCCCCGCATGGCTGATACCCAACCCCCCATCGTGCTCGTCGATGGTTCCTCCTACCTGTATCGCGCCTTTCATGCCCTGCCAGCGCTGACCACCTCGAACGGTCAGCCGACCGGGGCGGTCAAGGGCGTGCTCAACATGCTCAAGAGCCTGATCAAGCAGTACCCCGACAGCCCCATGGCGGTGGTCTTCGACGCCAAGGGCAAGACCTTCCGCGACGAGCTCTTCGAGCAGTACAAGGCCCACCGTCCGCCGATGCCCGACGACCTGAGAAGCCAGGTCGAGCCGCTGCACCGCTGCATCCGCGCGCTGGGTGTGCCGCTGCTGTGCATCGAGGGAGTCGAGGCCGACGACGTGATCGGCACCCTGGCGCGCCATGCCACCGAAGCCGGTCGCGACGCGGTGATCTCCACCGGCGACAAGGACATGGCGCAGCTGGTCAACCGCCACATCACGCTGGTCAACACCATGAAGGGCGAGACCCTCGACGTCGACGGCGTGACCGAGAAGTTCGGCCTGCCCCCCGAGCGGATCATCGACTTCCTCGCGCTGATGGGCGACAAGGTCGACAACATTCCCGGCGTGCCCGGTGTCGGCGAGAAGACCGCACTGGGCCTGCTGCAGGGCATCGACGGTGGGCTCGACACCATCTACGCCGACCTCGAGGCGGTCAAGTCGCTGAGCTTCCGCGGTGCCAAGACCCTGCCCAAGAAGCTCGAGGCCAACCGCGAGCAGGCCTTCCTGTCGTATCAGCTGGCGACCATCAAGACTGACTGCGAACTGCCGGTGGGCCTCGACGACCTGGACATCGCCCATCCCGATCGCGAGGCGCTTGTCGCGCTGTATCGCGAGCTGGAGTTCAGGAACTGGCTCGCCGAACTGCTCGAGGGGCGCGACGAGGGCGTCGATGCGCTCGCCGATGACGACGGGGACGCCCCGACCGGCGGCGCGTCGGCATCGCGGCAGGACCATAGCGTGCTGACCCGGGAGGCGTTCGACGCCTGGCTCGACAAGCTGGGCGCGGCGGAGGCCTTCTGCTTCGATCTCGAGACCACCAGCCTCAACTACATGGAGGCCGAGATCGTCGGCATTGGTCTGGCACTGGAACCCGGCGAGGCCGCCTATGTGCCGGTCGCCCACGACTACCTCGATGCCCCCGAGCAGCTCGATCGTGACACCGTGCTGGCCGCGCTCAAGCCGCTGCTCGAGAATCCGGATCAGGGCAAGATCGGCCAGAACCTCAAGTACGACATCTCGGTGCTCGCCCGTTACGACATCCATGTCGCCGGGGCGCTGACCGACACCATGCTCGAGTCCTACGTGCTCAATTCCACGGCGACCCGCCACGACATGGACTCGCTGGCGCTCAAGTACCTGGGCGAGACGACCATCACCTTCGAGTCGATCGCCGGCAAGGGTGCCAAGCAGCTGACCTTCAACCAGGTCGCCCTCGAGCAGGCGGTGCCCTACGCCTGCGAGGACGTCGACATTACCCTGCGCCTGCACCGCGAGCTGCGCCCCCGCGCCGAGGCCGAGGGGCGTCTGGCCGAGGTGCTGGATACCCTGGAGCGGCCGATGATCCCGGTGCTGTCGCGTATGGAGCGCACCGGGGTGGCGCTCGACGTGTCGCGGTTGCATGCCCAGAGCAAGGAGCTCGAGGGACGCATCCGCGAGCTCGAGAAGGATGCCTTCGAGATCGCCGGGCGTGAGTTCAACCTCGGATCGCCCAAGCAGCTCGGCGAGATTCTCTTCGACGAGCTCAAGATCCCGGTGATCAAGAAGACCCCCAAGGGCGCGCCGTCAACCGCCGAGGCGGTGCTCGAGGAGCTGGCGCTGGACTACCCGCTGCCCAAGGTGATCATGGAGCACCGCGGGCTGAGCAAGCTCAAGTCGACCTATACCGACAAGCTGCCGCAGCTGATCAACGCCACCACCGGGCGCATCCATACCAGCTATCACCAGGCGGTGACCGCTACCGGGCGGCTGTCGTCGTCCGATCCCAACCTGCAGAACATCCCCATCCGCACCGAGGAAGGGCGCAAGATCCGCCAGGCGTTCATCGCCCGGCCGGGTTATCGCATCGTCGCCGCCGACTACTCGCAGATCGAGCTGCGCATCATGGCCCATCTCTCGGAGGACAAGGGGCTGCTCGAGGCCTTCGCCGAGGAGCGCGACATCCACACCGCCACTGCCGCCGAAGTGTTCGGCATCGCCCCCGACAAGGTCAGCGGCGAACAGCGGCGCAGCGCCAAGGCGATCAACTTCGGGCTGATCTACGGCATGAGCGCCTGGGGGCTCTCCCGCCAGCTGCACATCGAGCCCGGTCAGGCGCAGACCTACATCGACCGCTACTTCGACCGCTACCCCGGCGTGGCGCGCTTCATGAACGACATCCGCGCGCGGGCCGCCGACGAGGGGCATGTCGAGACGGTGTTCGGCCGGCGCCTCTACCTGCCGGAGATCAACGCCCAGAACCGCACCCGCCGCCAGGCCGCCGAGCGCACCGCGATCAACGCGCCGATGCAGGGCACCGCCGCGGATATCATCAAGCGCGCGATGATCGACGTCGACGCCTGGCTCAACCCCCGTGACGGCGAGGCCGAGTTCGACGCCTGGATGGTCATGCAGGTCCACGACGAGCTGGTCTTCGAGGTCCGGGACGCCCAGGCCGAGGATTTCCTCGGGGCCGTGCGCCGGCGCATGGAAGCCGCCGCCGAGCTGAAGGTGCCGCTGGTGGTCGAGGCCCATGCCGGGGCCAACTGGGACGAGGCGCACTGAGCTCTTGACCGCGAGCATGCTGGCCATATACTGGTCGTGAATAGCGCCCGCGAGGCCTAACTGGCAACCCTATCCGCCAGAGCAGCCTCGCGGGCTTTCTTGTATCTGGACCTCAGGGGCGATGATGAAGACAGCCATTCTGATCGATGGTGGTTTCTTCGTGAGGCGTTATCAGGCCATCAAGGCAAGGGTGGCGCCTGACGAGGAAATCACTCCGGAAACCCTGGCCAGGGATATATCGGCATCGGCCTTTCGATGGATTCGCAAGGCCAACCCGCATGGCTATCGGCAGCGTGAGCTGTACCGAATCTTCTTTTATGACTGCGGTCCCGAGCGTTACAACGCCGGTCCTCATCCGATCACCGGGGAGGTTGTTCGGGTTGAGGACACGATCGACTTCGCGTTTCGGGAAGCGCTTCATGAGCAACTGCGGCGTCAGCGCAAGGTGGCGCTGCGTCTCGGGGAGCTTCATGTGAAAAACGGGGACTGGACCTTGTCCCGTGAGGCGGTGCGTCGGCTTCGGGCGGGAGCGACCTTGGATGATCTGGAGCCCTCAAGCATTTTCTACAAGGTCAAGCAGGCAGGCGTCGATATGCGAATTGGCCTCGATATTGCCTCTATTTCTCAGCAGGGGCAGGTAGATCAGATCATTCTGGTGGCGGGAGACTCGGATTTTGTCCCTGCCGCCAAGATGGCGCGTCGCAATGGCATCGACTTCATTCTTGATCCCATGTGGAACCCCATCCGTCCGGAGTTGAACGAACATATCGATGGGATCTGTTCCGTCATGCCGAACCCCCATGGGGAAGCAGGGCGTCGTCGAGGCTGAAGGCTGGCGCTTCGGCCGATACACTAAGGCCCGCGGCAGTGCCGCGGGCCTTGTGCATCCAGGGGCAGGCTAGTTAGCGCTCAGCGCCAGCCGACCCGGTCGAAGATGCGGATCGCCTCGGGGTTGTTCTCGCCCAGGGCGCTGACGTTCAGGTCGTCCCGCTTGAAGTCGCCCCACGACTCCAGCACCGGGTCCTTGGCCACGCCGTCGACCACCGGGTACTCGTGGTTGCCCTTGACGAACAGCGCCTGGGCCTCGTCGGAGGCGAGGAACTCGAGGAAGCGCACGGCGTTCTCGCGGTGCGGGGCGTCGCGGACCACGCCGGCGCCGCCGATGTTGACGTGGGCGCCACGGCCGTCCTGGTTGGGGAACAGGATCTGCACCTTCTTGGCCGCCGCACGGTCGTCCGGGTTGTCCGACTCGAGCAGGCGCGCATAGTAGTAGTGGTTGGCCACGGCGATGTCGCATTCGCCGCTGGCCACGCCGAGGATCTGGTCGGTGTCGCCGCCTTCCGGGTCGCGGGCCATGTTGTCGACCACACCCTGCGCCCATTGCTCGGCCTTTTGCTTGCCGTCGTGGGCGATGATCGAGGCCAGCAGCGACTGGTTGTAGATGTTGTTCGACGAGCGGATGCACAGCTCGCCCTTGAAGCGCGGATCGGCCAGGTCCTCGTAGGTCTTGAGGTTGGCCGGATCGACGTCCTGCGGATCGTAGAAGATCGCCCGCACCCGCTGGCTGAAGCCGAACCACTTGCCGTCGGGCTGGCGCACGGTGGCGGGCAGGCGCTCGTCGAGCACCTTCGAGTCGACGCTCTGGAAGATGCCTTCCTCCTCGGCGCGCCACAGGCGGCCGGCGTCGACGGTGATCATCACGTCGGCGGGGCTGGCCTTGCCCTCGCGCTTGATGCGCTCGATGAGCTGGTCGGAGCTGCCCTGGAGGACGTTGACGTCGATGCCGGTCTTCTCGGTGAAGGCGTCGTAGAGGGCCTGGTCGGAATCGTAGTGGCGGGCCGAGTAGATGTTGACCTCCTCGGCGCTGGCGGTGCCGGCGGCGGTCAGGCCGGCGGCGAGTACCGCCAGGGGAACGGCGAAGCGCAGACGTGCGGGCATGGGCGATCCTCGGTGGTGGTTTTTAATGAGAATACGTTGCATTATTGGCCGTATTCAAGCGCGTCGTGCGGCGAACGTCAATCATTCGCGCCGTTCCACCGCAGGACGCGGCCTCCACCGGCGTTTCGCGTTACCATCGCCGGGCGATTCATTCACTCGAGCAGCTTCGCCCATGACCACCATGACCTCTCCGAGCTCCGAGGCCTCCCGGGCCACCGCCACGCCGCGTCACGCCACCCTGCTGGCGATGCGTCATGTCCGCCATGTCTACGACGGCGCGCAGATGGCCGTCGACGATGTCAGCCTGACGGTGGGGCCCGGTGAGGTGGTCTGCCTGCTGGGCCCGTCCGGCTGCGGCAAGACCACGCTGCTGCGCATCGCCGCCGGGCTCGAGGCCCTGCAGGAGGGCGAGCTGAGCCTGCGCGGCGAGCCGCTGAGCGTGCCCGGCGGCCGACACGTGCCGCCGGAGAAGCGCAGCGTGGGGCTGGCGTTCCAGGATTCGGCGCTGTTTCCCCACCTGCGGGTGCTGGAGAACGTCGGCTTCGGCCTGGAGTCGCTGCCCGCCGGCGAACGCCGCGAGCGGGCCATGGCGCTGCTCGAGCAGCTGGGCATGGCCGACTACGCCCGGACCTACCCGCACCAGCTCTCGGGCGGGCAGCAGCAGCGCGTGGCGCTGGCCCGGGCGCTGGCCCCGGCGCCGGCGCTGATGCTGCTCGACGAGCCCTTCTCGAGCCTCGATGCGCGGCTGCGCGAGCAGATTCGCGACGACACCCTGCACGTGCTCAAGCGGGTCGGCGCCGGCACCCTGCTGGTGACCCACGATCCGGAAGAGGCGATGTTCATGGCCGACCGCATCGCCCTGATGCGCGATGGCCGCATCATCCAGATGGGCACGCCCCGCGAGCTCTACTGCGAGCCCGAGGACCCCTTCGTGGTGTCGTTCTTCGGTGCGGTCAACGAGTGGGGCGGCGAGGTGCGCGACGGTCGGGTGGCCACGCCGGTGGGGCCGGTCGCGGCACCGGCGCTGGCCGAGGGCGCGCGGGCGCGGGTGATGATCCGCCCCGAGGCGCTGCGTGTCACCCCCGTCGAGCTGCCGGACGACGAGCGCCGCGCGGAACCGGCCCAGCGCGGCCAGGTGATTCAGGCCCGGCTGCTCGGCCGCAGCAGCCTGGTACAGCTGCACGCCCGCGGCGCGGACGGCAGCGAGGCGAACCTGCAGGCGCAGGTGCCGGGGGTCTTCCTGCCCGAGCCGGGCCAGCCGGTGGCGCTGGCGCTGGACACCTCACAGACCTTCGTCTTTCCCGCCGGCGCCGGGGCGTGAACGGCGGATCGCCCGGCTGAGCAGGATCACCGGGATCACCCCGACCAGCACGATGGTCAGCGACGACGTGGCGGCCTCCGCCAGCCGCTCGTCGGCCGCGAGGTTGTGGGCCCGCACCGCCAGGGTGTCGAAGTTGAACGGCCGCAGGATCACCGTGGCCGGCAGCTCCTTCATCACGTCGACGAACACCAGCAGGGCGGCGGCGAACAGGCTGCCGCGCATCAGCGGCGTGTGCACCCGGCGCAGCGTGCCGCCGGCGGTCTGGCCCAGGGTCCGTGAGGCGGCGTCCATGCTCGGCGTCACCTTGCCCAGGCTGGCCTCCACGGTGTTGAACGACACCGCCAGGAAGCGCACCACGTAGGCGTAGATCAGGATGAACGCCGAGCCGCTCAGCAGCAGCCCCGGCTGGAGGCCGAACCAGGCGTCCAGCCCGGCGTTGAGCTGGCGGTCCAGCCAGGCGAAGGGGATCAGGATGCCCACCGCCACCACCGAGCCGGGCACGGCGTAGCCCATGGCGGCGACCCGCGTGGCCAGGCGCGAGACCCGCCCCGGATGCAGGCGCACGCCGTAGCTCAGCGCCACCGCCAGGCACACCGCCACCAGCGAGGCCACCGCGGCCAGCGACAGGCTGTTGCCGACGAACTCCAGGAAGCGCGAGCCCAGCACGCTGTCGCCCGTCTCGAGCGCCAGGTTGGCGAGAATCGCGCTGGGCGCGATGAAGCCCACCAGCACCGGCAGGGCACAAGCCACGATGGCGCCCCAGGCCCGCAGGCCGCGCAGGTGGAACTCCGGCAGCTGGCGGTAGCGGCCGGTGGTGTGGAAGTACCGGCGCTTGCCCCGCGACCAGCGCTCGAGCAGCACCGCGAGGATCACGAACAGCAGCAGGCAGGCCGCCAGCTGGGCCGCCGCGACCTGCTCGCCCATGCCGAACCAGGTGCGGTAGATGCCGGTGGTGAAGGTGTCGACGCCGAAGTACTGCACCGCGCCGAACTCGTTGAGGGTCTCCATCAGCACCAGCGAGACGCCGCCGACGATGGCCGGCCGCGCCAGCGGCACGGCGATGGTGGTGAACAGCCGCCACGGCCCGCGCCCCAGGGTCCGCCCCACGTCCAGCACGCACACCGACTGCTCGAGGAAGGCGGCGCGGGCGAGCAGGTAGACATACGGGTAGAGCACCAGGGTGATCAGCAGCGCCGCGCCCCACAGCGAGCGGATGTCAGGAAAGACATAGTCGCCGTGCTGCCAGCCGAACAGCGCACGCAGCTCGCTCTGCAGCGGCCCGGAGTATTGCAGGAAGTCGGTATAGGCGTAGGCGATCACGTAGGTGGGCACCGCCAGCGGCAGCAGCAGGGCCCACTCGAACAGGCGCCGTCCCGGGAAGCGGCACATCGCCACCAGCCAGGCCGTGCCGGTGCCGATCACCGCCGTGCCGAGGCCCACGCTGAGCGCGAGGATCAGGGTGTTGCTCAGGTAGCGTCCCAGCACGGTGCCGGCCAGGTGGCTCCAGATCTCGCGGCTGGGGATCAGGATGTGCGCCAGTACCACCAGCACCGGCACGGCGACCGCCAGGGCGATGCCGAGCGTGGTGAGCGTCCAGGGATCGAGGCGCCGCCGGGTGCGTGGTGCGGTCGACCGTGTCGTGGCGAAAAGGGACACGCGGGACTCCTTGCGGTAGTGGGGCGTTGGCAGCGGCCAAGGCGGGAAGCCCTGTCCGCGGCGAATCATAGCAATTTGCATTGCGCCTCGCAGCGTCGCCGCGCGACCCGATTGGCGAATTTCATCGCCACGATAGCGGTGACGGGCGCGCCGGAACGCCTATGCTGGAGCAACCTTCAGCGCTGAACAGGGAGAGACAGGGATGACCCGCGATGCACGCGAGACCGCCGACACCCCGGACGAGGAGACCCTGCGCCTGGCCGCGGAGGTCTTCAACGCGGCCCGCGACGGGCACGCCGCGGCCTTTCGGCGCTGGCTGGCCGGCGGGCTGCCGCCCGACCTGTGCAACCACAACGGCGACAGCCTGCTGATGCTGGCCAGCTATCACGGCCACCACGACACCGTGCGGGTGCTGCTGGCCCACGGCGCCGACCCGGAACGCTACAACGACCGCGGCCAGAATCCGCTGGGCGGCGCGGCCTTCAAGGGCGACCTGGCGATGGTCGAGCTGCTGCTGTCGCATGGCGCGGCGGTGGACGGCACCACCGCCGATGGCAAGACACCGCTGATGTTCGCGGCGATGTTCGGCAACCGCGAGGTGCTCGACTGCCTGCTGGCCCACGGCGCCGATCCCGCGGCCCGGGAAGCCGGTGGACTGACGGCGCTCGACCTGGCCGTGGCGATGGGCGCGGCGTCGACCCGGGTCCGGCTGGCGGCGCTCGCGTCATGAGCCGGCGCCGCGGCTCCGCCCAAGGTCGTCTTGCCAGGCGTGGCGGCCGTGACGAGGCTGAAGCGATACCCACAGGACAGCTGCCGGAGCCAGCATGGCCAACGAATCGCTCGCCGAGATCCCGCCGGACCGGTGGGACCCGACGCTGCTGCTGCACGGGCTCGACGCCATGGCCGAGTGGGTGGTCGTGGTCGATGCCCGCAGCTGCATCGCCTACCTGAATGCGCCGTATGCCGACTTCCTCGAGGTCGACCCGCTCGCCGCGGTGGGCCGCCCGGTCAGCGAGGTGATCGAGAACACCCGCATGCCCGAGGTGGTAGCCTCGGGCAAGGCCGAGCTGGCCCAGCTGCAGCTGGTGCGCGGCCATCACATGATCGCCCACCGCTACCCGGTCCGCGCGGGCGGCCGGGTGATCGGGGCGATCGGCACGGTGATCTACCACGACACCTGGGAGTGGCGGCAGATGAATGCCCAGGTGCGGGCCCTGGAGGCCGAGGTCGACTACTATCGCCAGGCCCTCGACGCCCGGGCCGGGGCGCGCTGGCAACTCACCGATGTGGTCGGCGAGAGCGAGGCGATGCGTATGCTCAACGCCAAGGTGCGCAAGATCGCCCCCGGCGATGCCTCGGTGCTGATCCGCGGCGAGTCGGGCACCGGCAAGGAACTCTACGCCCACGCCCTGCACCGGCTCTCCGAGCGGGCCGACGGCCCCTTCATCAAGCTCAACTGCGCGGCGATCCCCGAGCAGCTGCTCGAGGCCGAGCTGTTCGGCTACGAGGACGGCGCCTTCACCGGGGCGCGCAAGGGCGGCAAGCCGGGCAAGTTCCAGCTCGCCCATGGCGGCACGCTGTTTCTCGACGAGATCGGCGACATGCCCCCGGCGATGCAGGTCAAGCTGCTGCGGGTGCTGCAGGATCGCGAGGTCGAGGCGGTGGGGGCGACGCGGCTGGTGCCGGTCGACGTGCGGGTGATCGCCGCCACGCACCGGCCGCTGGAGGCCCTGGTCGAGCGCGGCGAGTTCCGCGAGGACCTGTTCTACCGCATCAACGTGGTGCCGCTGGCGATTCCGCCGCTGCGCGAGCGCCGCGAGGACATCCCGGCGCTGGCCCGCCACCTGCTGTCCCGGCTCGCCGAGCGGCGCGGGCGGCGCTGCCCGACGCTCGGCGGGGCGGCGCTGGCCTGCCTGTGCCGGCATGCCTGGCCGGGCAACGTGCGCGAGCTGGAAAACGTGCTCGAGGCGGCATTCTACCTGGGGGGGACGCATCTCGACGTGGATGACCTGCCGGAGGCCCTGCGCGGCACGACGGCGCCTCCCGAGCGGGCGGCGCGCTCGCTCAGGACGACCCTCGCCGAGGCCGAGCGGCAGGCCCTGGAGCGGGCGCTGGGCGAGTGCGACGGCAATCGCACCCAGGCGGCACGCTGCCTGGGCATCGCCAAGTCCTCGCTGTACGAGAAGCTGGCCCGCCACGGCCTGGGCGGCGAGCGCGACGCGGGCTGAGCGTCCGGAATCCTGGAATGCGTCCGACTTTCCGGACGCCCGGAAGGCGGTCGAAGGGCGTTTTCGAGACGCCGCGTCCGCCGAGGCGTCCGGATTCTCGGACGACGGCGTGTGCCGGTCACACCCTGAGCGGCTCCCCCGGCACGGTGCGGTCGTGTATGGCCATCGCAGTGGCCTGACGGGAAAGGCGTTTTGCCGGAACTGGCAGTCTCCTTGCTGGGCATTGACGAGCCCCCATGACGGGGGAACAACAACAATGCTCAAGGAGAACGTTCATGCCTCACACCGTCACCACCCGCTCGCTGCTGGCCTCGGCGATCGCCCTGGCGAGCGCCGCCATGCTGACCGCGCCGGCCCACGCCGAGGGCCCCAAGCGGCTCGACGTGGCCAGTACCTTCTCGACCCAGAACTTCCTCGGCGCCGGGGCCGAGCACCTCTCCAAGGAACTCGAGACCGCCACCGGCGGTGCGGTATCGCTGCGCGTGCACGAGCCGGGGGATCTGGTGCCGCCCTTCGAGGTCTTCAACTCGGTGTCCTCCGGGGCCGTGCAGGCCGGCTGGGACTGGATCGGCTACTGGGCGGGCACCGTGCCGATCACCAACCTCTACGGCGCGCTGCCGTTCGGCCCGTCGCCGGAGGCCTTCATGTCGTGGATGTGGGCCGGCGAGGGCACGAAGCTGCTGCAGAAGGCCTACGACCCCTACGGCGTGAAGGTGCTGCCGTGCTTCATCTCGCCGCAGGAGACCGGCGGCTGGTACAACAAGGAGATCAAGTCGCCCGAGGACTTCAAGGGCCTGTCGATGCGCATCTCCGGGCTGGGCGCCAAGGTGCTCAACAAGCTCGGCGCCTCGACCCAGCTGGTGCCGGGCAACGAGATCTACCTGGCGCTGGAGCGCGGGCGCGTCGACGCCACCGAGTTCTCGGTGCCGCAGGTCGACGCGGCGATGGGCTTCGACGAGGTCGCCAAGTACTACTACTTCCCCGGCTGGCACCAGAGCGCGAGCTGGTTCTCGCTGATCGTCAACCAGCAGGTCTGGGACCAGTACAGCGACGAGCGCAAGGCGCAGTTCGAGACCGCCTGCCGCTCGACCCTGCAGTGGGCGATGGCCGAGGCGCCGCCCGCGCAGGTGCGCACCATCCACAAGCTCGAGGAGAAGGGGGTGCAGGTCAAGCGCTTCCCCGACTCGGTGATCCAGGCGCTGCAGGATGCCTGGGTCGAGGTGCGCCAGGAGGAGATGCAGCAGAACCCGGCCTTCGCCGAGGCCTACAAGTCGCTGATGAAGCACGTCGGGCTGATCGACGAGTGGTACAAGCTGCAGGCGCTGCCCGCGCCGGAGCCGATCAAGGACACCGACTCGGACGGCACCAGCGGGTCTGAAGGAGACGCCTGATGCCCACCGCCGACCTTGCGCCCTGGCGCAGTCGAGGCGGCACGGCATGCGAGGCCCTGGCCCGACCGCTGGTCGGGCTGGGGCTGTGGGTGGGCCGCGTCACCAGCTGGCTGGTGCTGCTGGTGATGCTGGCCGTGCTCACCACCGTGACCCTCAACGCCCTGGGCATCAACGAGATCGCCGAATGGCAGACCGACGTGCTGCTGTTCGGCAAGGCCCTGACCATCAACAGCATCACCGAGCTGCAGTGGCACCTGTTCGGCGTGCTGACGCTGTTCGGCGGCACCTACGCCCTGCACCACGACACCCACGTGCGCGTCGATCTCGTCTACCACCGGCTGTCGCCGCGCGGGCGGGCGATCATCGACATCCTCGGCCACGTGATCTTCCTGATTCCGTTCTGCCTGCTGGTGGCCTGGCTGTCCAAGCACTTCGTGACGATGTCGTATCTCTCCGGCGAGCATTCCAACTACGGCGGACTCACCGACCGCTACCTGATCAAGGCGATCCTGCCGATCAGCCTGGTGTTCCTGGCCATCGGGGCCCTGGGGCAGGTGCTGCACAACCTCGCCGGGCTGTTCGACCCGGCGCATCTGGCCTCCGACCACCACGACGAGGAGGCGCCGCATGGCTGAGTTCCTGAGCGAGTACGCACTGGCGCTGGCGATGATCGTCACCCTGCTGGCGGGAATCTTCACCGGCTATCCCGTCGCCTTCCTGCTCGGCGGGCTGGGCATCATCTTCTCGTTCATCGGCGGGGTGCCGCTGCCCTTCCTGGGCACGGTCAGCTCGCGGATCTTCGGCGGGGTGGTCGAGAACTGGCTGATGATCGCCATTCCGCTGTTCGTGTTCATGGGGCTGATGCTCGAGCGCTCCGGGGTCGCCCGGCGCCTGCTGCTGACCCTGCAGCGGCTGTTCGGGCGCACCCACGGCGGGCTGGCGGTGTCGGTGGCGATGCTGGGCATCGTCATGGCCGCCAGCACCGGCATCATCGGCGCCTCGGTGGTGATGCTGGGCCTGCTGGCGCTGCCGGTGATGCTCAAGCAGGGCTACCGCGCCGAAATGGCCTGCGGGGTGATCGCCGCCTCGGGGACCCTGGGCATCCTGATTCCGCCGTCGATCATGCTGGTGCTGATGGGCTCGATCCTCCAGGTCTCGGTGGGCGCGCTGTTCAAGGCCGCGCTGCTGCCCGGGCTGCTGCTGGGCGGGCTGTACATCGCCTATCTGCTGATCACCGCGCGGCTCAAGCCGGACTGGGCGCCGCTGGTCGACCAGAATTCCGCGGAGGCCGACACCACGCCGCTGCCGCTGGCGCTGCTGCGCGACCTGCTGGGACCGGTGGCGCTGATCGTCGCCGTGCTCGGCTCGATCATGGCCGGCATCGCCACGCCCACCGAGGCGGCAGCGATCGGCGCGGGCGGCAGCCTGCTGCTGGCGCTGGTCATGCGCAGCCTGGACTGGGCGACCCTGCGCGAGGCGGTGCGCGAGACCTCGCGGACCTCGGCGATGATCCTGTTCGTGGTGATCGGCGCGACCTGCTTCTCGGTGATCTTCAAGCGCCTGGGCGGCGCCTACATGATCGAGGACCTGATCACCGGCACCGGCCTGGGCCCCTACGGGCTGATGCTGCTGATCATGGGCCTGATCTTCGTGCTCGGCTTCTTCCTCGAGTGGATCGAGATCAGCTTCGTGGTGCTGCCGCTGGTCGCGCCGGTGATCGAGGCGCTGGACTTCGGCTATGGCCTCTCCGGCCAAGGGCTGCTGGTGTGGTTCGCCATCCTGGTGGCGATCAACCTGCAGACCAGCTTCCTGACCCCGCCGTTCGGCTATGCGCTGTTCTACCTCAAGGGCATCACCGAGGGGCAGATCGGCATCGGCACCATCTATCGCTCGATCATCCCCTTCGTGCTGCTGCAGCTCGCCGGGCTGATCCTGTGCATGGTCTTTCCGGCGCTGGTGCTGTGGCTGCCGGGGCTTCTGTGAGGAAACCCTGACGAAATGTCTGCGCTTCCCGGAGAGAGGAGAGGGCTGTGCGTAAACGGGTCTTGATCGCCGGCGGCGGCGAGCTGCTGGAACCGCTGGCGCGGGCCTTCCTCGAGGAGGGCGCGACGGTGGCGCTGCTGACGCCGGATGCCGTCGGTCTGGCGCGGACGCTCGATGCCCTGGGCGGCGAGCGCGCGGACCGCTTCGGCCAGGTGGCGGAAACGGGCGCGCTGGATCGCCTGCTCGGGCGCCTGGGCCGGCTGGATGTGCTGGTCTGTGCGCCGCCGCCGCTGGCGCGCCATGTGCCCCTGGCGCGGCGGCTGAGCGAGCAGGTCGCCGAGCCCTCGGCCCTGCTGCAGATCGCCCGGGCCTGGATGCACAGCCGCGGTGGCGGGCGTCTGGTGGCCGTCGCCCCGGACGGCGACAGCCAGGCGGCGAGCATGGTGCGCGAGGCACTGGCGGCGCTGGTGCGGCGGCTGGGCGATGCCGGCAGCCCGGGCGTGTGCATCAACCTGCTGTGCCCGCGCGGGGCGTCCCGCTCCGCCGTGGCGGATTGTGCCCGCTTCCTGGCCGGCGGGGCAGGGCGGGCGCTGAACGGGCAGGTGCTGACCCTGACCTAGTAGTGTCAGGCCTGATCGAGGGGGTGCGGGAGGGGATTCATCCCCGACAGCGGTGCCGGCGTGGCTGGGTCATCGCGACTGAAGTCGCTCCCACGGCCCTTCGGTCAGGCTGGCCGGGTTGATTGAGGGTTTTGTGGGAGGGGATTCATCCCCGACAGCGGCGGCCCGGTGGCGGGTCCATCGCGACTGAAGTCGCTCCCGCGGCCAGGCGCCGGATGCACAAACTACCGAGAGATCACACCGGGTCGCGCCACCCGGCGGGGCGTGCCCCACCCAGAAAGATGGCCACGCACTGGCGGGCGCGTTCGGCGCACTGGGCGTCGTCGGGGGCGGGGTGGCGGCCCAGCAGGGCGTCGATGTGCCACTCGCCGAGCAGCATGCCCATGAACATGCCCGCGGCCTCGCGGGGGTCGGCGAGCGCCAGGTTGCCGGCGGCGACCTGGTCGCGCAGGTAGTCGGCCAGATCCTGGCGGGTGCGGTCGGGGCCGCGGCGCAGGAACAGTTCGCCGAGCGCGGGAGCCCGCTCCGCCTCGAAGGCCAGCCCCCGCGTCAGCCGGATCACCCCCGGGTCGAAGACCAGCGCCAGCATCCGCCGGCCCAGCTCGAAGAGCACCTGCTCCGGCGCGGTGGCATCGCGCCGCCCGGCCTCCAGCACCTCCCAGGCGGTGGCGATGTGGCGCTCCATGGCCGCCATGAACAGCCCTTCCTTGTTGCCGAACAGCTTGTAGAGCGTGGCCAGCGACCCGCCGGCCCGCGCGACCACGTCGTTGACGCTCGCGCCGGCATAGCCCTGTTCCAGGAAGACGTCCCGGGCGGCGTCGAGCAGCCGTTCGCGGCGCGCCTCGCCGCGCGGGGTGCAGGCCCGTGTGCACGGGCCGGGGCGGGATTCGGACATGGTGACTCCTGGCCGGATCGATCCTCGATGGCGATGTAGTGTAGCATTCATTACACTGTGTGGCAGCCGGGTCGGGCGGCGGCACCCGCGGCAGGCGGGGCCCGCGCCGGGGCGCATCGAACCGAGGAGTCGACATGAAGCAGACGGGCAAGATCGTGGGCGCGCTGGTGGCCGTCGTGGCGCTGGCCGTGCTGGGCTGGCGGGCCTGGGAGTGGTGGCAGGTCGGACGCTTCATCGAGGAGACCGACAACGCCTACGTGCATACCGACAGCGTGGCGATTCGCGCCGAGCTGGCGGCCCGGGTCGCCGAGGTGGCGGTCGACGACAACCAGCCGGTGACGCAAGGGCAGCTGCTGGTCCGCCTCGACGATGCCAGCTATCGCGATCGGGTCAGCCAGGCCGAGGCGCAGCTGGCGGTGGCCACGGCCTCGATCGCCCAGGCCCGGCGCCGGGTGGCGTTGCAGAAGGCGGCGATCGACGAGGCCCGGTCGCAGGTCGAGGCGGCCCGTGCCGATGTCGACCAGGCCCGGCAGCACCTGGCGCGCTCGTCGAAGCTGGCCTCGCGCAACTATGGCTCGCGCCAGCAGTACGAGGACGACCAGGCCGCGCTGCGGGTCGCCAAATCGACGCTCGCCGCCCGCGAGGCCGCGGTGACCTCGGCGCAGCGCCGGCTGGCGGTCGCCGAGTCGGATGTCGACAGTGCCCGTGCCAGTCGCGACGCCGCCCGGGCCGACCTGGCCTACGCCCGTCATCAGCTCGACAAGACCCGCATCGTCGCGCCCCGCGACGGTGTGGTCGGCAACCTGACCGTCGAGGCCGGCACGCTCGCCCAGCCGTCGCTGACGCTGATGCAGCTGGTGCCCATCGACTCGGCCTACGTGGTGGCCAACTACAAGGAAACCCAGCTCGCGCGGATGCGCGTCGGCCAGCCGGTGGACATTCATGTCGACGCCTATCCCGACACGACCTTCCATGGCGTGGTCGACAGCCTGGCGCCGGCCACCGGAACCCAGTTCAGCCTGCTGCCGCAGGACAACGCCACCGGCAACTTCAACAAGATCGTCCAGCGGGTGCCGGTGAAGATTCGCGTCACCGGGCCCGACGACGCCCTGGGCCGCCTGCGCGGGGGGCTGTCGGTGGTGCCGGGAATCGACACCCGCGACCAGGGTGCCGGTACGCCGGCCGCCGGAACGCCGGCCGCCGGAACGCCGGCCGATGTAGCCCGTAGCGGGAGCGGCGCGTGAGCGACGCCGCCGTCGACGGCGCCCGTCAGGGCGTCAGCGATCTGCCGCCGTGGCCGCAGCGCATCGGTTTCATCGCTGCGGTGTTCGGCATGTTCATGGCGATCCTGGATATCCAGATCGTCGCCAGCTCACTCAACGAGATCCAGGCCGGGCTGTCGGCCAGTCAGGACGAGATCTCCTGGGTGCAGACCGCCTACCTGATCGCCGAGATCGTGATGATCCCGCTGTCGGGCATGCTGATGCGCATCCTCTCGACGCGGGTGGCCTTCACGCTCTCCTGTGCCGGTTTCACCCTGGCCAGCCTGGGCTGTGCGCTGGCCGGCTCCATCGAGCAGCTGATCGTGCTGCGCGCCATCCAGGGCTTCGCCGGCGGGGCGATGATCCCCATCACCCAGGCGGTGAGTTTCTCGATCTTTCCCCGGCGGGTGATGGGCAGCGTGCAGGCGGTGATCGGCATGGTGGTGACCATGGCGCCCTCGGTCGGCCCCACGGTGGGCGGCTACCTGACCGATATCGCCAGCTGGCACTGGCTGTTCCTGGCCAACGTGATTCCCGGGGTGCTGGTGTGCTGGGCGGCCTGGACCTTTCTCGACATTGACAAGGCCGACCATGCCGTCGCCCGCCGTCTGGACTGGCTCGGCCTGGCGCTGATCGCGGTGTTCCTCGGCTCGCTGGAGTTCGTGCTCGAGGAGGGCCCCGGCGACGACTGGTTCGCCAGCGATCGCATCGTCGTCATGACGCTGCTCTGCGTGCTGGCGGGCATCTGGTTCTTCGCCCGCACCCTGCGCCGCGAGCATCCCATCGTCGACCTCTATGCCTTCGCCAACCGCAACTTCGCCCTCGGCGCCGGCCTGGGCTTCATCATCGGCATCGCGCTCTACGGGCTGGTCTACCTGATGCCGCTGTTCTTCGGTCATGTCCGCCATTTCTCGAGCCTGCAGATCGGCCAGGTGATGTTCGTCACCGGCCTGACCATGTTCTTCTGCGCGCCGATCGTCGGCCAGCTCTCCAACCGCGTGGACCTGCGCCTGCTGCTGCTCGCCGGGCTGCTGCTGGTGGGCATCGGTTCGATGATGAACGCCGACCTGACCGTGGAGTCGGGCTTCTGGCAGTTCTTCTGGCCGCAGGTGGTACGCGGCATGGGGCTGATCCTGTGCATCATTCCCGCCTCGCGGATCGCGCTCGGCACGCTGCCGCCCCATGAAGTGGGCAACGCCAGCGGCCTGTTCAACGTGATGCGCAACCTCGGCGGGGCGGTGGGGCTGGCGCTGCTCGACACGGTGCGCGACTGGCGCGAGGACTTTCACTGGAACGCGCTGGCACCGGCCATCGATACCGGGCGCGAGGTGGTGGTGGCGGAAATCGCCAAGTACGAGGCGATGCTCGCCGGCTCGGTGCCCGATGCCCACCGGGCCGCGGTGGGCATGCTGGTCCAGCGCCTCTCCGAGCAGACGGTGGTGATGGCCTTCAACGACATCTTCCTCTGGCTGGGCATGATCTACCTGCTCAGCGTGCCGCTGGTGTTCCTGCTGCGGCGCATCGAGGCCTGATTTCAGCCAATGCCAGGCGTTCTGCAGACCGGGCATCGGGTCGGTGCCATCGAACGGACACGAAAGTGTCAGCCGGCTGTCATCCCGGCGCGGGATCATGCGGCGATGTCGATCATGGCGTCGGGGCGACGTTCCGGCCAGGCCGATGTCGCTCGACGCCACTTCGCTCTGCCCGATGACCAAGGACGTTCCCATGACCCAGTCTGTCGATAGCAATCGCCGCCGTCTGCTCGGCTTCATGGCGGGTGCGCCGCTGCTGCCGCTCGCCAGCGGTCTCGCCGGCCTCGGCGCCAGCCGCTCCGCGGCCGCCGCGACCGAGGCCACGCTCGACGCCGTCAGCTTCCTGCCCATGTCGGCCCCCTCGTTGAGCAACCCGGCCGCGATGGCGACCACCACCATCGGCTCGGCCATGCAGCTCCACATGAGCGACGGGACCAGCCGCCAGGTCAAGCTGGCCTACCATCCCTTCTTCATCACCGGCGACCGGGTGCCCGACGGCCGGGGTGGCACGGTGGTCGCCGGCGGCTACTACGACATCGACAACCAGCCGATCCTCGATCCCTCGGCCGGCAATCGCCAGTTCTTCTCCGACTGCCCGGACGGCACCAGCCTGCTGACGGTCGAGAACGCCCGGGTCGACGGTGTATACGGCAATCCCGTGTTCGCCGTCGTGCAGTTCGAATACACCACCCGCGACGGCGCCGGCGAATCGATGTACGGCCGCCTGCCCTCGCCGATCGCGGTGCTGACCCTGGACCAGAACCCGGAAACCGGCGAGCTGACGCTGGTCAAGTACCACAATGTCGACACCTCGCCGGTGGGCGGGCTGTGGATCACCTGCGGCGCCAGCCTGTCGCCCTGGGGCACCCACCTGTCCAGCGAGGAGTACGAGCCGGACGCCGCCGCCCCCGACGACGAGTTCAAGAGCTACTGCCGGAACCTGTTCGGCGACGAGAACCGCGGCACGCCCTACAACTACGGCCACCTGCCGGAAGTGACGGTCAATCCGGACGGCACCGGCACCCTCGTCAAGCATTACAACCTCGGGCGTCTCTCCCACGAGTTGATTCAGGTCATGCCTGACGAGCGCACCGTGCTGATGGGTGACGACGCCACCAACGGCGGCCTGTTCATGTTCGTCGCCGACAAGCCGCGGGATCTGTCGTCCGGCACCCTGTACGTGGGCAAATGGACCCAGGTCTCGGGCAAGGGCCCCGGCGCCGGCGACATCGGCTGGATCCGTCTGGGCCATGCCGACAGCGCCGAGATCAAGCAGCTGATCGACGACGGTATCCAGGCGTCGGATATCATGGATATCCGCACCGAGGACCCGCAGGACGAGGGCTTCACCCGCATCCCCTACAGCGGCAAAATCAACTGGGTCAAGCTCAAGCCGGGCATGGAGAAGGCCGCCGCCTTCCTCGAGACGCACCGCTACGCGGCCCTGGTCGGCGCCTCGATGGGCTTCACCAAGATGGAAGGCACCACCGTCAACGCCGCCGACAAGAAGGCCTATTCGGCCATGTCCTACATCTACAAGACGATGACCGACGGCAGCAGCGATATCCACGTCGAGGGGCCGACCGCCGGGGCGGTCTACGAGCACACCCTGCGCGGCGGCCAGAAGGACAGCGGCGGCCAGCCCATCGACAGCGAGTGGGTGTCGGTACACATGGCACCGCCGGCCAACCTCGTCGGCGAGGACCTGGCCGAACCGGACGCGCTGGGCAACACCGCCCATACCGACCGCATCGCCAACCCCGACAACATCAAGTTCTCCGAGGAGCTGCGCACCCTGTTCATCGGCGAGGACAGCGGCAACCACGTCAACAACTTCCTGTGGGCCTACAACGTCGACAGCGGCAAGCTCACGCGCCTCCTGTCCTGCCCCGCGGGCGCCGAGTCCACCGGGTTGCAGGCCGTCGACTCGATCAACGGCTGGACCTACATCATGAGCAACTTCCAGCACCCAGGCGACTGGGAAAGCCCGCTGCACGACAAGGTCCGCGAGACGCTCGACCCCTACGTGCGGGCCAACTACAAGGACCGCTACGGCGCCGCGGTGGGCTACATCACCGGCATGCCGAAGCTGGGCTGAGCCGCCGCCGACCGTCGGGCACTGGCCTCGACGCCGTGCATGGCGCATCCTGTGCGCCATGCACGACTCCCTGATCGCCGCCCTCGCGGCGCTGCGCAAGACGCTCAATGATCGCCGCCACCGTGGCCTGCTGTGGGCCGACGGCGAGGCGGCGATGGTGCGTGAGCGGGCCCTTGGCATCTGGCGTGGCGGCGACTGGCAGGCGCCGCTGTGGCTGGGCCCCACCGCCCCCGCCGATGATATCCCCGTGCTGCCCGCCGCCAAGGCGCGCACCCGGCTGGGCGGCGAGCACGAGCTGGTGGTGGTGGACGCCGCTTCCCCGGGCGGCGGCTTCGACCCCGAGGCCTTCGGCGCCGTCGCCGGCACGGTGCGCGCCGGTGGCTTGCTGGTGCTGCTGACGCCCGCCGACTGGCGCACCGACGCGCCGTTCCCCGACGCCGACTATGCCCGCCTGGCCAGCTGGCCCCATGCCGTCGACTCGCTCAGTGCCCATACCCTGGCACGGCTGGCCCGTTGCCTGCGCACCGCCGATACGGTGCTGCGCTGGCCGGCCGAGGCCACGCTTCCCGACCTGACGCCGCCGGCGGCCGGCGAGGCCGCGGCGCCGCCGGACGTGACCGATCCGGACTGCCTGAGCGCCGATCAGGCCGCAGCGGTGCGCCGCCTGAGCCGCCTGCGCCGACGCCGCCCGCTGGTGATCAGCGCCGATCGCGGTCGCGGCAAGAGCGCGGCGCTGGGCATTGCCGCGGCCCGGCGGCTGGCTGGCGGCGAACGCGAGCTATGGCTGACCGCGCCGCGCCCCGGCGCCGTCGAGCCGGTGTTCGAGCGCCTGGCGGCGCTGCTGCCGGAGGGCCGTCGTGAGGCCAATGTCTTTGTGGTGACCACCGACCAGGGCCCGGCGCGGCTGCGCTTTCTGCCGCCGGATGGCGTGATGGCGGCCCTGGCCGAGGCGAGGGGCGAACCGAGCGCCGCGCCGACGCTGCTGGTCGACGAGGCGGCGGCGATCCCCGCGCCGCTGCTGGGGCGCTGGCTCACCGCCTTTCCGCGGCTCGCCTTCGCCACCACCGTGCATGGCTACGAGGGCACCGGGCGCGGCTTCGCGGTGCGCTTTCGCGAGCGGCTCGCGCGCGAGACCCCGGACTGGCGGGCCTGCCGGCTCACGACCCCGGTGCGCTGGGCACCGGGCGACCCGCTCGAGGCGCTGACCCGCGAGCTGCTGCTGCTCGACGCCGAACCGGTGGACGACGCCCGGATCACCGCCGCACTCGCCGACGAGCCGGTGGAACTGGCCGAACTCGACCGGGCGGCCCTGGCCCGTGACACCCCGGCGCTGACCGAGCTCTTCGGCCTGCTGGTCCAGGCCCACTACCGCACCACCCCCGGCGATCTGCGCCAGCTGCTCGATGCCCCCGACGCCCGGTTGCTGACGGCCCGGGTCGGCGGGCACTGCGTGGGCGTGTGTGTGGTCCAGGCCGAGGGCGGGTTGCCGGCGGATCTGGCCGCGGCGGTCCACCATGGCCAGCGCCGCCCGCGCGGCCACCTGCTGGCCCAGTCGCTGGCGGTGCACGGCGGCTGGCGTGAGGCGGCCGAGACCCGCTGGTGGCGTATCCAGCGTATCGCCGTGCATCCCGCGGCACGCCGGCGCGGGGTGGGCTCGCGGCTGCTCGCGGCCGTGGCCGAGCGGGCCCGCGCCGCCGGCATCGACGCCCTCGGCACCAGCTTCGGCGGCGAGCCCGGCCTGCTGGCCTTCTGGCGCTCCCGGGGCTACGTCACTCTGCGCCTGGGCCTTTCCCGCGAGGCCTCCAGCGGCGAGCATGCCGTGATGATGGGACTTTCGCTTCACGATGCCGCCCGTCGGCGGCTGGCCGGCTGGCGGGCCGAGTTCCACGAGCTGCTGCCGACCCTGCTGGCCGCCGAGCTGCGCGATCTCGATGTCGCCCTGGTCGTGGCGCTGCTCGACGAGGCTCCCGTGCCGACACTCGACGCGGCCACAGTGGCGCGGCTGGGCTGGTTCGCCGCGGGCGGTGGCGAGCTGGCGCTGGCACGGCCCTGGCTGGCCCGGGCCTGGCGCATCGCCCGTCATCGCGCGCCCTCCGCGCTGGACGAGGCCGAGTGGCAGGCGCTGGCGGCGCCGCTGTTCCAGGGCCGCGAGGTGCCCGCCGGCTGGACGGCGACGGGGCGCAAGGCACGCCTGCGCCGCTGGCGCGAGCTGGCCGGGCGGCTCCAAGCGATACTCGAGGCAACGTGTCCCGACAAGCTTGATGCACGTCAAGCGGGCAGCGCCGACAGCCTTTAGACTAAGAGCTCGTTTTCAGACTATCGGCATGATGGGCGCCGGGGGACAAGGCGAAGCGAGGGTCCTTTGCCATGGATGGCAAAGGTAGCGCCCAGGGAGGGGTTTACAGCGCCCTCGCGAAGGCTTGCCGCCGGGAAAGCCCATCCCGCTTACCGGTTGTGAAAGAATCTCCAAGCCGGATTCCCTGTTCCCCCGACGACTGACGTTCCCGCACTCCCTTATGCAGACTTCCACCACGGCAAGACCCCGCGACTGGCTCAAGCAGGAAAGCCGTCGCGTGCGCACGCCGGTCAGCTGGGCCATCGGCCTGGGTCTGGCCAGCGGCGTGCTGCTGATCCTCCAGGCGACCCTGCTCGCCCACGTCACCGACGGCGCCATCTTCCAGGGCACGCCGCTGGCGACCCTGTGGCCGGCCTTCGCCGGCATGCTGGCGATCCTGCTGGTGCGTGCGGGGCTGACCTACGCGGTCGAGCGCTGCGCCTTCGCCGCCGCCGCCACGGTCAAGCTGGCGATCCGCGACCGGCTCATGCACCAGCTCGAGGCGCTGGGGCTGGCCTGGCAGCGCGACACCCAGACCGGCGACATCGTCAACAGCGTCACCGACGGCGTCGAGCACCTCGAGGCCTACTACGCCCGCTATCTGCCGCAGACGGCGCTGGCCGCACTGATTCCGCTGGCGATCCTCGCGGTGATCCTGCCCATCGACTGGGTCTCGGGGCTGATCCTGCTGGTCACCGCGCCGCTGATCCCGGTGTTCATGATCTTCATCGGCAAGGGCGCCGAGAAGCTCAACCAGCGCCAGTGGCGGCGCATGGGGCGGCTGTCGGGGCATTTCCTGGACGCGCTGCAGGGGCTGACCACGCTCAAGGTCTTCAACCTGGGACGGCGCGAGGCGCGGCTGATCGAGCGGCTCTCCGACGACTACCGGGCCAGCACCATGAAGGTCCTGCGGCTGGCCTTCGTCTCCTCGCTGGTGCTGGAGTTCCTGGCCACGGTGAGCATCGCCATGGTCGCCGTGCTGATCGGCTTTCGCCTGCTGTGGGGCGAGCTGGGCTTCGAGGCGGGCTTTCTGGTGCTGTTGCTGGCGCCGGAGTTCTACCTGCCGCTGCGCAACATGGGCAGCGTCTACCATGCCCGCATGGAGGCGCTGGGTGCGGCCGAGCGCATCGTCGAGCTGCTCGACACCTCGGCCCGGCCCTGGAGCGGCACGCGGCGCGACGTCCTGACGCCCGGCGAGCCACCGCGGGTGGCGCTGGAAGGGCTGTCCTACGCCTATCCGGGCGGCGTGCAGGCGCTCGCCGACATCGACCTGTCCATCGCCCCGGGCGAGACGCTGGCCATCGTCGGCCCCTCGGGGGCGGGCAAGAGCACCCTGGCGCTGCTGCTGCTGGGCCTGTTGCGCGCCGAGGCGGGCCGGCTCGCGGTCAACGACGTGGCGCTCGACGAGCTCGACATCGACACCTGGCGCGAGTCGCTGGCCTGGGTGCCCCAGCAGCCGCGGCTGTTCTTCGGCACGGTGCGCGACAACCTCTGCCTGGGGCGCGACGACATCGACGATGCGGCCCTGTGGCGGGCGCTGACGCAGGCCCAGGCGAAGGCGCTGGTCGCCGAGCTGCCGCAGGGGCTCGACACGCCCCTCGGCGAACGCGGGGTGCGCCTGTCCGGCGGTGAGGCGCAGCGCCTGGCGATCGCCCGGGCACTGGTCCGCGAGGCGACCTTCGTGGTCGCCGACGAGGTCAGCGCGCATCTGGATTCCGACAATGAGCGGGCGCTTGTCGAGGCGCTCGAGGCGCTGGGGCAGGGGCGTAGCCTGGTGATCATCGCCCATCGGCTGGCGACCGTGCGCCACGCCGATCGCATCGTGGTGCTCGACGGCGGGCGCATCCGCGAGCAGGGCAGCCATGAGGCCCTGATGGCCGCCGGCGGACTCTATGCCCGGCTGGTGGCCGGCGCCGACGGGGAGGGGCCGGCATGAGCGACCTGCGCTGGTGGCTGTCGATCGCCCGTCCCTATCTGGGCTACTTCGCGCTGGGCATCCTGCTCAGCGTGGTGACCGTGTCCGCCAACATGGCGCTGCTGGCGGTGTCCGGCTGGTTCCTGGCCAGCATGGCGGCGGCGGGGCTCGCCGCGGCGGACTTCAACTACTTCACCCCGGCGGCGCTTATCCGCGGCCTGTCGATCGCCCGCACCGGCGGGCGCTATCTCGAGCGGCTGGTCAGCCACGATGCCACCCTGCGGTTGCTTACCGGCCTGCGGGTGTGGTTCTACCGTCAGGTGGAGCCGTTGTCGCCGCAGCAGTTGCAGGGGTTGCGTAGCGGCGACCTGCTGGCGCGCGTGCGCTCGGACATCGACACCCTGGACAACGTCTATCTGCGCCTGCTGACGCCCGCCGTGGTGGCACTGATCTGCCTCGGCGGCGCGGTGCTGGTGCTGGCTGCCTACAGCGTGCCGGTGGCGCTGGTCAATCTGGCGCTGCTGGTGCTGGCGGGCGTGGCCCTGCCGGCGCTGGCCGAGCGGCTCGGGCGCGAGCCGGGCCGCCGGGGGGTGGCAATCGCCTCGGAACTCAAGGCCGGCGTGGTGGATGCGGTCGAGGGGCTGGGCGAGCTGAGCGTGTTCGGCGACATGCCCCGCCGCCGCGCGGAGATTCATGAGCTGAGCCGACGCTGGCTGGCGGCCCAGGCGCGGCTTGCGCACCTGTCGGGGCTATCCGGCGCCGGTGTGCTGCTGCTCACCAACCTCGCCGTGCTGGTCACCGCCTGGCTGATGGTGCCGCTGGTGCAGGGGCCGGGGCTGGCGGCGGTCGACTTCGCCCCGGTGGTGCTGCTGGTCATGGGCTGCTTCGAGGCGATCGCCCAGCTGCCCGGCGCCTGGCAGGCCCTGGGACAGCTGCGGGCGGCGACGCGGCGGCTGCGGGCCTTCGAGACGCTCGCGCCCAATGTCACCGACCCCGCCGAGCCGGCGCCGCCGCCCGAGGACGATACCCTGTGCTTCGCCGGCGTCGGCGCACGGCATACCGCCGACGGCCCCTGGGCGCTGACGGATCTCGACCTCACCATCGCCCCCGGCGAGCATGTCGCGCTGGTGGGGCCGAGCGGGGCCGGCAAGAGCACGGTGACGCAGCTGCTGCTGCGCCTGATGCCGGCCGAGCGCGGCGAGATCCGCTGGGGCGGGCGGCCGGTCGAGGCCTACCGCAGCGAGGACCTGCGGGCACGCCTCGCCGTGGTGCCGCAGAAGATCTACCTGTTCCATGCCACGGTGCGCGACAACCTGCTGCTGGGCAATCCCGAGGCCGACGAGGCGGCGATGGTCGAGGCGGCGCGACTGGCCTGTCTGCACGAGGAGATCCTGGCGCTGCCCGAGGGCTACGACACCATCGTGGGCGAGGAGGGGCTCAAGCTCTCCGGCGGCCAGATCCGCCGGCTGGGCATTGCCCGCGCCCTGCTGCGCGACGCCCCGGTGGTGATCATGGACGAGCCGGGCGAGGGGCTCGACACCGCCACCGCGGCGCGGCTGCGCGCGAATCTGGCCGGCTATCTCGCCGGGCGTTCGCTGCTGCTGATCTCGCACCATCCGGGCTGGGCGCGTCTGGCCGAACGAGTGTTGCTGCTCGAGCGCGGGCGGCCGATCGCGAGCGGTGATCATGCCTCGCTGATGCGCGATTGCGCCACCTACCGACGCCTGGCGAGCCCCGGGCTGACGAGCCCGGCGCCCCTGGCCGAGACGGCTTGCGACAGCCTGCCGCAGGCCGGCGGCGAGTGCCGGTGAGCGGCCTTGATACAGGTCAAGAGGCGTTTTCCGGCGCTGCGTTAGGCTGAGGCCGCACTTCCGTCGCTGTCCACGCCGCCGGGCGTGGAGAGCGTCGGTCACGCAGGGATCACGGAGAACACCTCGCCATGCAAGAACTAGACACCGTCATCGAGCTGTCGCGACTCCAGTTCGCGGCCACGGCGTTGTATCACTACCTTTTCGTGCCGCTGACGCTGGGCTTCTCGGTGTTGCTGGCGACGATGGAAACCATCTACGTCATCACCGGGCGCGACATCTACCGGCAGATGACCCACTTCTGGTCGAAGCTGTTCGCCATCAACTTCGCCCTGGGCGTGGCCACCGGCCTGACCATGGAGTTCGAGTTCGGCACCAACTGGTCGACCTACTCGCATTTCGTCGGCGACATCTTCGGCGCGCCGCTGGCCATCGAGGGCCTGATGGCGTTCTTCCTCGAATCGACCTTCGTCGGCCTGATGCTGTTCGGCTGGGGCAAGCTGTCGCGCGGCAAGCACTTGCTGGTGACCTACATGGTGGCGCTGGGGTCCAACCTCTCGGCGCTGTGGATCCTGATCGCCAACGGCTACATGCAGAAGCCCACCGGCTCGGCGTTCAATCCCGACACCATGCGCATGGAGCTGACCAGCTTGCCGGACCTGATCTTCAGCCCCGAGGCGCAGGCCAAGTTCGTCCACACCAGCATCGCCGGCTACGTGACCGCGGCGATCTTCGTGCTGGGCATCAGCGCCTTCTACCTGCTGCGGCGCCGCCACATCGAGCTGGCCAAGCGCTCGTTCCGGGTCGCCGCGCTGTTCGGCGTGTTCGCCAGCATCGGTGTGATCTCGCTGGGCGACGCCCTGGGCTTCATCAACGGCGGCGCCCAGCCCACCAAGCTGGCCGCCATGGAAGGGCTGTGGGAAACCGCCGAGGCCCCGGCCGGCTTCAACCTGATCGCCTGGCCCAACCAGGAGGAGCAGCGCAACGACTTCGAGGTACAGATTCCGTACCTGCTGACGCCGCTGGTCACCCACACCTTCGACGAGTCGATTCCCGGGGTGAATGATCTGGTGGCCGAGGCCGAAACACGGATTCGCAACGGCATCCCGGCGTTGAGCGCTCTGCAGACGCTGCGCGAGAACCCCACCGACGCCCAGGCACGCGCCACCTTCGAGGCCCATCAGGACGACCTGGGCTACGCGCTGCTGGTCCAGCGCTACGTCGAGGACGTTTCGCAGGCCACCGATGCCCAGATCGCCAAGGCGGCGGCCGACACCATCCCGCCCGTGGCGCCGGTGTTCTGGTCGTTCCGCGTCATGGTGGCGACGGCCTTCCTGATGATGGCCTTCCTGATCCTGGCGGTGATCTTCTCGCTGCGTGGCACCCTGCATCGGCATAACTGGTTCCTGCGCCTGGCGCCGTGGATGATTCCGGTACCGTTTATCGCCAACGAGGCCGGCTGGGTGGTCGCCGAGCTGGGACGCCAGCCGTGGACGGTCTACGGCCAGCTGCCGACCTGGCTGTCCGCTTCGACCCACAGCGTCGGCTACATGATCTTCTCGCTGACCGGGTTCGTGCTGCTCTACAGCCTGTTCATCGTCGTCGAGATGTACCTGATGGTGAAATTCATCCGTCTGGGGCCGAGCGAGGGCAAGCATGACGCGCATGCCGATTCGGTCCGTCAACAACATTCATCCCAGTGGAGCGAGGCCTGAGCCATGGATCCGTACGTACTTCTCAAGGTGACCTGGTGGGTGCTGCTGGGTGTGCTGCTGATCGGCCTGGCGGTGATGGTCGGCATGGATATGGGGGTCGGCGCCGCGCTGCGCTACCTGGGCCGCACCGACGGTGAGCGCCGCGCGGTGATCAACATGATCGCCCCGCACTGGGACGGCAACCAGGTGTGGTTCATCCTCGGCGGCGGGGCGGTGTTCGCCGCCTGGCCGACCATCTACGCCACCGCCTTTTCCGGGCTCTATGTGGTGATGCTGGTGCTGCTGTGGTCGATGATCGTGCGCCCGCTGGGCTTCGAGTACCGCAGCAAGCTGCCGGGTGAGCGCTGGCGCGGCGCCTGGGACTGGATGCTGTTCATCTCCGGCGCGGTGCCGATGATCGTCTTCGGCGCGGCGATGGGCAACATGCTCGAGGGGGTGCCGTTCCACTTCTCCTGGAACATGGTCTCCTACTACACCGGCAGCTTCATCAGCCTGTTCAACCCCTTCGCCGTACTGTGCGGAGTGATGGCGCTGGCGCTGGCGCTCTATCAGGGTGGCGCCATGGTGATGAATCGCGGCACCGGGGTGATCCGCGAGCGCGCCTGCCGACTGCTCAGTATCGCCGGGCTGGTGGCGCTGGCGGTGTTCACCCTGTGTGGTGTCTGGGTATCCATGATGCATGGCTACGAGATCACCGCGGGCGGCGACCCGGCCGGTCCGGCACTGCCGCTCAACAAGACCGTGGAAACCGCGTCCGGCGCCTGGCTGGCCAACTACACCGCCCATCCGGCGCTGTGGCTGGTCCCGGCGAGCGTCTACCTGGCCGTGCTGGGTGGCATCGTCGCGGCGCGCGCCGGCCTCTCGCACCTGGCCTGGTGGCTGGGCGCACTGGCCTGGGCCGCCACTCTGGTCACGCTGGGCGCGGCGATGTTTCCGTTCCTGATGCCGTCGTCCAGCGAGCCGAGCCACAGCCTGACCGTGTGGGATGCGTCCTCGAGCCTGGGTACGCTGGGCTGGATGCTGGCCTTCACCGCGATCTTCATCCCGATCATCGGCATCTATACCAGCTGGGCGTTCTGGGTGATGCGCGGCAAGGTGACGCCGGAATCGATCGCCCACGACGAACACGCCTACTGATTGCGGAGCCCGGACCATGAAACAGATACTGCTCTTCCTCTTCTGGCTGCTCCTCGCCGTGGTGGCCATCGCCCTGACCATCGTGCTGGGCGAGCGCGGCGCCTGGTATTTCGCCTGGGTGCTGGGCACGGTGATGATCGTGCTGATCGCCGCAGCCGGCACGGCGATCATCGATGCCCGCTACGACGAGAGCCACGACGACCACTACTGAGCGTCGCACCGCTCCCGTTCTCACCGCCGCCCCGGTCTTGGCCGGGGCGGCGGCGTTTGCAGGTCAGGGCGCGGAAAAGTCTCGGGCGGGAGGCTTCGTGATGGTTTCATGATCGTTACAATGACCGGCGATCGATATCGTCGCTTTCAGGATCTGTCATGAACGACCATCTGGAAACCCTGACACCGCGCCCGCTGTGGCGCCATTTCCGCACCCTGTGCAATACGCCGCGGCCGTCCGGTCACGAGGACGGCATTCGCCGCACGCTGATCGCCTGGGCGGAGGCGCGAGGCCTCGCCCATGATCTCGATGCCGCCGGCAACCTGCGCCTGAAAAAGCCGGCGACGCCGGGCTGCGAGCGGGCCCCGGGGGTCATCCTTCAGGGCCATCTGGACATGGTCGCCCAGGCCAATGCCGACCACGCCCACGATTTCACCGCCGACCCCATCGAGACCGTCATCGCCGACGGCTGGCTGCACGCCCGCGGCACCACCCTGGGGGCCGACAACGGCCTGGGCGTGGCCGCGGCGCTGGCCATCCTCGAGGACGACTCGCTGCGCCACGGGCCGCTCGAGGCGTTGTTCACCGTCGAGGAGGAGTCCTCGATGGGCGGCGCGCTGCACCTGGCCGAGGACTGGCTGGAGGGGCGCATCCTGCTCAACCTGGATTCCGAGGATCGCGGCCAGGTCTACATCGGCTGCGCCGGCGGGGCCGACGTGGTGGTCGAGGCCAACCTGCCGACCAGCGCCGTGCATGCCGACGAGCGCACCTGGCGGCTGTCGCTGACCGGGCTGGTCGGCGGTCACTCGGGTATCGATATCCACAAGGGGCGCGGCAACGCCAACCGGTTGCTGGTTCGGGTGCTGCGCGCGCTGGAGCCCTGCGGCGTGCGTCTGGTGGACTATCACGGCGGCACGCTGCGCAACGCCCTGCCGCGCGAGGCCTTCGCCACGCTGACGCTGGCCGAGGGTGAGGAGGCCGCCGCCCGTACGCGGCTGGCGGCCCTGCAGGACGAGCTGCGTGCCGAGCTTGAAGGCGTCGACGAAGGGCTCGAGCTGACGCTGACGCCGACGGCGCATGCCGAGACGGCCCTGACCCCCACCGCCAGCCGCATGCTGGTCGCCGCGCTGCATGTGGCCCCCTGTGGCGTGGAGCGCATGAGCGTCGCGGTGCCCGGGGTGGTGGAAACCTCCAACAACCTGGGCGTGGTGAGCCTGGAGGACGGGCGGCTGCATCTGTGTGCCCTGGTGCGCTCGCTGCGCGACAGTGCCTGCACCGACATCGCCGACCGCTTCCGTGCGCTGTTCGGGCTGATCGGTGCCGAGACGCGCGTCGAGAACGCCTATCCGGGCTGGACGCCGGACCCCGACAGCCCGCTGCTGACGCGCTTTTGCGAGACCCATCGGCGTCTGTTGGGCGACGACCCGGCGATCAAGGTGATCCATGCGGGACTTGAGTGCGGCATTCTGGGGGGCAAGTACCCCGGCCTGCAGATGATCTCCTTCGGCCCGCAGATTCGCGGTGCGCATTCGCCCGACGAGCGGGTCGAGATCGACTCGGTGGCGGCGTTCTGGCAGCTGCTGCGGGCGATGATCGAATCGCTGGCCATTGATCCGCTCAGCCCGGCGAGCGCTTGACCGCCGCCAGGCCGTCTGCGGAGATCAGGCCGTGGCGAAAGGCGTGCTCGGCCATGGCCTGGCTGCTGTCGGCCAGCAGCAGCGTGCAGTCGTGCGCGGCGACCTCCTCGGCCAGCCGGGCGATGGCCGCCTCGCGTGCGGCGCTCTGGTCGACATCGCGGATGTAGATGGCGCGGATCCGGCCGGGGTGAGTGTGCACCAGGCGGGCATAGGTCTCGGGGTCTTCCTGGCCGCTGTCGCCGATCAGCACGAAGGGCAGGGTGTCGTAGAGCGCCAGCATGCGCTCGATCATCATCACCTTGTGGTCGCTGGCCTTGCGTGGCCAGGGGCGCTGCAGGGTCAGGCCCCACTCACGCAGGAACAGGATCGGCCCCACCGGGATGCGGTGGTACTGGAAGAAGGCCTCGAGGACCTCGTAGATGCTCCAGGGGCCGCGCGAGACGTACAGCATGGGCCGCCGGCGTCGCCCGTCGGCACCCGCGAACAGCGCCTGATAGAAGGGGGCGACACCCGGAAAGGCCGTGCGGCGATCGGCCTTCTCGAGAAACAGCCGGTAGGCCATCTTCAGCTTGTTGGCGACCCCGGTATACATGACGGTGTCATCGATGTCGCTGATCACCACCAGGTCGACCTCCGGCGGCGGCACGTAGATCTCGGCCCGGCCGCTGACCGTGTGGGCGCCGTCGACGTGTACGTCGAGCTCGGCCTGATGCCAGCTTTGATCACGCGGCAGCGGGCTGTCGAGGCGCATCCGTGCGTCGTAGTAGCCGTCGCGGTCGGTGGTCACGGTCAGCGTGCTGCCGTTCAGGCGCAGTACGACTTCCGCCTGTCCGACGCCCCAGCGCACGCCGCGCCGTACCACGTCGACCACGTCGCGGGCCAGCGTGCCCTCGGCCAGCGGCAGTCCCAGGCTGGGCTGATGAAAGACCCGCCCCATCAGGTAGACCTCGCGGGCCGTGCCGTAGCCGCGATAGGCATGCACCACGATGCCGCCGCGGCCGCGGTCCGACTTCATGGGCCGGGCGGCGAGATGCAGCAGCTTGCGCAGGGCCTGTCGGGGACGGCGGGACATGCAGGGGCTCCTTGAAGACGGCCTTGCCGGGGCCAGACGCAAGGCGCCCGCCCCGATGAGAGGCGGGCGAATCGGTGACAGCGGTGGGAATCAGGCGTGCTGGTGGCTGTGACGCCCTTCGCCGATCTCCTCGATCAGCTTGCGGCAGAAGGCGTCGAGATCGTCGGGCTTGCGGCTGGTGACCAGCCCGCTGTCGACCACCACTTCCTCGTCGACCCACTCGGCCCCGGCGTTCTTCAGATCCTGGGCCACCGAGGGGAACGAGGTCATGCGACGGCCCTTGACCACGCCGGCGTTGATCAGCAGCCAAGGGCCGTGGCAGATGGCTCCGACCGGCTTGCCGGCCTCGAAGAAGTGCCGGGCGAAGGCCTGGGCCTTGTCGTTGGTACGCAGGCTGTCCGGGTTGAACAGGCCGCCCGGCAGCACCAGGGCGTGGTAGTCGGCGACATCGGCGTCGTCGAGGGTCACGTCGACGTCGTAGGTGTCGCCCCAGTCGGTTTCCGCCCAGGCGCGAATACCCTTCTTGTCGGGCGCGACGATGTGCACGGTGATGCCCTGGGCATCGAGTTCCTTGCGCGGCACCGCGAGTTCGGATTCCTCGAACCCGTCGGTGGCGAGAATGGCGACGCGCTTGCCACTCAGTTTCTGGCTCATGGCTACCTCCTTGCGGCTCAGTGAGCGAATGCGGTTTCGACCGCGACAGGACTCATCCTTGGGGCGTCGGCCGCTGCGGACAAGGGGGCGGCCGACGCTGCGTTCAGCATAGGCGATCGTGACGCGACCTCAAGCGACCGAGTGCCGTGAGGCCCGAAAACGACGCCGCCGCTCCGGGGAGCGGCGGCGAAAGGAGCAGGCGCGGGGACTCAGCCGAGGTAGGCGTTGAGCATCCACACGGTCTTTTCCTGCTCGCGGATGTAGTCGCCGGCCAGCGAGGCGGTGCCCTCGTCGTCGGCGTCGGAGGCCAGGGAGAGCAGTTCGCGCTGCAGCTCGATCAGCGTCTGGAAGCCCTGTACGATACCGCGCACGCAGGCCTCGCCGTCGTGGACGTTCTTGTCCTCGGCGATGTCGGCGACTCGCACATAGTCGCTGTAGGCATGCAGCGGCTGGTGACCCAGGGTCAGGACGCGCTCGGCGACCTCGTCGATCTTGGTCAGCAGATCGGTGTAGTACTCCTCGAACTTGGTGTGCAGCTCGAAGAAGTGCTGGCCCTTCACGTTCCAGTGATAGCCGCGCACGTTCATGTAGAAGATCTGGTAGTTGGCCAGCAGGGTGTTGAGCTTGTCGGCCAGCTGGTCGGCGCTGGCCTGGTGCAGGCCGATGGAGTTGGTATCTGCCATGAGAGAATCCTCCGTGATGGAATCTGCCTCGATGATAACCGGCCCGTCGGGAAGCGCCCAGTGAGCGGAAGTCATCGACGGCATAGCGGCAATCTATCGCCACGGGAATGCCGGCGGGGAGTGGCCCGCCAGCATGACTGGCGATGCCTCAGTGACGCAGAGCGGAGGTCGCCAGCTCGAAGCGGGCGACTTCCGCATAGACCTCACCCGGCGCCTTGACCGGCTCGGCCGGCGGCACGGCCTCGGGCCAGATGCGAGACAGTTCCTCCAGCTCGGCCTGACCCTTGGTGTAGACCTTGCCGTCGGCGCCGCCCAGGGTGTCCGCGCCGGCCTGCCACAGCTGCGTGGCGACCTGCACGAAGCCACGGCCGTCCTGGTACTCGGCGGCGTTGGCGAAGCGACCGTCCTTGACGGCTTCCTCATACTCGGCGGCGGCCTGCTTGAGCAGCGCCAGGGTCACGTCGCCGATGAAGCGCGGGGACTGGCGCGTCTCGGCGGCGACATCGGCCTGGGCCGCGTCGATCGCCTGGCGGGCCTTCGCCACGGCGGGGGCCAGCTGCTCCCAGTCGGCGGTCTGGCCGGCCTTGTCGGAGAGGGCTTCCAGGGCCGACTCCAGCGGGGCCTCCTCGCCGTGCGCTTCCAGCGCCGACTCGAGCTTCGGGTACTGCTCGATCAGCGGGTGGGTGAGATGGGCCGCGCCCTGGTCGCCGTGGCCGCTGCGATAGAGCGCCTCGGCACTGGCCAGGTGACCCTCCATGAGGGCGAGTTCGGTGTAGTAGATGCCGGGCGAGGTCAGGGCGCTGGGGGCGGGCTGATCGCCGCCTTCACCGCCTTCGCCCCCCTCGCTGACCGCCACCGGGAAGTGGCTGAAGACGAAGCCGACGGAACCGCCTTCGCCACCTTCACCGCCGTGGCCGGATTCGCCGCCTTCGCCGCCGTGATGGGCTTCGCCGCCCTTGCCGCCGTGACCGGATTCGCCGCCTTCGCCGCCGTGGTCGGACTCGCCGCCTTCGCCGCCGTGGTGAGACTCGCCGCCTTCGCCGCCGTGGTGAGACTCGCTGCCTTCGCCGCCGTGGCGGGACTCATCGCCTTCACCGCCATGATGCCTCTCGCCGCCCGATTCGACGGCCATTTCGGCCTTGTGGGACTCGTCGGCGGCGGGATCGCTACTGTGGGCCAGGGCCGCCTGGCCGCCGGCTCCCAGGAAGGTGGTCATGCCGATGCCGACCCACAGTTTCAGGCGCTGTTCCATCATGCTGATGCCCTCGTCTTGTTCAATGCCTTGCTGGTGGAGAAATAAAGGGGTTCGCCGGTACGCTGGCGTATCATGGCGTGGAACAATAACATAACCCACACGAGAGTTATTTGCATTCACGTTCGCATCACTGGCAGGGGAGCAGACAATGATTCTGTGCGTGGCGGATGTCCTCGATGCCGAGCAGCTGGCGGCGCTGCGGCGGGATCTCGACGAGGACGCGCATTTCCGGGACGGCCGTGAGACGGCGGGCTGGCATGCCCGCCAGGTCAAGGCGAATCAGCAGGCCGACGGCCAGGCGCCGGTGGTGCGCCAGTGGAGCGAGCGCCTCGGCGAGGCGATTCACCGCCATCCGCTGTTCCAGATGGCGGCGCGGCCGGCGCGCATGACCCCGGTGCGCTTCAGCCGCTACCGCTCGGGCATGCACTACGGCAACCATGTCGACGACCCGGTGATGGGCGGCGCGGCGCCGGTACGCACCGACCTTTCCTTCACCCTGTTTCTCGAAGCGCCGGAAGACTACGACGGCGGCGAACTGGTGACCGACACCACCGCCGGCGAGCAGCGCTACAAGCTGCCCGCCGGGGCGATGATCCTCTATCCGTCGTCCACCCTGCACCGGGTCGAGCCGGTCACCCGGGGGCAGCGCCGGGTGGCGATCGGCTGGGTGCAGAGCCAGGTCCGCGACCCCGCCGCGCGGGAGATCCTCTTCGATCTGGACACCGCACGGCGTGGCCTGTTCGAGCGCGAGGGCAAGAGCGAAACCTTCGACCTGATGAGCAAGTCGCTGGCCAACCTGCAGCGCATGTGGGTCGAGGTGTAGCCGGCTTCAGTCGCGGCCGGCGCCGAACAGCCGCAGCACCGCCTCGGCCCGGTCGGCGAGCAGCTCGGCGCAGCGGGTCAGGGCCTCGTCGAGCGCCATGGGGCCGTCGGCCAGGGCCAGAGCTGCCAGTACGCCCTCGTCGTGGGCCGCCTGCCAGCCGTCCCCCAGGCGCCCGGCTAGCACCACCGTCGGCACGCCGTGCTCGCGGGCGCGGCGGGCAATGCCGATGGGCGTCTTGCCCGCCAGGCTCTGGCCGTCGAGCTGACCCTCGCCGGTGACCACCAGGTCGGCTCCGGTGAGCCGCTGGTTGAAGCCGGCCTGCTCCATGACCAGTTCGATGCCCGGGCGCAGGGCGGCGCCGAGCACGCTGCCGGCGGCGAAGCCCATGCCGCCGGCGGCGCCCGCACCGGGGTGGTCGCGCTCGTCGCGTCCCAGCGCTCGGGCGAGATGATCGGCGAAGTGGTCCATGGCAGCATCGAGATGGCTGACGTCCGCCGCCGAGGCGCCCTTCTGCGGGCCGAACACCGCGCTGGCGCCGCGCGGGCCGGTCAGCGGATTGTCGACGTCCACCGCCGCCTCCACCGTCAGCTCGGCCAGGCGTGGGTCGAGTCCACTCAGGTCGAGCCGCGCCAGATCGCCCAGTGCCGCGCCGCCCGGCGGCAGGGGGCCTCCCTCGGCGTCCAGCAGTCGCGCGCCCAGCGCCGCCAGCATGCCCGCGCCAGCATCGTTGGTGGCGCTGCCGCCGAGGGTTAGAATCAGCCGCCGGGCGCCGGCATCGAGGGCCGCGCGGATCAGCTCGCCGACGCCGTGGGTGGTGCTGTCGCGGGCGGTGCGCTCCTCGCGGCTCAGGGCCTGCAGGCCGCTGGCCTCGGCCAGCTCGACATAGGCGCTGCGGCTGGCGGCGTGCCAGCCCCAGGCGGCGGTAGCGGGCCGGCCCAGGGCATCCTGCACCCGGGCATGGCGACGCTCGGCGCCGGTGGCGGCGATCAGGGCATCCAGGGTGCCTTCGCCGCCGTCGCCCATCGGACACTCGACGAGTTCGGCCTCGGGGCGCACGCGACGCAGCCCGGCGGCGATCGCCGCGGCCGCCTCGCGGGCCGGCAGGGCATCCTTGTAGCTGTCGGGGGCGATCAGGATCTTCATGGTGTCCTCGTGTCGTGGGCTCGTCGGCAAGGCATGGAAGGTTGCCAGCCGAGGGTTTTTGACGAAAAGTCGGCGAGCGAAGGCAAGACAAGGCAAAAATCGGTGAAAAGACGGAATTTACGCGCTGTAAATGAGTACTTTGAGACGATTTTTAACGCCGTGTTGCCGAGCGCAGTCAGTTTTCGTCCAAAGCCTAGCGTGAAATGGCCCGGGGCGGGAGCCGCCCGCGCTATGCTCGAAGAGCCGGGCCCGGGCGGCCCGTGACGCAGTCAGGAGAGACACCATGAAACAGCCACTGTATGCACTGATGCTGCTGGCCACCGTCGCGCTCGGCGGGTGTCAGGCCATGGGCAGCGACCCGCTGGCCGGAGATGCCCGGGCGCTGCCCGCGGCCTGCCAGTGGCCGCGTGAGCCGGCGGCGTCCCGCGAGGCGTGGGTCCGCGCGGCCATGGCGGAACTGGAGGCGCGGGGCTTCGCCATCCGCAGTACCGACCTGGCCCTGGGCGTGGTGAGCGCCGAGCGTACCACCCGCCAGCCGGGGCTGGGCGCCATCGACGAACCGTGGATCGACGGCGGCATGGGCTGGGGAGGCTGGGGCCATGCAGGGGGCGGGGTGCACCTCGGCCTGGGCATGCGCATCGGCGACGAGCCGGTCCAGGTCGAGCGGGTCTCGCTGGTGGTCGACGACGCGCAGCTGACCCTGACCCGTGACTCCCGGGTGGTCGCCGATGACGGACGAGTCATCGACTCCCGCCCCTACAACCGGGATGCCTTCTGCCGCGAGGTGAGCGGCGCCATCCAGTCACGCCTGCTGAATCGGGAGGGACAGCCATGAAACGCCTGCTGATAGCGGGAGTGCTGATGGGGCTGCTCGCCGGCTGCGCGAGCCTGGCATCGCCGCCGCCGACCCGCGACGTGCAGGTCACCGCCGCGCCGGAGGCGGCATTGTCGGCGGGGGTCGCGGTGCTGGTCGAGCGCGGCTTCGTGATCCAGATGGCGGATGCGGCCCTGGGGCGGGTGGATGCCGTGCTGGCCTGGCGCAACGGCTACGCCCTGACGCTCGAGACGCAGGCCGCCGACGGGGGGACCCGGCTTGTGCTCTCCGGGCGACAGGGCGGGCAGCCGATCGACCCGGCGCGCTTCGACGACCTGCTCGCGGCGATCCGCGCCCGGCTCGAGTCGCGCCGTTGAGCCCGGTGCGTCGCCGCCGGCTGCGACGGTTGCTGATCTCGGCGGCGGGGCTGGCGGTCGCCGCCATGCTGTGGTGGGTCTGGCACTGGCAGCTCGACGCCGCCATGCGCGAGGCGCGTCGCCATGCCGATGCACGGCTGGCGCTGTACACCAGCAGCCTCGACGGGGCGCTGGCGCGCTTCGCCTACCTGCCGGACCTGCTGGCCCGCCAGCCGTTGATCCAGAGCGCCCTGGGGATGGACAACCCGGCGGTGATCCGCCGCGTCAACCGGCATCTGGCGCGGGTGGCCGCGGACTCGGAGGCCGAGGCGATCTACCTGATGAATCGTCGTGGGCTGACCGTGGCGGCGAGCAATCACGCCACGCCGGGCAGCTTCATCGGCCATCGCTACGACTATCGCCCCTACTTTCGTGCCGCCCTGCGCGGCGACCAGGGCGAGTTCTTCGCGGTGGGCAGCACCACCGGGCGCCCGGGCTACTTCGTCTCGGCACCGGTGATCAGCGGCCCCCGTGACGCGGGCGACAGACAGCCCGTAGCCGGGGCGCTGGCGGTCAAGGTATCGCTGGAGTCGCTGCAGGCGGACTGGCGCCAGGCCGGCGAGAAGGTGCTGGTCAGCGACGCCAACGGGGTGGTGATCCTCTCCAGCCGCCCCGACTGGCGCTTCCGCCACTTCGGCCGACTGGACGCGTCCGCGCGTGAGGCGATCCGTGCCCAGCGCCAGTTCAACGGCGCGGCGCTCGAGCCGCTGGGCGAGCGCCTGGCCGACGGTTCGCTGCTGATCGGTGGCGAGCCGGCCGGCGGGGCGGTGGGCGACCCCGTCGGAGAGCGCTATTTCATCACCTCCAGCCCGCTGTCGACGCTGGGCTGGCGCATGCACTATCTGGTGCCGGTGCGGCCGCTGTATGCCAGTGCCCGCGATGCGGTGCTGGTCGCCGCCGCCGGCTGCCTGGCCCTGCTGCTGCTGGGGCTGTGGCTGCGCGAACGCCAGCAGCGGCTGTGGCTGCGCGAGCGCGAGGCGCGGATCATGCGCGAGGCCAACGAACGGCTGGAAAGCCGGGTCGCCTCGCGCACCCGCGAGCTGGAGTCGGCCCAGGCCGAACTGGTGCAGGCCGGCAAGCTGGCCGCGCTGGGCACCATGGCGGCGGGCATTGCCCACGAACTCAACCAGCCGCTGGCCGGGATCCGCACCTACGCGGCCAGCGGCGCGCGGTTGATCGAGCGCGGACGCGAGGCGACGGCGGCCGACAACTTCCGGCGCATCCAGGCGCTGTCCGACCGGCTGGCCACGCTGATCCGCCAGCTCAAGCTGTTCGCCCGCAAGGGCGGCGCCCGCGAGCCGATCGACCTGGCCGCCCGGCTCGATTTCGTGCTCGAGCTGCTCGACGACCGCCTGATGCGCCAGGGCGTGCGGCTGACGGTCGAGCGCCCGGAAGGCTCAGGGGGCGGGGTGTGGGTCGCCGGCGACGAGGTGCGGGTCGAGCAGCTGCTCACCAACCTGCTGCGCAACGCCCTCGATGCCCTGCGCGATGTCGCGTCGCCGCAGCTGACGGTCACCCTGGCGGTGGACGAGGCGCAGGTGATCCTGACGGTGGCGGACAACGGCCCGGGCATCGAGGCCGAGGTGCTCGAGCATCTCTTCGACCCCTTCTACACCACCAAGGCCGTGGGCGACGGGCTCGGCCTGGGGCTGTTCATCGCCTTCGGCATCGTTCAGGATCTCGCCGGCCGCATCCGGGCCGAGAACCGTCCGGCCGGGGAGGGTGGCGGGGCGCGCTTTCATGTGGAATTGCCGTGCGCCCGGCAGGCGACGCAGCGGCACAGCAACGAGGAAGCCCAGACATGAGTGAACTGCCGATCTGGCTGGTCGACGACGACCCCGGCGTGCGCGAGTCCCTGACCCAGTGGTTCGAGCTCGGCGACCTGCCGGTGCGCACCTTCGCCGCCAGCGAGACGGCACTGGCCGCGCTCACCGCCGGCGAGCCCTGCGGCGTGCTGATCTCCGACGTCAAGATGCCCGGCATGGACGGGCTGGCGCTGCTCGAGGCGGTGCTGGCCGTCGATGCCGACCTGCCGGTGGTGCTGATCACCGGCCACGGCGACGTGCCGATGGCGGTGGATGCCATGCGCCAGGGCGCCTGGGACTTCATCGAGAAGCCCTTCGAGCCCGAACAGCTGGAGGAACAGGTCCAGCGAGCCCTCGAGCGGCGCCGGCTGGGCCAGGAGAACCGGCGCCTGCGTCAGGCGCTGCGCCAGGGCGGGCTGGCCGGACGGCTGCTGGGCGAGGCGTCGGGCATGCGGCGGCTGCGCGAGCAGATCGCCAACCTGGCGCCGACCCGGGCCAGCGTGCTGGTGCACGGCGAGACGGGCAGCGGCAAGGAGGTGGTCGCGCGCTGTCTCCACGAGTTCGGCCCCGGCGAGGCGACCCCCTTCGTGGCGCTCAACTGCGGGGCGATCGCCCCCGAGCTGATCGAGTCGGAGCTGTTCGGCCACGAACGGGGGGCCTTCACCGGCGCCCTGGAGATGCGGGTCGGCAAGCTGGAACACGCCAGCGGCGGCACGCTGTTTCTCGACGAGGTCGAATCGATGCCGCCGGCCGCTCAGGTCAAGCTGCTGCGCGCGCTGCAGGAGGGTGAGGTCACGCGGCTGGGCAGCAACCGGGTGATCCATCTGGACCTGCGCGTGGTGGCGGCGACCAAGGCCGACCTGCTGGCCATGGCCTCGCGCGGGGCGTTCCGCGAGGACCTCTACTACCGGCTGGCGATCGCCGAGCTGAGCATCCCTCCATTACGCGAGCGTCGCGAGGACATCGCGCTGCTGTTCAACCATTTCTGCCGCCAGGCCGCCGATGTCCACCAGCGCGGCCGGCGCGAGGCGGATGCCGAGCTGCTCGCCGCCCTGGCCCGCCACGACTGGCCCGGCAACCTGCGCGAGCTGCGCAACGCCGCGACACGCTTCACCCTGGGGCTGGATATCCCGCAGCTGGGCGCCGATCCGCAGGCGGCGCCGGGCGCCGGTGGCTCGCTGGCCGATCAGGTGGCGGCTTTCGAGGCCTCGCTGCTGCGTGCCGCGCTGGCCCGCCATGGCGGCAACATCCAGGCGGTGCTGGAGGAGCTCGAGCTGCCGCGGCGTACCCTGAACCAGAAGATGCACCGTTACGGGCTGCGCCGCGAAGCCTTTCTCGTCACGCCGTCGGCGACGTGACGATGCGCCTTGGGGGATATCGTCCCGGCGACCTACACTGCAGGGACCTCGCCGCGGCGAGGGGCGATGCCGGGCAACCAGGGATAGCTCATCGCCGATCCTCGACGGATCCTGTCCATCCAGTCTGCTGGTTCCGGCATGCCGGCCCCTTGCCGATGGCCCTTTCATTGGCAGTCAGGGAGGAACGGCAATGACGACTGATCCCAGGACCTTGATGCGTGAACGCGCCTTCGTCGGCGGTGACTGGATCACCTCCGATGACGACGCGCGCCAGGCAATCGATGACCCGGCGACCGAGGAGGCCATCGGCCAGGTGCCCGATCTGGCGGCGGCGGACATCGATACGGCGATCGATGCCGCGGTGAACGCCTTCGCCGACTGGCGCGACACCTCGGCGCTGGAGCGCGCCGACAAGCTGCTGGCGTGGTATCGGGGCATGACCGAACACCGCGAGGCGCTGGCACGGCTGATGACCCGGGAGCAGGGCAAGCCGCTGGCCGAGGCGCGCGGTGAGGTCGATTATGCGGCAAGCTTCTTTCGCTGGTTCGCCGAGCAGGCGCGCCGGGCCGACGGCGAGACGATTCCCGCCGACAAGCCCGACGTCGCGCTGGGCACCGTGCAGGAGCCGGTCGGTGTGGCCGCGGTGATCACGCCGTGGAACTTCCCCCTGGCGATGATCACTCGCAAGGTCGGTGCCGCCCTGGCGGCGGGCTGCACCGCCCTGGTCAACCCGGCCACCCAGACGCCGTTCTCGGCGCTGGCGCTGGCGGTGCTTGCCGAGCGCGCAGGTCTGACCCGTGGCGAGTTCAACGTGGTCACCGGCAGCGGCAAGCGCTTCGCCGAGCGGGTCTGTGCCGACGACCGGGTCCGGGCGCTGTCGTTCACCGGCTCCACCCCGGTGGGCCGCGAGCTGCTGCGCCAGAGCGCTGACACGGTCAAGCGCAATGCCATGGAGCTGGGCGGCAACGCGCCGTTCATCGTCTGTGACGATGCCGATCTCGACGAGGCGGTCGAAGGGGCGATCGCCGCCAAGTTCCAGACCAGCGGTCAGGACTGCGTGGCGGCCAACCGGCTCTACGTGCACCGCTCGCTCTATGATGACTTCGTCGAGCGCTTCACCGCGCGCATGAATACCATGACGGTGGGCAACGGCTTCGATGATGACACCGCCATTGGGCCGCTGATCAACCGCGATGCCGTCGACAAGGCCCGCGGGCTCGTCGACGACGCCCGCGACAAGGGCGCACGAATCCTCGGTCGCGACCAGAGCGAGGCGCCGGGGCCGCGCTTCTTCATGCCCACGGTGGTCGCCGACTTCACGCCCGAGATGCGCGTGGCCGGCGAGGAGGCGTTCGCGCCGGTGGCGCCGATCTGCGCCTTCGACGACGACGACGCGGTGATCGCGGCCGCCAACGCCACCATCTACGGCCTCGCCGCCTACGTCTACACCCATCGCGACGCCCGCATCCGCAAGTTCATGCGGCGGCTCGAATACGGCATGGTCGGCGTCAACACCATGGACATCACCGGGGCTCAGGTGCCGTTCGGCGGCGTCAAGCAGTCGGGCCTGGGCCGCGAGGGCGCCGATGCCGGCATGCAGGAATACCTCGAGACCAAGTACTACTGCGTCGGCGGCGTGCCCAGCCGCTGAACCGCGTCGTGCCATCATGGAGGAGGCAACCATGGACACCATCGAACGTCTCGAATCGCAGGTCCGCGCCTACGTGCGCTCCTTTCCCAAAGTCTTTACAGAGGCCAAGGGCAACCGCCTGACCGCGACCGACGGCACCCGCTACCTGGATTTCTTCAGCGGCGCCGGGGCGCTCAACTATGGCCACAACGACGAGGCCATGAAACGCGCGCTGGTCGAGTACATCCAGCGCGACGGCATCAACCATGGCCTGGACATGGCCACCGAGGCCAAGGAGACCTTCCTCGCCACCTTCGAGGACGTGATCCTCAAGCCGCGTGGGATGGACTACAAGCTGCAGTTCCCCGGGCCCACCGGCACCAATGCGGTGGAGGCGGCGCTCAAGCTGGCGCGCAAGGTCAAGGGGCGCAGCCGGATCGTCCACTTCACCCACGGCTTTCACGGCATGACCCTGGGCTCGATGGCGGTCACCGCCAACGCCGCGGTGCGCGGCAGCGCCGGGGTGGGGCTCGACGATGCCGTGCTGATGCCCTACAGCCACTACTACGCCGACGGTCGCGACACCGCGAAGGACTTCGCGGCGCTGCTCGAGGATGACTTCAGCGGCGTCGACAAGCCGGCGGCGGTGATCGTCGAGACGGTGCAGGGCGAGGGCGGCATCAACGTCGCCGACTTCGCCTGGCTGCGCGAGATCGAGCGGCTGTGCCGTGAGCACGACATGCTGCTGATCGTCGACGACATCCAGGCCGGGATCGGCCGCACCGGGCCGTTCTTCTCCTTCGAGCCGGCCGGCATCTCGCCGGACATCGTCACCGTTGCCAAGTCGCTGTCCGGGATGGGGCTGCCGCTGGCGATGGTGCTGCTCAAGCCCGAGCTCGATGTCTGGGCGCCCGGCGAGCACACCGGCACCTTCCGCGGCAACAATCAGGCCTTCGTCACCGGCACCGCGGCGCTCGAGACCTACTGGCGCGACGACACCCTGGAGAAGGAAACGCTGCGCAAGGGCGAGTACGTCCGCGAGCGGCTGGCCACGATCATGGCCGAGCACCGCCATTTCGAGGCCGAGATCCGCGGGCGCGGGCTGTTCATCGGCCTGGCCTGCGAGCGCGCCGAATTCGGCAACGCGATCATCGACAAGTGCTTCGAGCGCGGGCTGATCATGGAGACCACCGGCCAGGCGGACTGCGTGGTCAAGGTCATGCCGCCCTTGATCAGCACCGACGCCGATCTCGACGAGGGGCTGGCGATCATCGAGGACGCCATCGAGGCGGTGCTCGACAAGCACGGGCTGCTGAGCGGCACCTGACGTTCCCTCACTCCGCCATCAGCGGCGCGGCGAGCCGGTCGATCCGCGCCTGCCATTCCGCCACCGCCCGGGCCGGCCAGGGCTCGGGTGTTCCCACCCCCCACACCGGGCCGGGCCAGGCGGCATCGTCGCGGCGCCGCACGATGACGTGGAAATGCAGCTGCGGCACCTGATTGCCCAGCGTTGCCAGGTTGAGCTTGGCGCCGCCGAGCTCGGCCTTGAGCGCCTCGCCGAGCCGGGTGGCCTCGTGCCACAGGCGCGCCTGCTCGCTCTCGCTCAGGTCGCTGACCTCGACAATGGCCTCGCGGCGCGGTACCAGGATCAGCCAGGCGAAGCGGGCGTCGTTCATCAGGCGCACCTGACACAGCGGCAGGTCGAGCAGAAAGTGCGTGTCCTCGGCCAGGCGCTCATCGAGCGTGAAGTCGGTCATGGGGATCTCCGTGCAGGTGCGGTGTCGGCAAGTGTCGGCAAGAAATGGCCGATGGTCGGCGCCGTGATCGGCAAGTTGTTGCCGATCAATGGGCGTTCGTCAGGCAGTTTTTTTACAAGCTTTTGATTTTCAAGATCATTCCGTGGGTGGCAAGGCATTTGCAGTAGCTCTGACGCTTCACACAATAACCGCCAATTCCCAACAGGAGAAACGGCATGCACAAGCGTCAGTTCCTCAAGTCGGCCATCGGGCTGGCTACCGCAGCGGCACTGGGTGTCTCGGCCGGCTCGGCCATGGCTCAGGAATCCCACAAGTACATCCTGAGCACCGCGACCACCGGCGGTACCTACTACCCGGTGGGCGTCGCGCTGTCGACGCTGATCAAGGTCAAGCTCGAGCCCAAGACCGGCATCTCGGTGTCGGCGATCAGCTCCGCCGGTTCCGGCGAGAACCTCAAGCTGATGGACGAGGATCAGGCGCAGTTCGGCATCCTGCAGGGGCTCTACGGCGCCTACGCCTGGAAGGGCACCGGCCCGGTACCCAAGGCGTACAAGAACCTGCGCAGCGTGTCGATGCTGTGGCAGAACGTCGAGCACTTCGTGGTCAAGGACGACATGGTCGATTCCGGCACCATCGACGACATGACCAACCTCTACGGCGAGCCGTTCTCGATCGGCGCGCGCAACTCCGGCACTGAGGGCTCCGGCCGCTACATCCTCGGCCAGCTGGGCATCGATCCGGAGAAGATGGACATCGCCTACCTGGGCTACGGCCCCAGCGCCGACGCCCTGCAGAACGGCACCATCAAGGGCATGAACATTCCGGCCGGTGCCCCGGCGGCGGCGGTGACCCGCGCCTATGCCAACGTCGGCGACGACATCACCACGCTGGCCTTCACCGACGAGCAGCTCAAGAAGGTCAACAGCGAGTTCGAGCTGTGGACCCCGTATGACATCCCGGCCGGCACCTATCCGAACCAGGACGAGGTGATCCACACCATCGCCCAGCCCAATATCCTGGCGGTGCGTGCCGACGTCCCGGCCGACGATGTCTACGCCATCACCAAGACCATGTACGAGAACCTGCCGTTCCTGCAGAACATCCACCCGGCGACCAAGGCCATGGCCATCGAGAAGGCGATCGCCGGCCTGCCGATGCCGCTGCATCCGGGGGCGGCTCGCTTCTTCAAGGAACAGGGCATCAAGATCCCCGATCGTCTGATCGCCGAGTGATCCCACGGGTCGCGGGGCCGCATGGCCCCGGCGATCCGGCCCTGGACGAGCGCCGCGCCATGCCGCGGCGTTCGTCGTCGATGTTCAGCCCTTCCGTTTTCAGGAGATCGCCGTGAGCGACCCGAACCTTGACTCGATCCGCGACGAGGAGGCCCAGGAGGCCGACGAGCGCCTGACGCATCCGTGGCTGGGGCGCTTCCTGTTCGCCTTCGCGATCGTCATCGCCCTGGTGCACCTCTATTTCAATACCTTCTCGACGCTGTCCACGCTGTGGACGAGCGCCATGCATTTCGGGCTGTTCGGTGCGCTGTGCGCGCTGTCGGTGCCGCTGGCGCGGCCCTCCGGCGCCGGGGCGCAGCGCGCGATCCTGGCCGTCGACGTGCTGCTGGCGGTGGCGGCGATCGGCTGCGCTCTTTACCTGATGGCCTTCGAGGACGCGCTCTACGACCGCGGCGTGACCTTCAACGCCAGCGACTGGGTGGTGTCGATCCTGGCCGTGGGGCTGGTGCTCGAGTTCGCCCGGCGCACCACCGGCTGGTTCATCCCGGTGCTGTGCCTGATCGCGCTGACCTACGTGGCCTGGTGGGGCAAGTACGTCGGCGGCGTCTTCAACTTCCCCGGCCTGAGCTGGGAAACCGTGCTGTTCCGCAGCTACATCGGCGGCGAGGGCATGCTGGGCTCGATCGCCCGCATCTCCTGGTCGTACGTGTTCATGTTCATCCTCTTCGGCGCCTTCCTGGTCAAGTCGGGCGCCGGGGAGTTCATCATCGAGCTGGCGCGCTGCGCGGCCGGTCGCTTCGTCGGCGGCCCGGGCTTCGTGGCGGTGTTCTCCTCGGGCCTGATGGGCTCGGTGTCCGGCTCGGCGGTGGCCAATACCGTCTCCACCGGGGTCATCACCATCCCGCTGATGCGCAAGGCCGGCTTCCCGGCGCGCTTTGCCGCGGGCGTCGAGGCCTCGGCATCGACCGGCGGCCAGCTGATGCCGCCGGTGATGGGGGCCGGGGCCTTCATCATGGCCTCCTACACCCAGGTTTCCTACCTGACCATCATCGGCGTCGCCGCGCTGCCGGCGCTGCTGTACTTCCTGTCGGTGGCGATGTTCGTGCGCATCGAGGCCAAGCGCAGCAACGCCCAGCACCTCGACGACCCCGATGCGCCGAAGATCGGTGAGGTGCTCAAGAACGGCTGGCACTTCCTGCTGCCGCTGATCGTGCTGGTGGCGGCGCTGATCTACGGCTTCACGCCCACCTACAGCGCCGGCATCGCCATCGTCTCGGTGGTCGTGGCGTCGTGGCTGTCCAAGCAGCCGATGACCCCGAGGCTGATCATCGAGGCCCTGGTGCAGGGCACCCGCAACATGATCACCACGGCGATCCTGCTGATCACCGTGGGGCTGATCGTCAACGTGGTCTCGACCACCGGCATCGGCAACACCTTCTCGCTGATGATCACCGACTGGGCGGGCGGCAGCCTGCTGGTGACCCTGGTGCTGATCGCCATCGCCTCGCTGATCCTGGGCATGGGGCTGCCGGTCACGGCGTCCTACATCGTGCTGGCGACGCTGTCGGCGCCGGCGCTCTACAACTTGATGGCGCACTCCCAGCTCGTCGACCTGCTGGTGGCCGGCGATCTGCCGCAGCAGGCCCAGGCCATCTTCATGCTCGCCGCGCCGGATCAGGTGCAGGCGCTGTCCGCGCCGATGAGCCCGGCCGACGCCCAGGCGCTGCTCGACAAGGTACCGGACACCTTCTCCAGCCAGCTCTACGAGCAGGCGCTGTCGCCGCACTTCCTGACCATGGCGCTGGTCGCCGCGCACATGGTGATCTTCTGGCTGTCCCAGGACTCCAACGTCACGCCGCCGGTGTGCCTGACCGCCTTCGCCGCCGCGGCGATCGCCAACACGCCGCAGATGCGCACCGGCCTGACCGCCTGGAAGATCGCCAAGGGGCTCTACATCGTGCCGCTGCTGTTCGTGTGGTCGCCGCTGATCACCGGCACGCCGCTGGAGATGACCACCGTCTTCGTCATGGCGCTGTTCGGCATCTACGCCATCGTCGCCGGCCTCGAGGGCTATCTCGAGCATGAGCTGTCATGGTGGCTGCGGCTGCTGATGTTCCCGATCGGCGCCCTGATGCTGTGGCCGCACGGCATGCTCGCCCTCGATCTGGCCGGGGTGGCGATCTTCGCCGCCGTGTTCGCCTGGAGCGTGCGTCAGGGGCGGACTCCACGGACGGCCGCCTCATGAGCGGGCTGGAAGGGCTGGCGCTGGTGGTGATCGGCGCTGCCGCCGGCTTCATCAACGTGCTGGCGGCGGGGGGCTCGATGCTGACCCTGCCGCTGCTGATGTTCCTGGGGCTGCCACCCCAGGTGGCCAACGGCACCAACCGGGTGAGCATCGCCCTGCAGAGTGTCAGCGCGGTGGGCAACTTCCGCCGCGCCGGCGCTCGGGACCTGGGGGTCGGCCTGCGGCTCTCGGTGCCGGCGGTGCTGGGTGCACTGTGCGGTGCCTGGTTGGCGCTGGGAATTCCCGACGCCGTGTTCGAGACGGTGCTGGTGGTGGCCATGGTCGGCGCCTCGCTGATGATGCTGCTGCCACAGCCGACGCTGGACACCCGGGAGCTGACCCCGGAACGGCTGACACCGGCGGTGTATCTGGCGATGTTCGTCATCGGCCTCTACGGCGGCTTCATTCAGGTCGGCGTGGGGGTGTTGTTCATCGCCGTGCTCTACCGCATGCTCAGGATCGACCTGGCCCAGGTCAACGTGCTCAAGGTACTCATCATACTTGTCTATACCTTGCCGGCGTTGGCGGTGTTCGTGCTCGACGATCAAGTCCGCTGGGCCTACGGCCTGCTGATGGCGGTGGGCAGCATGAGCGGCGCCTGGCTGGCGGTGCGGGTCAACATGGGGCCGCGTGGCGCCAAGTGGGTCCGCGGACTGACGCTGGCGGTGATCGGGGTGATCATCCTGCGCCTGGTACTGGTCTAGTCGCGCCTCTTGTGGCAAGCGCCGGGATCGGCGATAACAGGCGCAACAATCGCGCGAGGAGAATGCCATGAACAAGCTAGCGATCGCGCTGGCCCTGCTGATGCTGGCGGGCCTGGCCGGCTGCAATACCATGCACGGCTTCGGCCGCGATGTGCAGAAGGTGGGCTCGGAAATCGAGGAAGCCGCTTCCGGGAAGTAGCGGATCCACCGGGCAGAATCCGCCGGAGCCTGTTAGGCTGGGGGTGTGACGCCTTGTCACGCACCGGAACGGGGTCCGGATGATGGCCTCGCCGGTGACTTCATTGATCCGTTAGGGAGGACGCGAGATGAAGAAACTGACGGCACTGATGTTTCTGGCGCTGGTGAGTGTCAGCGTGCTGAGCGGCTGCAACACCATGCATGGCGCCGGCGAAGACATCGAAGAGGGCGGTGAGCAGATCCAGGACTCCGCCAGCTGAGTGTCAGCACCCACGCCCGGCGGCTTGCCGTCGGGCGGGCTGGTGCCTTGCGCCACTCCTTTCCCCGGTTTCCGACCTCTTTTCCTGTCGTTCCCCGCCGCCTGTGTTCAGTCCGTAGCCTCGCCGCCGATCCGATAGCGCCGTTCCAGGCGTTCGAAGGACAGGTCGCTGACGATCGCCAGCAGCCCCACCAGCACCGCCCCCTGAATCACGTAGGCGATATTGTCGCCCACCAGCCCGGCGATGATCGGTGTGCCCAGGCTCTGGGCGCCGACCGTGGAGCCGATGGTGGCGGTGCCGATGTTGATGATCACCGACACCCGGACACCGGCGATGATCACCCGCATCGCCAGCGGCAACTCGACGCGCCACAGGATCTGCCGGGCGCTCATGCCCGTGCCGCGGGCGGCCTCCAGGGTGTCGGGGGGCACGGTGCGCAGGCCTGTGATGGTGTTCTGTACCACCGGCAGCAGGCCGTAGAGGGTCAGGGCGACGATGGTCGGCACGAAGCCGAACCCGGCCAGCGGCACGACGATCGCCAGCACCGCCGCCGGCGGAAAGGTCTGGCCGATCGCCGCCAGTGCCGAGACCAGCGGCTCGAACTCGCGCCCGGTGCGACGGGTGACGAACAGGCCCGCAGAGACGCCCACGCTCACCGAGATCAGCGACGAGACCAGTACCAGTACGAGGTGGTCGAGGGTCAGCCGCCAGAAGCTTTCGCGAGCGTAGACGGGTGTCTCGAGCTGCGGAAAGGCGGCATGGAACAGCGGTTCCAGGCGCCCCATGAACAGCACCAGGGCCACCAGCAGCAGACTCAGCAGCGGCAGTAGGGCATCGCGGCGCCGTTCGCACCGGAGCAGGGCCGCCATCATGGCTGACGCCCCATGACCCCCTCCAGGGTCACCTCGCCGATCAGACGCCCGGCGTCGTCGATGACCGGCAGCACTCCCACGCGATACCAGACCATGCGCGACAGGGCTTCCTTCATGGTCATTCCCGGTGTCGCCGTCCAGTCATCGGTGACCGCCACGCGCGGTGGCACATCCGCCGTCGGACGGCCGCCGTGCAGGCAGGTCGGGTGGCCTTGCGCGTCGGTTTCCCAGTGATGGGGGGCGTCGCCGGATGTCGTCGCCGCCTGCTGGTACTGGTGCACCCAGCGCCGCGAGAGCAGCTTGAGGCCGAGGTCGGCCTTGCCGATGAAGTCGCTGACGAAGGCCTCGGCGGGGGCGGTGAGCAGCTCGATGGGGCGGTCGTACTGCACCAGGCGCCCGGCGTCGAGCAGGGCGATGCGCGAGGCCAGCTTGAGCGCCTCGTCCATGTCGTGGGTGACGAAGATCACGGTGGTGCCGGTTTGCTCGTGGACGCGGCGCATCTCGTTCTGCAGCACCTCGCGGGTCAGCGGGTCGACGGCACCGAAGGGCTCGTCCATCAGCAGCACTTCCGGGTCGGCGGCGAGCGCCCGGGCTACCCCCACGCGCTGGGCCTGACCGCCAGAGAGCTGGTGCGGGTACTTGTCGCGGAACTCGCCGGCATCCAGGTGGAAGAGGTCGAGCAACTCGTCGACCCGCGAGGCGATGCGCGCGCTCGGCCACTTGAGCAGGTTGGGCACCACGGCGATGTTGTCGGCCACCGTCCAGTGGGGGAACAGCCCGATCGACTGGATGGCGTAGCCGATCCGCCGGCGCAGCTGTTCCGCCGGCAGGCGGGTGACATCCTCGTCGCCGAGCAGGATGCGCCCGCTCGTCAAGGGGATCAGCCGGTTGATCATGCGCAGCGTGGTCGACTTGCCGCAACCCGAGGGGCCGATCAGCACACTGAACTCGCCACGTTCGACACGTAGCGAGATGTCGCTGACGACCGTCTTGTCGCCGTAGGTCTTGGTCAGGCCCTGTAATTCGATCATGCCTTCGGCTCTCGATGAGTGGGGTTGTCGCTCAGCGGGCGCCGGCGGGGCGGCTGACGGCGACCAGGATCTGCATCAGGAAGTCGGCGATCACCGCCAGGGCGATGGTCGGCACCGCCCCCAGCAGCACCAGGTCGATGGCGTACTGGCCCAGCCCCTGAAAGATGAACGCACCCAGCCCGCCGGCGCCGATCAGCGCGGCCACCACGGTCAGGCCGATGGCCTGAACGGTGACGATGCGCAGCCCCGACAGGATCACCGGCAGCGCCAGCGGCACCTCGACGCGCCACAGGATCTGCTGGCGCGTCATGCCCATGCCGCGCGCCGCCTCGCGGGTGGCGGGGTCGACGCCGGCGAAACCGGCCTGGGTGTTGCGCACGATCGGCAGCAGCGAGTACAGGATCAGCGCGAGGATCGCCGGGGCGGCGCCGATGCCCGCCACGCCCAGCGCGCCCAGCCAGGGCACGGCATCGCCGAGCGCCGACAGCGGCGCCACCAGCAGCGCGAACAGCGCGATCGAGGGGATCGTCTGGAAGACGTTGAGCACACTGAACAGCACTCCGCGCGTGGCGGGGCGGCGGTGCGCCAGCAGGCCCAGCGGCAGGCCGATCGCCAGGGTCGGCGCCAGCGCCAGCCCGACCAAGGTCAGGTGGGTGACGAACTGGTCGACGAAGGCATCCTCGATGTTGAAGTATTCCCGCAGGATCGACAGCGCATTGAAGGTGCCGGTGGCGAACAGTGCCGCGACGGCGGCGACCAGCAGCAGGCCGTAGCCGCTGCGCAGCCACAGCGACGATCCCAGGCGCTGGAAGGCGTCGACGATCATCAGGCTGGTGCAGAACACCAGCACCCAGAAGGCCGCGCCCTGGGAGACCCGGGCCGCGGGCGAGGCGTCCGTCAGGGCGCGCTGGGCATAGTCGCCCAGCCCGTACAGCGTCAGCAGCAGCGCCAGCGGCGCGGCCACCAGCGTCAGGCGGGCGCCGCGGCGTTCGCCCAGTGGACGGACCAGGCAGGCCAGCGCGAGGGCGCCGGCCAGCGCCGCCAGCCCCAGCGTCTGCCAGGGGCGCAGCGCCGTCAGCAGCGACACCGATTCCCCCGATACCAGCCGGTTGGGCGCCATCGCGGCGAACGGCAGCAGTACCGCGCCGGCCAGGCTGGCCACCAGCAGGGTGGCGAGCACCCGGTTGGCGATGCGCCGCGGCCCGTCGTGTTCGTCGTGATTCACGCGTCAGTCGAGGAAGCCGTGGTCTTTCAGGTAGTCATGCGCTACCTGCTTGGCCGGCAGGCCCTGGACCTGGATCTGGCTGTTGAGCGTCTGCAGCGTCTCGCGGTCCAGCGAGGCGAAGACCGGCTCGAACAGGTCGGGTAGCTCGGGGTGTGCCTCGAGGACCGCCTCGCGCATCACCACGGCCGGCTCGTAGACCATCTGCACGCCCTTCGTATCGTCCATCACCTTGAGGCCGGCGGGCTGGATGGCGCCGTCGGTGCCGTAGACCATGGCTGCGTTGGTGCCGCTGGTGCCTTCGGCCGCGGCGCGGATGGTCGCGGCGGTGTTGCCGCCCGAGAGCACCAGCAGCTGGTCCTGGGAGAGCGTGAAGTCATAGGCCTTCTGGAAGCTGGGCAGGGCCGCGGCACTCTCGACGAACTCCGCGGAGCCGGCCAGCTTGACGTCGCCGCCGTCGCGCACCCAGCGGCCGAAGTCCGCCATGGTGTCGAGATCGTTGGCCTCGGCGATCGAGCGCTTCACGGCGATCGCCCAGGTGTTGTTGGCCGGGGCCGGCTCGAGCCAGACGATGCCGTGGTTCTTGCGGTCCCAGTCGCGCACCTTCTCGTAGCCGGCCTCGGCGTTCTTCCAGGCCGGGTCGTCGGTGGTGCCGCTGAAGAAGGCGCCGTTGCCGGTGTACTCGGGGTAGAGGTCGATCTCGCCCTCGAGCAGGGCCTTGCGCACGATGTTGGTGGGGCCGAGCTGGAGCTTGTTCTCGACCGGGTAGCCGGCGTCTTCCAGCAGCGCGACCATCATGTTGCCGAGCAGCGCCCCCTCGGTATCGATCTTCGACGCCACACGCAGCGGCTCGGCCGCCACGGCCTGACCGGCCGCCAGCAGCGTGCCGGCCACGAGTCCCAAGACATTGCCAATCCTGACCATGAGCTTCCATCCTCTTGTCGGTGACGGGGTGCAATGAGCGATATCGTGCCTCAATCCCACTGAGCCTAGCCATCGGCGACGGATGGCTCCACATTTCAGGACCTTATCGAGGGTGCCGCGCGGCGTCCAGCGGTTTACCCGATGTGCCGGCCATGCGTGGCCGCGGCGGCGGGGTCCACGAGGGAGGAGACGGGGATGGACAGACGCACCATGATCGGAATACTGGTCGCCGGCCTGCTGGGCGGCTGTGTCGGCGCGCCGAGGCACGAATCGGCCCCGGCTCCGCCGCCGCCACCGATGAGTCAGGCGGACGATGAGGCCTGCGATGCCGATGCCCTGGCCGACTGGACCGGGCGCGACTACCGGGACGCGCTGACGCCCCGGGCCCGTGAACGCAGCGGTGCCGAGCAGGTGCGGGTGATCCGTCCGGGGCAGGGCTACACCATGGACTACCGCCCGGATCGCCTGAACCTGCACCTGGACGAACACGGGCGCATCGTGGGCGCCGATTGCGGCTAGCGCGATCGACGCCATGCCAGCGAGGCACCGTACACGGTGCTGGCCATGGAAGCCTGATCAGTCGTACTTGGTCTGCCAGCGCTTGGTGGCGATCTGTTCCTTGAGCAGCTCGAGCACTTCGATGAGTACCTGCTCGGTGATGCGCTCGCTGCGCCGGTCGGTGACCAGCAGGATGTCCATGCCGCTGTCGGCGGCGCGGCGCAGCAGTTGCGAGAACTCCGGCGAGCGCAGGCCGCCGACCGCTTCGTGGATCAGCCGGCTGGCCAGGTCGCTGAGGGCTTGGTCCATGGCGCCGGTGACCTGGCGGCCCATGGGCATGCGGTGCAGGCGCTGGATTTCGGGGCTTTCCTGCAGAGTGCGGCCCACCAGGGCGCTGACATAGCGGGCGATCAGCGCGCGGTTTTCGGTATAGATGCCGTCGAGCCCCGTCTCCAGCCGCTCGGCGATCTCCTCCACCAGCTGTTCCTTGCGCGGTGCCACCACTTCGTCGGCGAGTCGACGCGACAGCGTGTTGCTGTGGCGGACCTCCTCCTGAACACTGCCGATCAGGCGGACCGCGACGCGGTCGGACACTTCCTCGAGCAGGATGTCGTAATACTTGCGGGCTGCCTGAAACACGTACCAGCGACGTACGTCGATCATGCCCAGGCGCTGCAGGCGATGGAGCAGGGCGAACACGCGCAGTACGCGCAGCCAGCGCAAGCCGGCCAGCGGGATGCAGCCGAGCACGTCGTACCAGTGCACGAAGGGGTAGAAGAACCAGCGATGATAGCGCCGCTCGATGATCGCCATCGTCCAGCCGATCAGCACGTCGAGCACGTAGACGCTGACGAAGGCCAGGTCGATGGAGAAGAAATGCGCGTGGATGGTGTCGGCATAGGCAGCCTCGAGGCGCGGGGCGACGGCGGCGAAGGCGTCGTGCAGCGGCGGCAGCAGGTACAGGCTGTCGAACAGCAGCAGCGCCAGGTTGACGATCACCAGGGCGATGATCAGGCCGTCCCAGGCCAGGGCGAGGCGGTCCCGAAGCGATGCGGGCGACGTCATGCGGCCTCCTTGCGATGACGGGGGTGTATCAGGATGAGCGTTGCGCGTACTGATGGTCGTGCGCGCGGGTGGCGCGCTCGGCTTCCTTGCGCATTTCCCGGCGCAGCGCGGCCTTCTCGAAACGGCGTTTCTGCAGCGCCGTGTCCAAGCGCAGCGGCGGCACCTCGACCGGCTTGCCCTGCGGGTCGACCGCGACCATGGTCAGGTAGCAGCTGTTGGTGTGGCGAATGACCTTCTCCTGAATCGACTCGGCGACCACCTTGATGCCGATCTCCATCGATGAGCGCCCGACATGGTTGACCATGGCGAGGAAGGTGACCAGCTCGCCGACATGGATCGGCTGCTTGAACAGCACCTGGTCGACCGACAGCGTCACCACGTAGCTGCCGGAATAGCGGCTGGCGCAGGCGTAGGCGACCTCGTCGAGCTTCTTGAGGATCGCGCCGCCGTGGACCTTGCCGCTGAAGTTGGCCATGTCGGGGGTCATCAGCACGGTCATGGTCAGTTCGTGCTGGCGGGGCATGTCGTCGGGGGCCATGGGGCATCCTCGTGTCGCGGGATTTCCCTTAGGTGTAACACGTTTTGCCCCGGCACGATGCGTCCGGGGCGTTCGACCCCAAGACTATCGTGGATCGTGTCGGACGCTCGGGGCAAGCCTGCGAGGAGGCGCTATAGACTCATCCCTGAGCGCTACCGACGCCTTCCCTGGCGCCGGACCTCCTCTTCGGCTTGCCCCTTGGTGCCCCTCGTTGTTGCAACAAGGCTAACCTCATGGTCGGCCCGGCAGGGTGGCGTCAGGGGATGAAGCTGAGCCCCAGGGCGATGATCACGCCGGTGACCACGAGCTGGATCAGGCAGAAGCCCATGATGTCCTTGGCCTTGAGACCGGCGATGGCCAGCACCGGCAGCGCCCAGAAGGGCTGCAGCAGGTTGGTCCAGGCGTCACCCCAGGCCACGGCCATGGCGATACGCGGGATGTCCGCGCCCAGCGCCTGGGCCGCCGGCAGCATGACCGGGGCCTGCACCGCCCACTGGCCGCCGCCGGAGGGCACGAAGAGGTTGACCACGCCGGCGCTGATGAACGACCAGAACGGCAGGGTGTCGGCGTTGGCGATCGACACGAAGCCCTCGGAGAGCGTCTGGGCCAGGCCCGACTGCACCATGATCGCCATGATCCCGGCATAGAAGGGGAACTGGATGACGATGCCCGCGCCGCCCTTGATGGCTTCGTGGAGGCTGTCGAGCAGGCGGCGCGGGGTGCGGTGCAGCACGATGGCCAGAAACAGGAACAGGAAGTTGACGATGTTGAGGTTGAGTCCGCCGCCGCGCAGCAGGAAGTGATCGAGCAGGAACAGCAACCCCGGGATGCCCACCAGCCAGGCCAGCGTCTTGCTGTTCTCGAGGTGCTCGGCAGGTCGCGTGATCACCGGGCGTTCCTCGCCGGCGGGGGTGTCGAGCCGCTCGGGGTCGACGTACACGCTGTCGGCGTCGTCGGGCAGCATCGCCCGATTGACCAGCGGCACCGCGATGAACAGCGCCACGACGATGGCCAGGTTGAACAGCGAGAATATCGTCTCGCCGGTGGGGACCACGCCGATCTGGTCGGCCGTGAAGTGGCCCTCGGTGGCGATCACCAGCGGAATCGAGCCGGCCAGTCCGCCGTGCCAGACGACGAAGCCGGAATAGGCGCTGGCGATCAGCAGGCGATAGTCGACACGGATCTGGCGGGCCAGCTCCTTGGCGAACAGTGCGCCCACTACCAGGCCGAAGCCCCAGTTGATCCAGCTGGCGGCCAGCGAGACCAGCGTGACCAGCACGATGGCCCGGGCGGGGGTGCCGGCACGGGTGGCGAGGCGAGCCAGCTGGCGCCGTACGGGCGGCGAGCTGGCCAGCATGAAGCCGGCGACCAGCACCAGCAGCATCTGCATCGAGAAGCTCAGCAGGTTCCAGAAGCCGTCGCCCCAGAAGCGCAGCACGGCCAGCGGCGTCTGGCGTTCCACGCCGATGGCGGCCGCGGCGGCGATCAGGGTCAGCAGCAGCACGAAGATGTAGGGATCGGGCAGATAACGCTCGACCAGTTTCACGGCCGGGCGTGACAGTGTCTTGAGCATGGGGAGTCTCGCTGGTTGTTGGCGTTTTGCAGCGTCGCGCCTAGCGATAGCGCAACCGACAGGCCGCGGTCAACGCGCCGCCGTGCGTCTTTGGTCGAGCGGCAGGCGCCAGCGAGTGCGGCGGTAGTGTCGGTAGTAGGCGAGCAGCGTCGCCGAACGGGCCAGCGTGAACAGCGTGAAGGCCAGCCACAGGCCGTGATTGCCGAGCGCCAGCGGGCCGGTGGCCAGCCACCAGGCGGGCAGGTAGACCGCCAGGCCGACGAGGATGCTGTTGCGCATCTCGCGGGTGGCGGTGGCGCCGATGAACACCCCGTCGAACAGGTAGCTCCACACCGCCAGCAGCGGCATCAGCACCATCCAGGGCAGGTAGGTGGCGGCGGTCTCGCGCACTGCCGGCAGGTCGGTGAGCAGCGCAATCAGGAAGTGGCCGCCGAGAGCGAAGGCGAGCATGGCCGCGATGGTGGTGAGCAGGGAAAAGCGCATCGCGCCGCCCACCGCATCGCGGAACGCCGCGCCGTCGCCCCGGCCGATGGCCCGTCCGGTGAGTGCCTCGGCGGCGTGGGCGAAGCCGTCCAGGCCGTAGGAGGTCAGCATGATGAACTGCAGCAGCACGGCATTGGCGGCCAGGATCACGTCGCCCTGGCTGGCGCCCTGGCTGGTGAAGAAGGCCATGGCGAAGAGCAGCCCCAGGGTACGCAGGAACAGCTGGCTGTTGACCTGGAATAGCTCGGTGTAGGCGGCCGGTCGCCACAGGCGCTCGCCGAGGAAGCGCCCGCCGAGCGTGCGCAGCTGGCGCCGGACCAGCCACAGGCCCAGGCCCAGCGCCGTGTAGTCGGCGATCACCGTGGCCCAGGCGACGCCGTTGCTGGTCATCCCCAGGCCGACCACGAACACCAGGTCGAGGACGATGTTGACGCTGTTGGTGGCGACCATGATCGTCAGGGTCACGCGGCTGTTCTGCTGGCCCAGAAACCAGCCGAGGATGGCGTAGTTGGCCAGCACCGCCGGGGCCGAGAGAAAGCGGATGCCGGCGTACTCGCGGGCCAGGGTGGTGGCTTCGTGGCTGCCGTCGAGCAGCCACAGGCCCAGCGTGGTCAGCGGCTGCGAGAGCACGATCAGCAGCGCGCCGATCAGCGCCGCCAGCAGCAGCGACTGGCCGAGCAGGTTGCGCACCGCGGTGTCGTCCTCGCGGCCCACCGCCTGGGAGGTCAGGCCAGTGGTGCCCATGCGCAAGAAGCCGAAGCCCCAGTAGAGGAAGCCGAACAGCGTGGCGCCCAGGGTCACGCCGGCGAGAAAGCGCGATTCCGGCAGGTGCCCGACCACGGCGGTGTCCACCAGGCCGAGCAGCGGCACGGTGATGTTGGACAGGATGATCGGCCAGGCCAGCGTCCAGACGCGACGGGTGGCGGCAGCGCTCATGGGCGGGTACGTCCCTGTGGGTTAGGCGGGTGGCAGGCAATCAGGCCGGTGCCGCCCGGCCGGGCGGCACCGCGCAGGCGGCTCAGGCGGCGGTGATGCGTTCGTACTTCGTCATCAACTCGTCATGGGACTCGCGATGGTCGGGGTCCAGCGGAATGCAGTCCACCGGGCATACCTGCTGGCACTGCGGCTCGTCGAAATGGCCGACGCACTCGGTGCACAGGCCGGGGTCGATCACGTAGATCTCCTCGCCCGGCGAGATGGCGCCGTTGGGGCATTCGGGCTCGCAGACGTCGCAGTTGATGCATTCGTCGGTGATCATCAGGGCCATGGGTCATGTCCTCGCTGCGGCGGTCGCGTCACGCATCGCGCGCGTTCTCGGTGTCGAAGTGCTCGCGCAGCGCTGCCGCGACCCGGGGATGCACGAGCCGGCTGACATCGCCGCCGAGCCGCGCGATCTCGCGCACGATGGTGGCGGAAATGTAGGAGTTCTCGACCGCGGGGGTCAGAAACAGGCTCTCCACGTGGGGGGCCTGGGCACGATTCATGTTGGCCAGCTGCAGCTCGTACTCGAAGTCCGAGACCGCCCGCAGTCCGCGGAGGATGATGCGCGCCCCCTGCTGGTCGAGCAGTTCGGTGAGCAGGCCGTGAAAGCCCACGACCGAGACGTTGTCGAGCTCGGCGACCACGTCCTCGGCCAGGTCGACGCGGGCGTCGATGTCCAGCGTCGGTCGTTTGCCGGGACTCGCCGCGACGGCCACCACCACCTTGTCGAAGATTCGTGCGGCGCGCTCGATCAGATCGAAGTGTCCGTTGGTGATCGGGTCGAAGGTGCCGGGGTAAACCACGATATTCATGGGGGAATCCTGTCGGAAGGCCGGCCGCCCGTAATCGGCGGCGGTAGTCACGGCCCGACGCCTGGCGGCGCCGGGCCCTCAGGGTAGCCGATGGATGCTGTACCGGCAATCGCCTCCCCCGATGCGTCAGTCGTCGAGCCGGCCGAAGGGGTTGTCCACCGCCAGCGAGACCGGACGGGCATAGCCGGGGATGTGGATGCCGTCGGCCTCGACCGTCAGCTCCGGCCCTTCGAGTACACCTTCGCCGAAGCGGTAGATGACCTCGAAATCGGCCGCGTCGGCGCGTGCCAGATAGGCATCGCCACGGGCCTGCACGGCGGCGGCGCGCTCGCGCCAGGCGGCGACGGCGGCCTGGCCGTGGCGCTGGACCAGCAGGCGTTCGGTGGCGTCCGGCGAGAGCAGCAGCCCGGTGGCGTTGTTGCCGCCGAAGCCCTTGGCATTGAGGAAGGCGGCGTCGGCGCGGAAGGCCAGCGACTCGCGGGGCAGGCGCAGGCGTTCGCCGTGCACGTCGTCGGCCACGGCGTCGAGGGTGGGGATGCCGGGGATGTAGCCATGGGCGAAGCTGCCCAGGGCGCTGGCCAGCTGGTCGCCGGCGGAGCTGCCCTGGGAGTGGCCGACGAACGCCTTGACGGCGGCCACCGGCCAGTCGTGAATGCCGTTGGCCCGTGCCACGCTGTCGAGGACATGGGACTCGGTCACGCGGTTCTTGGGCGTGCTGGTGGCGTGGGCGTGCACGAAGGTACGCTCGCGCAGGCCGCGCTCGCCGAGGATCTCGCGGCCCAGCGATGCTGCCTTGCCGAAGGTGATGTAGTTGCCGATGCCGGGCGCCGAGATCGAGCGCTTCCAGCCGTCGGCGTTGACGAACACGCCGGGTATCGCGCCGAGGATCTGCGCGCCGGTTTCCAGCGCCAGGACATCGTCCATCAGCAGCACGAACTGGGCCGATTCGGCGATGGTGAAACCGCAATTGCGGGCGAAGGGGCGGCAGGCGCGCTGGTAGTCGGCATCGGTGAGCAGGCTCAGGGCGTCGAGCGCCTTGAGGCTGTCGTCGTCGGCCAGCGCGCCCATGCTGCGAAAGCCCTCGATGATCTCGGGGGTGATCGGGGCGTCGCTGGTGCCCACCATCACCACCCGGCGCACCCCGCGACGGATCTCCTCGATGCCCTGGCGCAGGTTGTAGAGGAAGGTCGCGCAGGCGCCCTGGATCGCGCCGGTGGCGCCGACGCTGCCCAGCACGTAGGCGTTGAGGAAGTCGGCGGGCATCTGGCCGTAGCCCAGCGGCATCTGCTTGGAGGTGGCGCGGTTGCCGGAGACGAAGCTCTTGAGCAGCCCGCCCCAGCCCTCGTCGTCGAGCTGGCCGATGGAGTTGCCGGCGTAGACGGCGATCTGATCCGGGTCGAGGCCGTCGCGCAGCGTCTCCCAGTCCAGCCCGCTCTGGCCCAGGCAGTCGCTGGCGCCGAACACCGCCATCGACAGCCCGCGCGGGTGATGCACGCTGCGATACAGGCGCTCGGGCGCGAAGCCGCTGGGCAGCTGACCGGCGGCGCGAACCTGGGCCTGACGGTGGTCCGGAAGCAGCACCTCGAGGGCGCCCGGCGGCACGCTGACCTCGACCCGGCGGCTGTCCAGGTCGCGCACCTGCCAGGTTTCCGGCAGGGCCTCGGGCAGCTGGCGGCGGCGCACCTGGAAGGTCAGCGGCGCGTCGAGGGCCAGCTGGGCGCGGCGGTTGGCCGGGATGCCTTCGGCGTTGAAGGCCTCGTCCTCGATGCGGCGGATCAGGGTGTGGTCGAGCACCGTCTGGCGAAAGCGATCGGCCACGCCGGCCGTGTCGAGGCGGTTACCGTGACTGTCCTGCCAGGAGCCGTCGGCCTGGCGGGCCACCAGATGCATCATGGCGGCCAGGCCGACCACGGTGCGCTGCTGTTCCTCGGCGGACAGGGCATCGAGCACCGTGCGGCGGAACGCCTGGTGGCCCGAGGTTCTGCCGGCGGCATTGACACCGCCCATGCCGACAATCACCGGTAACTGTGACAAGCCGCATCCCTCGTTGTGCAATGGAGTCTACGAAAAGCTGACAGCAACGAGCCGTCAGGGTTGCATGGGCGCCGCGGGGGACAGGGGCGGGCACGCCATGCCGGGTCTGGGACGCGATGATAGCACTCGGGTTGCAGCGGCGTCATGCCGGCCGCCTTGGCGGGCAGGCGAGCCGGCTTGGTAGACTGGGCGCGTTTCTCGACCCAGAGACTGCCATGCACGCCAATTCCCGTACCGTCACCTCCCGTCAGCCCGGCCCGCACGAGGACCTGGCGCGACGGGTCGCCCGCGCCCTGAACCACCCCTGGCGCAAGCCGATCGCCGACCATACCCGGCTCGCCTTCGAGCGGGCGCAGGACTGGCTGGCCGCCCAGGGGCGGCCGCTGCTGCTCGATGCCGGCTGCGGCGTGGGGCTTTCCACCCGGGCCCTGGCCGCCCGTCATCCGGACCGCGCGGTGATCGGCATCGACCGCAGCGCGGCGCGGCTGGAGCGCGAGCACGGCCCGCTGCCCGACAACGCCCTGCTGGTGCGCGCCGATCTGGTCGACTTCTGGCGCCTGGCGCTGGGCGCCGGCTGGCAGCCGGAGCGCCATTACCTGCTGTACCCCAATCCCTACCCGAAGGCCTCGCAGCTCAAGCTGCGCTGGCACGGTCATCCGGTCTTCCCGGCGATTCTCGCCCTGGGCGGGCGCCTCGAGGTGCGGTCCAACTGGGGGCTGTACCTGGAGGAGTTCGCCCTGGCGCTGCAGCATGCCGGCGAGCCGCTGCCGACGGTGGTCCGCCATGACCCGCAGGGCGACTACCTGACGCCCTTCGAGCGCAAGTACGCGGAAAGCGGCCAGACGCTCTGGCGGCTTTCCGCCACGCTGCCCCATGCGCCGGAGCGGCTGCCCTGACCCCGCTCAGCGCGACAGTCGCGTACTGAGTTCCGCCTCGAGCCAGCGGGCGATCGGCCCCTGGCCGGCGTCGCGCCGACGTACCAGTTCCACGCTGACACCGGGCGGCTCGGGCAGGTCGTCGATGGTCAGGCGGCTGACCAGCGAGCGGTACATGGGGTAGTCGGCGATGTGGGTGGGGACCAGTGCCCAGCCGATGCCCTGGGTGACCAGTTCGGCGATCGCGTAGTAGCTGTTGAGCTGCCAGATGCGCGGCGACAGGCGCGCGCTGCGGTTGCCGCCCAGCGGCGAGGCCACCACCAGCTGGCGATGGCGGCTGAGCGTCGACAGCCGCACGGAGGACGCGGTGGCGAGCGGATGGTCGTGGGCGACGATGGCGGTCTGCGCCAGGCGGGCGATCTGGCGCACGTCGAGCCGGGGCGGCAGCGAGGGCTGGCTGAACAGCACGCCGAGGTCGGCGGTGCCGTCGGCGACCCAGCTGGGGATGTCCGCCTGCGCCCCGTTGAGCAGCGACAGCTCCAGGTTCGGCCAGCGCTCGGCCAGCACCAGCAGGGTATCCATCAGCGGCGGGTAGGGCAGCGCCTCGTCGACGGCCAGGGTCAGGTGTGACTCCTCGCCGCCGGCCAGGGTGCGGGCACGGGCCTCGAGCTGGTCACACTGGCGCAGGATCTCCCGGGCCTCGCGGACCAGCGCCTGGCCTTCGCCGGTCAGCACCGGGGTGCGGCCGCGCCGGTCGAAGAGGGTCAGGCCCAAGTCCAGTTCGAGGTGAGCGATGGCGGTGCTGATCGCCGACTGGGCGCGACCCAGATGGCGTGCGGCGGCCGAGAAGGAGCCGCTGTCGGCGGCGGCCAGCAGGCAGACGAGCTGATCCAGGTTCCACTGCATGATCTATCTCTTTTTCAGATAGTTGATAACTCGATTCCATCATTAACGAGGCTAGAATGCAGCCTCCGACACGGACCCGGCGCTACCGCTCGCGCCACTGCCCAGGAGGGAGTCGCAATGGCCTATCTGTACCTGTTTCTGGCGATCGTCGCCGAAGTGCTCGGCACCACCGCGCTCAAGGCCTCGCAGGAGTTCACCCGGTTGTGGCCCAGCGTGGGGGTGGTGATCGGCTACGGCCTGGCGTTCTACCTGCTGACTCTGGTGCTGCGCAGCCTGCCCGTGGGCGTCGCCTATGCCGTCTGGGCCGGGCTGGGCATCGTGCTGGTGTCGCTGCTCGGCGTGGTGTGGTTCGGCGAGCGGCTCGATGTGCCGGCGGTACTGGGCATGGGGCTGATCATCGCCGGGGTGGCGGTGATTCAGGTTTTCTCGCAGGTCTCGGCCCACTAGGCTGGATGCCCTTCACCGTTCACGGAGCCGTCATGTCGCGTCGTCTGTCCCTGCTGTTCGTTGTGTTGTGTCTGGCGACGCCGGGGTCGTTCGCCCGGGCGTCGGGGTTCGAGCATGTGGCGCGGCTGGCCGGCCAGGGCTATCGCCTCGGCGCCCGGGCCGAGCTGCTGGATTCCGGCCGGGTGCTGGGCGCTATCGCGCCCCGCCGCGCGCTCTCGCCGGCCTCGGTCTCCAAGCTCTACACGGCGGCCGCGGCGCTGGACCGTTGGGGGCCGCAGCATCGCTTCACCACCCGGCTGGTGTCGACCGGAGTGATCGATGACGATGGCGTGCTGCACGGCGACCTGGTGCTCGAGGGCGGCGGCGACCCGGCGCTGGTCTCCGAGGATCTGTGGCGGCTGATCCAGCGGCTGCGCCAGCGCGGCGTCACGGCGGTCAGGGGGCAACTGGTGGTCAGCCAGTGGCGCTTCGGCCCGGTCGAGTGCGTGACCACCGACCGCTGCCGGGCCGCCTCGCGGGCCGACAATGCCTACAGCGCGCGGCTTTCTTCAGCGGCGGTCAACTACGGCAGCTGGTGCCTCGACGTGCTGCCGGGGCGCCGGGTGGGCGGCGCGGCGCGGATCCTCAGCTGCAACACCGTCGAGCCCACCACCCGCGTCGACAACCGCGTGACCACCGTCGCCCGGGGCGGCGAGTCCCGGCTCGATGCCGAGCGGGTCACCGACGAGCGGGGCGACGTGCTGGTGGTCAGCGGCACCATCGCCCGGGACTCCCGTCCACGGGCGCTCTATCGTGCCAGCTCCGACCCGGCGGAGCAGACCGCCCGGACCCTGCAGGCGATGCTCGAGCGGGCCGGGGTCGGCGTCTCCGACGGCACGGCGGTGAGCCGGACGCGGCCTCCCGCGGCGGCGACCCAGCTGGCTTCGGTCGACGGCAAGCCGTTGCAGACGCTGCTGCAACGGATGCTCGATTATTCGAACAACTTCATGGCCGACACCCTGAGCCTGGATCTGGCCGATACGCCGCGGGCCACGTTGCCCCAGGCCGGCAAGGCGGTGGCCGGCTTCGCCCGGGGCCTGCCGGGGCACGGGCCGCTGGTGCTGCACAGCGGCAGCGGCCTGACGCCGGAAAACCGCACCTCGGCGCAGGGCGTGACCACCCTGCTGGCGACCCTGTACCGGCGGCCGGCGCTGTTTCCGGCCTTTCTGGCCGGGCTGCAGCTGCCGGTCAACGGGCCGATGCACTTCATCCGTCGGGGCGATCCGCTGTTTCAGAACCATGTGATGCTCAAGACCGGCACGCTCAACCAGCCCGTTGCGGTCCGGGCGCTGGGTGGCTACTTCCGCACCGCGAGCGGCCGCTGGGGCGCGTTCAGCGTGCTGGTCAACGGCACGGCGAGCACGCCCTACCTGGCCTGGTCCACGGTGCTGGACGCGGTGTCCGCCGACCTGGCGGCGATGATTCGCGCGCACTGATCACCCGCGGCCCCGGCTTGACAGACGCCGGCCGCCGCGGCCAACTCGGGCATGCTGCCTCGCAGGGGCGGCGCGCTACCCTGGAGGATGCCGCATGACGTCGATGAACTGGGAACGCCTGCTCGAGCCGGGCCGGCTCAACGACAAGCCACGCGGCTCGCGCGACGAGGTCGGCCGCAGCCCGTTCCACAAGGACCACGACCGGATCGTCTTCGCCGGCTCGTTCCGGCGCCTGGGGCGCAAGACCCAGGTCCATCCGCTCACCGACAACGACCATATCCACACTCGGTTGACCCACTCGCTGGAGGTGGGCTGCGTGGGGCGCTCGCTGGGCATGATCGTCGGCGAGCAGCTGCGCGAGCGGCTGCCGGCGTGGATCACCCCGGCCGACCTGGGGGTGATCGTCCAGGCGGCCTGCCTGGGCCACGACATCGGCAACCCACCGTTCGGCCATGCCGGCGAGTACGCCATCCGCGACTGGTTCAAGCGCGCCGAGAACGACGGCAGCGGGCTGCTGGAAGGGCTCACCGATACCCAGCGCGACGACCTGCTGACCTACGAGGGCAATGCCCAGGGCTTTCGCATCGTTACCCAGATCGAATACAACCAGTTCCGCGGCGGCATGCGCCTGACCGCGGCGACACTGGGCACCCTGCTCAAGTACCCGTGGACGGTGGAGCACGGCGGCCGTACCGGCAAGTTCGGGGCCTATCAGTCCGAGCGCGAGCAGCTCGCCGAAGTGGCCGAGACCCTGGGGTTGCGCCGTCGGGCCGAGTGGGCCTGGTGCCGGCATCCGCTGGCCTATCTGGTCGAGGCGGCGGACGACATCTGCTATGCGCTGCTGGATCTCGAGGATGGCCTGGAGATGGGCATCCTGCGCTTCGACGAGGTCGCGGGCATCCTGAGCCAGATCGCCGGCGGTGAGCCCGCCGAGTACGCCGCGCTGGGCGCCGGCGTGTCGCAGCGCCGGCGCATCGCGGCGTTGCGCGGGGCGGCCATGGAACGTGCCGTGAACGACGTCGGCGAGGTGTTCGTCCAGCATGAGACGGCGCTTCTCAACGGCGCGCTCACCGAGGACCTGCTCGAGCTCTGTCACCCCGATCTCGACTGGGGCGTCAAGGCGGCCAAGCAGCTCGCCCGCGAGCGCATCTTCCAGAACGAGCGCAAGGCCAAGCTGGAGATCGGTGCCCATACCACCCTCGGCATCCTGCTCGAGGCCTTCATCGGCGCGGCCCATGAGCTGCATCATCACGGCCGCTCGACCTTCAAGCACCAGCGCGTGCTGGCGCTGATCGGCGAGAACACGCCACGGCCGACCTGGCCGCTCTATGCCAGCTACCGGCGCATGCTCGACTTCATCGGCGGCATGACCGACCACTATGCGGTCGAACTGGCCCAGGAGATGGGCGGGCGACTCAAGGGCGAGTAGTCCCGGCGACGCCTCGGCTGCGCGGCGCCGTGTTGGACCTTTGTGTAGCACAAGGGTTTATGCTGGGTCGGAGTCATGAGACATCACACGGAGGCGATATGCTCGAGGAACTCGTCGCGTCCTGGGCCGGCATGGTCTGGGAAATCTTCTGGGGCCTGGCGCTGGGCTTTCTGCTCTCGGGGGTGATCCGTGCCTGGATTCCCGCCGAGCTGGTGGGCGACAAGCTGGGCCGGGCCACGCCCCGCTCGCTGTCGCTAGCCACCGGGGTGGGGGCGTTGTCGTCGAGCTGCTCCTACGCAGCCGCCAGCATGGCACGCACGCTGATCATGAAGGGCGCGGCGTGGGCCAACGCCATGGCCTTCATGGTCGCCAGCACCAACCTGGTGTTCGAGATCCTGATCGTGCTGTTCTCGCTGCTGGGCCTGGCCTTCGTGCTCGGCGAGCTGGTCGGCGGGCTGATCTTCATCGTGGTGATGGCGGTGCTGGTGCGGCTGCTGGTGCCCGACTCGGTGATCACCGCCGCCCGCGAGAACGCCGGCCACGATGCCGGCGGTGGCGGACACGAGCACCATCACGATCATGGCGGTCATGACCACGACCACGACCACGACCACGACCACGACCACGACCACGGCGGCCATTCCGGCCACGGCGAGAGTGCCTTCCTCGCCAAGCTGCGGACCGCCGCCTCGCACTTCCACATGGATGTGACGATGGTCGGCAAGGACATCCTGATCGGCGTGACCGTGGCGGCGGTGCTGTCGGTGCTCGTGCCCAACGAGGTCTGGCGCTCGGTGTTCCTCACCGAGGGCGACAATCCCGGCTTCGGGGTCCTGCTGTGGAACGCCGTGGCCGGCAGTATCATCGCCGTGCTGGCCTTCGTCTGCTCGGTGGGCAACATCGTGCTGGCCGCGGTGCTGTGGAAGGGCGGCATTTCCTTCGGCGGAGTGATCGCCTTCATCCTCTCCGACCTGATCACCCTGCCGATGCTCTCGGTCTATCGGCGCTACTACGGCTGGAAGGCCGCCGGCTGGATGGCGCTGGTGTTCTTCCTGGGCGCGATCGTCACCGCACTGTGCCTGGACTACGGCTTCGCCCTCCTGGGCTGGCTGCCCGAGGGCGAGCGTCAGGTCAGCCTGGGCCGCGACGTCTTCGGCTGGAACTACGTGACGCTGCTCAACGTGGTGCTGCTGCCCGTGGCACTGGCGGCGTTCTTCTGGGGCCGCCGCCAGGGCGGCGGGCATTGCCACTGAACGCCCGGGGCCGGTGGACGGCCCGGCTCGGCCTGCTGCTGGCCGGGCTGCTGGCCATCGGCGTGGCCGGGGCGCAGCCTGACGCTCCGCCTTCGGCGTCTGCCGACGCGTTCGATCACTACACCCTGGCGCTGACCTGGCATCCGGGGTTCTGCGCGAGCCGGCGTTCGCCGCCCCGGGAGTGCCGCGAGCCACGCCTGCGCGAGGCCGCCGGCGAGGGCTTCGTGCTGCACGGGCTGTGGCCGTCGCGTCCGGAGCGGGTCGCCGAGGCCGGCGTGAGCCGCCGGCAGTGGCGGGCCGAGGGCTGCTTCGGCGAGTCGCCACGGCCCGACGGCGGCTTCTGTCGGGCGCATGCGCCCTTCGAGCTGCCCGCGTCGCTTGCCGCGCGGCTCGACCGGGCGATGCCGGGGCGGGCGAGCTGTCTCGATCGCCACGAATACGCCAAGCACGCCGCCTGCCTGGCGATCGCCCCGACCGACTACTTCGCCACGGCACTCGACCTGCTGGCGGCGGTCAACGCCAGCGCCTTCGCCGACTTCGTGGTGATCCACCAGGGCGGTGTCGTGGCGCGCAATGACCTGATCGCGGCCTTCGAGGCGGCCTTCGGCGAGGGAAGGGGCCGGGCGTTGCAGCTGGTCTGCGCCGGTCGCGGCAACCGGCGGCTGACCGAGGTGCGCATCGGCATCCGGGCGGCGGCACTGGACGGTTTCCCCGCGGCGGGCAGCCTGGTGGCGTTGCGCCGGGGACGCTGTGCGTCGCGGGTACGGGTGACGGCGGTCCGGGACTGATCAGATCGAGGGGGTCTCGCGGCGGCGGTCGTCGAGCAGGGCGCCACGCCGGCGCAGGGCCTGGGCGACGCGGTCATGGGTGGCCGGGTCGAGCGGCCCCAGCGGCGTGTCGATCAGCCGCCGGGTCAGGTTCTCGCCGTTGACCACATCCACCCCCGCTGGCGCCTGTTCGAGGTCGATACGCCAGCCCGGCAGCACCAGCATGCCGCGTACCGGCACGTCGGCGTTGCACTCCCGTGCCAGCCAGTGGCGCATCCACTCCGCCGCCTGGCGCGTCTTGCGCAGCGGCTGGCGCTCGCTCCAGCCGGGAAAGCGCAGGCGCTGGCTCTCCACCGCCACGTCACGCTGCGGTTGGCCGCTGGCGTCCAGCGGAAAGGTGCGGGCCCGGGTCTCGATGACGAAGACGCCATGGGGGGTCAGCGCCACGTGGTCGATGGTGAAGGTCTCGCTGGGAATGTCGTGGAAGACGAAGTAGGGGTGGTCCTCGGGGCGAATCAGGTGCTCCAGCTCCTGGCCCACCGCCAGCTCGCAGGCCAGGCCCAGCTTGAGGCGGCGGATGCGCTGGAAGTCGCGGATCAGCAGCAGGCAGAACAGCAGGACCAGGGCCGAGCAGATCAGGCCGTAGACGGCCCACTCCAGCCAGATCGAGGCGTCGGTGACGATCATCCGCCCCATGCCGTAGGTCAGCGGGGCGAGAATCACGATCGGCCCCAGTGCCCCGTTGAGGAACAGCCCGGTGAAGGCGTGGTCGAGGCGATCGCGCAGCGCCTGGCCCGGTTCGCGCAGGGGATGCGCGTCGATCGGCGAGCGGATGCGCGCGTCGTGCAGGTTGCGCAGGGCCAGGACGATGGCCGCGGTGGCGCCCAGCGGCGCGAGGAAGATCAACGGAATCAGGTATTCCAGCCAGGGCATCTCAGCCATCCTTGCCACCCGGAAAGACGAGGGCCCATTCTAGCCAAGCCCGGCGTGGCCGACCATGCGCCGCTAGGCGGAACGTGCGGTTCCGCTGTAGGCCACCACCCGGTTGCGCCCCTGCACCCGGGCGCTGTCCAGCGCCAGCTCGGCCTGCTGCATCCATTCGCCCGGCCGGTTCAGGGTGGTGTGGCATTCGGCCAGGCCGATGCTGAGCGTGCAGGGCAGCAGGCTCTCGCCCTGGGCCTCGGGCTTGAGGAAGGCCTCGCGCAGCCCGTCGAGCTGCGTGAGCGCCCGGTCCAGGGGCGTCTCGTCCAGCAGCAGGCCGAAGGTCGTGGCGCCGTGGCGGGCCAGCAGGGCCTCCTCGCCCAGCGTCTCCTGCAGGAAGCGCGCCGTGCGACGCAGGACCTGGTCGCCCATGGCGTGACCGAAGGTGTCGTTGATGCGCTGGAAGTGGTCGATCTCCAGCAGCGCCAGGCACAGGGGGGGCCGGCCGGTATCGAAATGGCTCTCGATCACCCGCTCCCAGTGGGCACGGTTGTAGAGGCCGGTGAGGGCGTCGGTGCGCCGCTGGCGGGTTTCGCGGCGCTTCTGCTCGACCAGCTGACAGGCCTGACGGTAGCTGCGCCAGCCGATCATCAACGGATAGAGCAGCAGCAGCGGCAGGGCGCCCAGCAGGGCGAGCGGCGTGGGCAGCAGCTGCCAGTCGAGTGTCGGCCAGATCAGGGCGCCCACGCCGCCGCCGGCCAGCCAGGCCAGGGAGCCGGCGGCCAGCAGGCGGGGGCCGCCGACGGCGATGGTGCCGAGGTTGTAGAGCGCGATCAGCACCGCGCCGGGGATCGGCGCGAAGTCGACGGCGGCGACCCAGAAGCCGGTCAGCAGGCCGTCGATCAGCAGGCAGTGACGTTCGGTGCGATGCGGATCGCGCACCCGGGTGGCCAGGTAGCGGGCCAGATGCGGCCAGCCCAGGCCGTTGAGTGCCAGCAGCATCCACCACGGCCACGCCGGCGGCACCGCCCGCCAGGCGGCGGCCACGGCGAGCATGCCCAGCGCCAGGCCGACGATCCGGGCCGGGTAGAGGCGTCGGGCAAGCGCCTGACGGGGGTGGCGGGAGGACGCGGTGATGGGGAGCATCGGTGACATCCGTTCGCGGCACTGGTACTTGCCATCGGTGTGTGAGACGTTTTTACCTTGACCCAAAAATGCCCGACTCGCCAGTCGCCACTCGTCGTATGCCCTTGCCAGATCATGCTTTCGCGCCCCGTGAGGGCGCCTCTCTTGCGCCGGCCGCGCCATCGGCGGCCCTGCGTGCCTTCATCGAGCGCCACCCCCGGTTGATGGTGCTGACCGGGGCCGGGGTGAGCACCGGCTGCGGCATCCCCGACTACCGCGACGCCAGCGGTGCCTGGAAGCGTTCGCCGCCGGTCCGCCACCAGGCGTTCATGGCCAGCGCGGCGACTCGCCGGCGCTACTGGGCGCGCAGCCTGATCGGCTTTCGGGCCATCCAGCAGGCGCGCCCGGGGCCGGCGCACCGGGCGCTGGCCGCGCTCGAGGCGCGCGGCCGGGTCACCGCGCTGGTCACCCAGAACGTCGACGGCCTGCACCAGCGCGCCGGGTCGCGGCGGGTCATCGACCTGCACGGCCGGGCCGAGATCGTGCGCTGCATGGGATGCGGCGCGCGGCGCATGCGCCATGACCTGCATGCCGAGCTGGCCGGGGCCAATCCGCGCTGGCTGTCGCTGGAGGCCGCGGTGGGGCCGGACGGCGACGCCGACCTGGACGGGCTCGACTTCTCGACCTTCCGGGTGCCGGCCTGCCCGCGCTGCGGCGACGGCATCTGGAAGCCCGACGTGGTGTTCTTCGGCGACAGCGTGCCCCGCGAGCGGGTCGCGGCGGCCTTCGCCGCCCTTGAAGCCGCCGACGCCCTGCTGGTGGTCGGTTCCTCGCTGATGGTGCAATCCGGGTATCGCTTCGCGCGTCAGGCCGCCCGGGCCGGGCAGCCGATCGCCTGCGTCAACCGCGGCCGCACCCGGGCCGATGCGCTCTACGCCCTGAAGGTCGATGCCCCAGTGGATGACGTCCTGACGTCGCTGCTCGCCGCGCAGTGACGCCTCAGGGCCGGGAGACGGGCTTCACCGGCACCTCGACGGGGCCCGGAGTGGCGGCCTCGCCGGTCAGCACCGGTACCGGCCTGGGCGAGGTGTAGAGCAGCCGGCCGTCGGCGCGGATCGCCGCGCTCAGCACGTAGCGCTGCCCGCCCTCGATGGCGTTGTCGTCGTAGCGCAGCACCACCGGGATCGGCCCGCTGCCGAGCCGCGTGTAGGTGGCCTCGGCCACCGTGCCGGCCTTGGCATCGGTCGTGCGCAGGGTGACCGTGAGCTCGGCGTTGCGCGGCAGCGCCAGGGGCCGGTCGCTGACGATGCGGGCCTCGAGGTTGGCGAAACGCGGTGTCAGGGCGCAGGCGGCGAGGGTGAGCAGCACGGCGCCGGCGGCGAGCAGGCGGAATCGCGAACCGAACGAGCGGGGCATGGGCATCTCTCCCGGGAAGAGGGGACGGAAGGCGGGGCGTGACGGCACTCAGCCGCCGGCCAGCTTGACGGTGTAGCCCCGTGACTCGAGCTCGGCCTTGAGGCTCTGGCGATGATCGCCCTGGATCTCGATCACGCCGTCCTTGACCGCGCCGCCGGTGCCGCAGCGCTTCTTGAGCGACTTGGCCAGGGCCTTGAGCTCGTCCTGGACCAGCGGCACCCCGCTCACGGTGGTCACGCCCTTGCCCTTGCGACCGCTGGTCTCGCGGCGGATGCGCACGATGCCGTCGAGGGTGGCGAGACGCGCGGCCTCGGCGTCATCGGCACAGCGGCACTCGGCGATGGGCTGTCGGCAGTCGGGGCAGGTCTCGCCATGCTCGGTGGAGTAGACGAGACCGCGCAGCTGGTCCTGGAGGGAGGCCATGCGGCGGCTCCTGTTGGCGGCGATGGATGAGTCTCGATGATAGCGCAGGAGCGCCGACGCGGCGATCGCCGCGCCGGCAGGCAACGGCTACCGGGCCAGGGCCGCCGGCGGCTCGAGGTGCGCGGCCAGACCGGCGAGCAGGCCGGGAAGCTCGCGCATGTCGTGCATGGCGATCGCCCCCGGCGGGGTGACTTCGGTCTCGGGGAAGCGGTTGATGTGGATGACGTGCATCCCGGCGCCCAGGCCGGCGGCGACCCCCACGGCGGCATCATCGATGACCACGCAGCGCGACGGCTCGTGGCCCATGCCCAGGGCGGCGTGACGGAACAGGCCCGGATCGGGCTTCCAGCAGTTCAGGGTGTAGCCGCTGTAGAGCCGGTCGCCGAAGTGCGGGCGCAGCCGGGTACTGTCGAGGGCGTTGCGGATCTTGTGCTCGGGCCCGTTGGAGGCCACGCAGCGCGGATGGTGCGCCAGCCGCTCGAGGGTTTCGCGGACGTGGGGGATGGGCTGGAGTTCGCTGGCCATGCGCCGGGCCAGGGTGGCGCGCATCTCGGCCTCGGTGGCGGCGCGGACGCCGGGGTCGAGGGTGCCGTGGCGGCGTTCCAGCTCGGCGACGATGGTCATGAAGCGGACGCCGCGGAACTCCTCCATGTATTGCCGGGCAACGAAGGGCAGGCCGGCACGGTTGAGCGCATCGGCCATGACTTCCGCGAGGAGCGGCTCGCTGTCCACCAGGGTGCCATCGCAGTCAAACAGCAGACAGAGGGGTTGGTGCATGGGTCGTGTCTCTTGCGGCCAGCCCTGGCGTGGGGCTCTTGTCTCCATTATCGGCAGGGACGGCGCGCGGTTGAGCATGAGGTTGCGGACTTAAAGAACGCTGTTTCTTAATACTCTAGCTCATCGTGACGCATTTGTCGCCCCGCGGGCCGCCGACGCCCCGTCGCAGCGCGCGGGGTCGTCGTGCGGCATCTCGCCAGGCGTGTCGTCGGCGTGCATGACGACCCGGTTGCGGCCCTGGCGCTTGGCGTTATAGGCCGCGAGATCGGCGTCGTGGATCAGGCGGTCGATGTCGACGGCCCGGCTTTCCGTCGCCCGGTAGCCGGCGACCCCGATGCTGGCGGTCAGGTTCAGCGGCGGGATCGTCGCGTCGGGCAGTCGCAGGGGCGTGGCGGCGATCGTCGCGCGGATGTGTTCGGCAACCTGGCTCGCCTGGGTGGACGCAGTGCCCGGCAGCAGGAGCACGAACTCCTCGCCGCCGTAGCGGGCCAGCAGGTCGCCGGGTCGGCGACACTGCTGCAGCCGTTCGGCCACCCGGGCGATGGCCGTGTCGCCGGCGCGATGACCGAAGGTGTCGTTGATCCGCTTGAAGTGGTCGATGTCGATGAACAGCAGGCTCACCGGCTGCCCGTGGCGGCGGTGGCGCCTCAGGCGTCGCAGGCCCTCGTGTAGGAAGTGGCGACGGTTGGCCAGGCCGGAGAGCGCGTCGGTGACGGCCTGGTGTTCCATGCGGCAGCGGTAGCGATACAGTTGCCAGTAGAGGTACTCGACGAAGCCGCGCAACGCCAGCACGGGCGCCAGGCTGACCAGCATGTAGGCCAGGTAGACCCGGCGATCGAAGTCATCGTAGCCGCCCAGCCAGGCGACCGGCAGGGGGAACAGCGTGATCGCCGAGAGCACCAGGATCGACAGGCGCAGCGACTGGCCGAGCAGCAGGAAGGGCACGAAGATGAAGAAGTACAGGAAGCCGCCCATGCCGTAGGCTCGGCCGTGCTCGAACAGGCTGAGGACGTCCAGGAAGCTGGCCTCGACGAACAGCGGTACCGCCAGGGTGGCGACGCGCGATCGTCCGCTATGCAGGCCGTGGTGCGTGGCCAGCGCCCAGAGCAGGACCGCGCCGGCCTCGGTCAGCCGGTGGCCGATGGCGTCGCCGGCGTGGTCGGCGTCGAGGGCGAAGTCCCAGCCGATCGTGCACAGCACGAAGACCGCGGTGAGGCCCAGCGAGCCCACCGTGAACCGCGTGTAGTCGCGCGCCTTGGCCCGGCGGTAGTCGACGTCGCCCTGGGCGCGCCAGAGCGCCGCCAGGCGGCGAGCGTACTCACCGGGGCGCGCGGTATCGGCCGGCAGCCCGCAAGAGCGCATGAGGGGTTCCCCGCTGTGGGTCCACGTGAGGAGGTCTCCGGGACGTTATTGTCATGGCCACGGCAATGCGTCGCGATGTCGAGTATAGCGCAGGCTGTCCAGAGCAAGGTCGGCCGAAAGGATGATGTCAGTCATGCCGAGCGTCCCAGGCGGCCGCGTTGACCAGGCTGATCGGTCGCTCGCCACGCAGCGCCCGGGCGATGTTGTCGACCGCCCGCTGGGCCATGGCATCGCGGGTCTCGACGGTCGCCGAGCCGATGTGCGGCAGCGCGACCACGTTGGCCATGCGCGGCAGCGGCGAGTCGCCCGGCAGCGGTTCCTGCGCGAAGACGTCCAGGCCCGCGGCGCGAATCTCGCCGGCCTCGAGGGCGGCGACCAGGGCCGGTTCGTCGACCACCTTGCCGCGGGCGATGTTGATGAAGATCGCGCTCGGCTTCATGCGCGCGAACTGCGCGGCGCCGAACAGCCGGGTGGTCTCGGCGGTCAGCGGCACGGTGACACAGACGAAGTCGGCCTCGGCGAGCAGTTCGTCGAGCTCGCGGCGTCGCGCGCCGAGTTCGCGCTCCAGCTCGGGCTTGGGCGAGGCGTTGGAGTAGAGCACCGGCATGCCGAAGCCCAGGGCGCCGCGCCGCGCCACGGCGGCGCCGATGCGTCCCAGGCCGACCATGCCCAGGGTCTTGCCGTGCACGTCGCTGCCGAACTGCGCCTCGCCGATGCTCGCCTGCCAGTCGCCGCGCTTGACGAAGTCGGCCAGCTCCACGACCCGCCGGGCGGTGGCCATGATCAGCGCGAAGCCGGTGTCGGCGGTGGTCTCGGTGAGCACGTCCGGGGTGTTGCACAGCAGGATGTCGCGGCGGGTCAGCTCGTCGATCGGGTAGTTGTCGACGCCCACCGAGATGCTGGCGATGGCTTCCAGGTGCGGGGCCTCGTCGAGCAGCGCCGGGGTGATCGGCAGGCCGGCGCCGACCAGCCCGTGGGCCTCGCGCAGGGCCTCGCGGAAGGCCGGGTCGTCGGGCGAGTCGAGTTCGGGAAAGTAGTCGACATGGAAGTGCTCGCTGAGCTGTTCCAGGTGATGCTGCTTGAGACGGCGAAAGGCGGTGATGCGTTTCTTCATGGTGGCTCCGGGCCTGGGGGTCGGGAAGGGCGTTCACGCCTGCGTCGGCAGTGTGGCTGCCTGGCGGCGCCCCGGCGTGCCCTTCAGGGTATCGCATGTTCCGCGTTCGTCGCCCCCGTGCTGTTCCGGGGCCCGGTGGCCTGCCGCCTGCCGGGCAGGCGGCAGGCCAGTCTCAGGCTTCGACGTCGATGTTGTGGCCCAGGGAGCCCTGGGGGCGCGGGCTGCGCTGAACGCCGTCGTCCTGGTCGCCGTCGTTGTCGGGCCTGGCGGCCGGCTGGGGCTGGGATGCCGTCTGAGCCTGGGCCGCCTGCTGGAGGAGCGCGTGATTGGCTGCGTCGATATTCATGAGAGCTGTCCTGTGTTGCGTGATGAATGTTGGCGTTGCCGCCGACCGTTAGCATGCTCGCCGTGTCTTAACGCAACATTAGACGTCGTGAATGGGGCGCCGCCGCGGGGCTCTCAGTCCACCAGCGGCGGCAACTCGCCCTCGAGCTCGGCGAGTCGAGCGCGATGGGGCAGGCCTTCCATGTCGCCGCGCACCTGCACCGCCCGGGCGCCGATCAGGTTGCCGCGGCGCACCGCGGCCCGCGGGGAGAGCCCGTCGAGCAGGGCGCTGACCACCCCCACGGCGAAGCCGTCCCCGGCGCCCACGGTGTCGACCACCTCGGCGACCGGGAAGCCCTCGACGGTAAAGCTCCGCTGGGCATCGCGATAGTAGCCGCCCTCGGGGCCCAGCTTGATGATCACCGCCCGGGCGCCGCGATCGAGGTAGAAGCCGGCGATGTCGTGGGCGGAGTCCAGCCCGGTCAGCCGCCGCCCTTCGGCGAGGCCGGGCAGCACCCAGTCGGCGCGGCTCGCCAGCGCGTTGAGCGTATCGCGCATCTCGGCTTCGCTTGCCCACAGGCCGGGTCGCAGGTTGGGGTCGAACGAGATACCGGCGCCGGCGGCGCGGGCCCGCTCGAGCATGTGGAAGGCCAGCTCGCGGGCCGAGGCCGACAGGGCGGGCGGGATGCCGGTGGCATGCAGGTGGCGGGCGGTAGTGAAGTCCACCGACTGCGCGTCCGCGAGCGAGAGAAAGCTGGCGGCGCTGCCGCGGCGCAGGTACTCGACATGCGGATCGGAGCCGTCGTCGACACGCGCCTTGAACACCAGGCCGGTCGCGTGGTCGGGATCGCGTGTCAGGTGGCGGCAGTCCAGCCCTTCGGCCTCCAGGGTGCGGCGGATGCAGGTGCCGAAGCTGTCGTCGCCGACCCGGCTCAGCCAGCCGACATGGAAGCCCAGCCGCGCCAGGCCGATGGCGACGTTGGTGTCGGCGCCGGCGATGCCGCGCCGGAAGCGTTCTACCCCGGCCAGGTCGCCGGGCGTCTCGGCGACGAACAGCGTCATCGCCTCGCCGAAGGTGAGAATCTCGGGAGGGGTGGAGCGGGAAGTCATCATGGGTCCTCGGCGGCCGGCTGGCGCTGCGTGCGACCCGCCGGTCCGGGGCCCGCTGTCGGCCCGGCCGCGGGGTGAAGGGCGGACGTGGAGGCGGCGGCGGCCGGTGGCGGCGGTCGTGTGGAAACGGTAAGCGTTTCCATCGTAGGCGGCGAGGCGCGAAGGCAACAATCCGCGGCCGACTAGACATTCGTCGCATGCCGGTCCCGGCCCGGTCGGCGCGAAGCCCGGCATGCAGCGGTTTCCGGAAGGCTGCCGGCCGGGCCGAGGCCGCGGCTCGTTTGACGCCGGTCAACGGCTGGCGAATAATTGCTTAGCCTTCTCAGGTTATGCCTGCTTCGATTGTAACCGGTGCGCGACGCGGCGCGCCGGTCCAGGCCGAAGGCGTGCGCTGTTACCCGTCGTGAGCAGCGCCTCTCCCGCTGTCAGCCACCAAGGACACGTCATGAACGCAATCTGGATCGCCGTTTTCGGCGTCGTGTGTTTCGTGATGGGCTTTCGATTCTATTCGAAGTTCATCGCCGAACGCATCTATCGCCTCGACCCCGACTTCCAGACGCCCGCGCACACCTACCGCGACGGCGTCGACTATGTGCCCACCAACAAGTGGATCCTGTGGGGCCACCACTTCACCTCGGTGGCCGGTGCCGCGCCCATCGTCGGCCCCGCCATCGCCATCTACTGGGGCTGGCTGCCGGCCATCCTCTGGGTGGTGCTGGGCACGGTCTTCGCCGCCGGCGTGCACGACTTCGGCGCCATCGTGCTGTCGAGCCGCCACAAGGGCCACTCGATCGGCACCCTGGCCAACCGGCTCATCGGCCAGCGCGCCAAGCTGCTGTTCCTGTTCATCATTCTGATCCTGGTGCTGATGATCAACGCGGTCTTCGCGTGGGTCATCGCCAAGCTGTTCATCACCTTCCCGTCGAGCGTGCTCTCGGTGTTCATCCAGATCCCGCTGGCGGTATGGATCGGCTATCGCGTCTACCGGCATTCGGGCTCGATGCTGCTGCCCTCGGTGGTGGCGCTGGTGGTCATGTACGGCGCGGCGCTGCTGGCCAGCGAGGTTCCGGCCCTGCAGATCGACCTGGTGAGCTGGTTCGGCGGTGCGGACGCGCCGGTCGTCGGCGGCTTCGACGGCACCTCGATGGCCTTCCTGGTGTGGATCGTGGTGCTGATGGTCTACGTCTATGTCGCCTCCACCCTGCCGGTCTGGAAGCTGCTGCAGCCGCGTGACTACATCAACTCCCACCAGCTGGTCGTCGGCCTGGCGCTGCTCTACCTGGGCCTGCTGTTCGGGGCGCCGGCGATGACCGCGCCGGCGGTCAACGGCGAGGCCGACATCAGCTGGTATCCGCTGCTGTTCATCACCATCGCCTGCGGGGCGATCTCCGGCTTCCACGGCCTGGTCGGCTCGGGCACCACCTCCAAGCAGCTCGACAAGGAAACCGACGCCCGGCTGATCGGCTACGGCGGCGCGCTCGGCGAGGGCATGCTGGCCATGGTGGCGATCATCGCCGTGGGCACGCTGTTCGCCAGCGGCGCCGACTTCACCGCCACTTACTCCAGCTTCGCGGCGGCCGGCTCCAGCGGCCTGGGCTCGTTCGTCAAGGGCGCCGGCCAGCTGGCGGCCAACCTGGGCATTCCGCCGCAGATGGGCTCCACGCTGGTGGCGGTGATCGTGGTCAGCTTCGCGGCCACCACCCTGGACACGGCGGTGCGCCTGATGCGCTACATCATCGCCGAGCTGGGCACCGAGTACGGCATGCCGGTGCTGGCCCGCAAGCACGTGGCGACCAGCATCGCCGTGGTCTCCAGCGCGGCGCTGGTGATCCTGCCGGAAGGCCCCAACGGCTTCGGCTCCGGCGGCTACCTGCTGTGGCCGCTGTTCGGTACCAGCAATCAGCTGCTGGCGGGCATCACCCTGATGCTGGTGTCGGTATGGCTCAAGCGCCAGGGCCGGCCGGTGGTGTTCACCCTGGCACCGATGCTGTTCCTGCTGGTCATGACCCTGTGGGCGATGGGGCAGCAGGTGATCTTCACCTGGTCCGGCTTCGGGGATGCCCCGCGCAACCTGCTGCTGTTCAGCTTCGGCAGCCTGATCCTGGTCTTCACGCTGTGGATCCTGCTGGAGGCGTCGCGCAGCTTCCGTCAGGGGGCCGGCGAACGTCTGGATGCGTTGAGCGATGAGCCGCGCTGATCGTGACGACAACGCGCCCGCCGGCTGGCGGGCGCGGATCGGCCGGGTCATCCAGGGCTACGATGCGGTGCTGAGCCTGCCGCATCGCCAGGAGATCGCCCGCGAGCTGCAGGACGAGGAGGACCTGTTCATGCTGCTGTGCTTCTGCGACATGATGGGCATCCCCAACCCCGTCAGCGACATGACCCTCGAGCTCTACCCCTACATGCTCGAGCGTTTCCACGAGTGGCACCGGCGTCAGGGCATTCCGCGTTCGCCGCTGGACAGCTTCCGCTGCTGCTAGCCGCCCTGCCACCCGACGAGGAGTTCCCATGGCCAAGAGCCTGTTCTTCGGCGGCAAGGGCGGGGTCGGCAAGACCAGCTGCGCCACTGCCTATGCGCTGAACTGCGCGGCGGCGGGGCAGAAGACCCTGCTGGTCTCCACCGATCCCGCCCATAATCTGGCCGATCTGTTCGGTCGGGCGCCGGGGGCCACCCCGACGCGCATGCGCCCCGACCTCGATGTGGTCGAGCTCGATCCCGACCGCGAGACGCAGCGCTATCTCGATCAGGTCAAGGAGACGATCCGCCCGCTGGTCAGCGGTGAGCGCAGCACCACGGTGTTCCGCCAGCTGGATCTGGCGCGTCATGCGCCGGGCACCGAGGAGGCGGCACTGTTCGATGCCCTGGTCGGGCTACTGCTCGAGACCGGCCGGGACTACGACCGGCTGATCTTCGACACCGCTCCCGGCGGCCACACCGTGCGTCTGCTGGCGCTGCCCGAGATCATGGGCGCCTGGGTCGACGGCCTGATGCAGCGCCGGCGCAAGGTGCGCAGTGACTACAAGGCGTGGCTGGGCGACGGCGAGGTGGTCGACGATCCGATCCAGGAGGCGCTGATGCGTCGTCGCGGGCGCCTGGCCGCGGCCCGCGAGCACCTGACCTGCGCCGCGCACTCGGCGGTGGTGCTGGTCGCCAATCCCGAGCGGTTGCCGACCCTGGAGACGGCCCGTACCCGCGAGCTGCTCGAGTCCCACGGCCTGCACGTCGGTGCGCTGGTAGTCAACAAGTGCCTGCCGGAAGACGTCGACAGCACCTGGCTGGCCAACTGGCGCGACGAGCAGCGTCCATGGCGCGAGCAGCTCGCCGCCACCTTCACCGATCGGCCGGTGCTCGAGATCGGCCACCAGCCGCACGCCCCGGCGTCCTGTGACGACCTGCAACCGCTGAGCGATGCCCTGCAGGGGCTGGCCCCCTGGCAGGATCACGACTGAACACCCGTTCGCCCGATGCACCGAGGCCCCGCCACCTGGCGGGGCCTCGCTGTTTCGGGGCGCCGTCACGGCGCGGTGTGGCTCCGTTCAGGCGTCGGCGACGAACACCGTGCGCACGTTGAGGAACTCGCCGAAGCCGTACTCGCTCTGCTCGCGGCCGTAGCCGCTGCGCTTGACGCCGCCGAAGGGCAGCTCGGCGAAGGGCGTGGTGGGGCGGTTGACGAAGCTCATGCCCACGTCGAGACGACGGGCCACCGCCTCGGCGCGCGCGAGGTCCTGGCCGACCACGGTGCCGCCCAGGCCGTAGGGGCTGTGGTTGGCCAGTTCGATGGCGTGCTCGACGTTGTCGGCGGTGATCACCGCGGCGACCGGGCCGAACAGCTCCTCGTCGAAGGCCGGGTTGCCCGGGGCGACGTTGGTCAGCACGGTCGGCGCGTACCAGGCACCGGAGCGCTCGAGAACCTGGCCGCCGGTCTCGATCTGGGCGCCGTGCTGCACCGCGCGCTTGACCTGGTCGTGGAGGTCGTCGCGCAGGTCCTTGCGCGACATCGGGCCGATGTCGGTGTCCTCGTCGAGCGGGTTGCCGATGCGCAGCTTCTGGACCTGGTCGACGAGGCGCTCGGTGAAGCGCTCGACCATCGACTCGACCACGATCAGGCGCTTGGAGGCCGCGCAGCTCTGGCCGGTGTTGTCGAAGCGCCCGTTGATGGCAATCTCCACGGCCTTGTCGACATCGGCGTCGTCGAGCACGATCAGCGGGTCGATGCCGCCGAGCTCGAGCACGCTGGGCTTGATCAGCTCACCAGCCTGCCTGGCCACGGCGCGGCCGGCTTCCTCGCTGCCGGTCAGCGTGACCCCGCAGACGATCGGGTCGCGCAGGATGCCCTCGATCGCGCTGGACGAGACCGGCAGCCAGGTGAAGGTGCCTTCCTCGAAGCCGGCGTCGTGGAACAGCTGGGTGATCAGCTTGGCGCTGCCGGGGACATTGGAGGCGTGCTTGAGCAGGCAGGCGTTGCCGCCGGCGAGGTTGGGCGCGGCGAAGCGCACCACCTGATAGAGCGGGTAGTTCCAGGGCATGATGCCGAGCACCGCGCCCATCGGGTCGCGGACCACCTCGGCCTTTTGCGCGCCGGGCACCTGCTTGGGCTTGGGGGCCATGAATTCCTCGGCATGATCGGCGTAGAAGCGCACGATCGCCGCCGAGATTTTCGTCTCGGCGATCACGCCGGAGAACTTCTTGCCCATCTCCCGGCAGATCACCTCGCCGATGTCGGCCTGGCGCTGCTCGATCAGGTCGGCGACGGCATGGAGCTTCCTGGCGCGCTCGGCGACCGTCAGCCGGCGCAGTTCGTCGTAGCCGCGGCGCGTGGCGTCCAGCTTGTCGCGGACGCCCTGTTCGTCGAGCATCTCGTGCTGCCCGATGACCTCATCGGTGGCCGGGTTGACGGCGGTGAGGGTATTGCGGCTCATCACGTTCTCCTTGGTGACGTGCGTGAATGCATCCTTTCTCGCGTCCTCAGTGTAGACAGTGGCGACGGGCCCGATAGCCTTCAAGGGCGTGGCAGGCGGGAGCGGTTTCGGGCAAAGTCCGTACACGGGCCCGGCGATCCGGGCGAGGCGACGTATCACAAGGAGGCGTGATGACGAGACGATTCGGCGGGCGGCGGTTGGGCGACCTTCTGCTGGGCCTCGGATTGCTGGTGCTGAGCGGGCTGATGAGCGGTGGCGCGCTGGCGGCGACGGGCGGTGATGACTGCGATCGGCTGGTGCGCCCCGGGGAAAGCCTGCAGGACGCGATCGACGGGCTGCCCGACAGCGGTGCGCCGCAGACCGTGTGCCTGGCGGCGGGAGACTTCCGCCTCCAGGACATGGTCACGGTCGAGCGTGACCACGTGACCCTGCGCGGTCAGGGCGCCCAGGCCACCCGCCTGAGTCTGGTGGAGGGCGTGGTCAGCCCGGTGCTGGTGCTCGGCGAGGCGCGTCGGCAGGTGCCGGGCCAGCCGATCCACGACGTCACGGTCAGCGACCTGGCGATTCGCGGCAGCGGCGACGGCGGCCCGGAGTTTCGCGAGGACCTGCCCTACCTCAGCAACAGCGCGCTGATCGTGCGGCGCGGCGACGGCGTGACCCTGCGCCGGCTGGATATCCAGGACTGCCGCAGCGCCTGTCTGCTGACCGAGTATCACAGCCGCGACGTGACCATCGCGGACAACCACCTGGCCCGGGCGCAGTGGGACGGGTTGTCGCTCAATCGGGCGGGGGCGACGCGGGTCGTCGGCAACACCATCGAGGACAACGTGGCGGCGGGGATCACGGTCGAATACCTGCGCGACGGCGAGGTCATCGACAACCGCCTTCTCGACAACGGCTCCCACGGCATCTACCTGGCGGATGCCGAGCACAATGTCTTCCGCGGCAACCTGTTCCGCGGCAACCACAAGGCCGGGGTGTTCCTGACCTGCTCGATCCGTCACCGCAACCCGGTGGAGTGCTGGGAGGACAGCTTCAGCCGCGACAACGTCTTCCGCCACAACCGCTTCGTCGACAACGGTCACGGCTTTCAGGTCTCGCTGGACGATGCCGCCAACTGCCGCGGCTTCGACACGCCGCCCAACCTCTCGCAGGACGATACCTTCCACAACAGTCCCAACGACGAGCCGTCGTGGGAGCGTTACGGCCACTGCATTCGCTACGACGGCAGCCGGGACGCGCCGCCGGACGGGTGAGGGAGGGTTCCCGGGGGCGTCAGGGCCGTCTTGCGGGGCGCGCCGTCAGGCGCCGCGAGTTGGCCATGGTGCGTCGGTGCAGCGGATGCAGGATCCGCTGGCTGGATTCCCACCAGCAGGGCAGGCGGCCGTGGCAGGCGGCCACCCAGGTCTCGTGCCAGACGGCGGCCAGCTCGACCCCGGCCTCCCACTTCTCGGTCACCATGCGCTGGTTCTCGTCCAGCAGCGGCAGGCTGGTCGGGGGCTGGGTCAGCCACAGCTGCTGGCGCAGGGCGATCGTGGCCAGGGCGCTGGCCCAGGTTTCGGCGGCCATGACACCCGCTCGCCAGGGGGTGGGTGACGACGCCGGGGCGGTCGGGGAGGGGGAAGACTGCATGCACAAATACCTGATTGGCGGAAGGCCGTGGCCATCGATGATACAGCAATAGCCGGCCTCGGGCTGGGGTCTGCCGAGATCCTCGGCTAGGCTGGAGGCGGAACGGCCGCTGCATCATGCGGTTTTCGCCCACTGTCACGGAAGGAGTGAGCGTCATGAGAGAGAGCACCCTGTGGTCGCTGATCAGCGCGGGCACGGCGATCGCCGCCGGCATCGCCGTGCGCAACGGGACCCGCAAGGTCTATGAACGGAAGGTCGGCAAGGCGCCGCTCGATCCCTACGAGCGCGATGTGCGCTGGCGCGATGCCCTGGTGTGGGGCGCGGCGTCCGGCGTTCTGGTGGGTGTGGCGCGCGTGGCGGGGCGACGAATGGGCAGCGAAGCGCTGCATCGGGCGCGTCGCCGCAGACGCTCGCGGTCATTGCCGCGTCGCCCGCTGGGATAGCATTCTTGCCTCGGGAGCGGTCGGCTTGTTAGGCGAAAGTCGTACGAATTAGACCAAAGTCTAACGTCATGGCATACTGTCGGGACACGTCACCGACCGAGGTTCTCGCATGACAACCCAGACCGCTTCCCGCCAATCCCTGTCCCGTCGTCTTGGCCGCTCGGCCTATCGCCTGCTCGAGCGCATGACCGAGAGTGCCTATGAAGGCTACCGTCGGCAGATGATGGGACTCTACGGCATCGACTGATGCCTGTGCGTCGCGCCGCTTCGGCGGCGCCTGCCCTCCTTCCCTTTCTGCCTTCCTCCCTTTCCCGTCTTTTCCCGACCTGGCCCGGCACATTCGTGTCGTTTGCTAGATCCAGCCCAGCAGTTGCCACCACAGGTAATCCAGCGGCCACAGCAGTACCAGGCTGATGGCGGCCATGATCAGGCACACTCGTGCCGCATCGCGCAGGCGCAGCCCCGCTGCCAGCAGCCCGACCACCAGCGGCGGCCCCTGATAGGGCAGCAGCACCGTGGAAAACCCCACTACCTGCGTCATGGTGACCGCATCCGGCGACCAGCCGGTGATCGCGGCCAGTTCCGGTGCCATGGGCGTCAGGATCGCCGGTACGCCGGGCAGGGTGACGAAGGTGCCCAGGACCATGGCCAGGCCACTCAGCAGGCCGAAGGTCGCGGCATCGCCGGTGCCGGACAGCGGCAGCGCAGCCAGCAGGTAATGCGCAACCCGCTCGCCCAGCCCGCTATGATGGGCCAGTGCGCCCAGGCTGACGATGCCGGCAACGTAGATCAGCGGCTCGAAGTTCAGGGATTTCATCGGCCGCTCGGCCATCAGGCCGCTGCCCGGGAAGAGGCAGGCCAGGGCGATCGCCAGACCGATCCAGGCCGGCGAGATGCCGTGCCAGGCGTCACTGAGCCACAGCGCCACCGCCAGCAGCAGCAGCAGGCCCAGGCGGCGTTCCGGGCGACTCAGCGGCGTGTGGGGGGCTGTGGCCTTGTCGGGCGCCGCGACGCCGGGTGTGGGGGCGTGGTCGGGATAGAGCTTGAGCATTACCGCGATCAACAGCACCGTCTTCAGGGCGCCGAGCACGGGAAAGTGCAGCAGCAGGTAGGCGCTGTAGGTCGGCGCTTCGCCGAGCACCGCCTCGACCGCCCCCATCAGCACGTTGTTGGGCACATTGGCCGGCAGGATGGCGTAGGTGGGCAGGAAGGTGCCCATGATGCCGCCGAGGATGACGCCGGTTCGCCCAGGGCGGCCCTCCGCATAGCCCAGATGGTCGGCCAGGGTGATCAGGATCGGTACCAAAAGCACCACGCGCCCCATGCCCGAGGGCATGACGAAGGCCATGGCCAGGCCCAGTGCCACCACGCCGCTCACGGCCCCGGCGTAGGATCCCCTAAGATGCGGGCCGACCCGTGTCGCCACGGTGGCGCCCAGACCGGTGTGCTGGATCGCCGCGCCGATCGCCAGTCCCGAAAACACCAGCCAGGTCGCCGCCGAGGCGAACCCGGCGAAGACCGTGTCGGGTGGAGCGACGCCGGCGACGGTACACAGCGTGAAGAAGGCCAGGGCGGTCAGCCACTGCGGCAGCCAGCCGGTCGCCCACAGGGCGATCGCCAGCACGATGACACTTGCCGCCCGGGTCACCTCGGGCGCGCCCGGGACCAGCAGCAGAAATGCCCCTACCGCGACGAGGGTGGCCAGGCTGGCGAGGTGGCGAGGCGATGGACGGGGGGCATCGGCGGACATGACGGCTCCGGTGGCGGCGACGGGGGGCGCAGAGTTTAGCAGGCGAACCGCCGCCGCCGCACCTCGTCAGGGTCGCCGTGCGCTCAGCACCGTCACCGTGATGACGATCAGCGCCAGCCCGGCTGCCTGACCGAGGTCCAGCGACTCGCCGAGTACCAGCAGGCCGAACAGGGCGGCGGTGACCGGCTCGATCATGGCGACGATCGAGGCGATGGTCGCCGGGGTGCGTCGCAGGCCCGGCAGGTAGACGGCGAATGACAGCCCGGCACCGAGCAGTCCGAGCAGCAGGAAGAGCTGCAGGTCGCTGCTGTACAGCGCCTGCACGGCCTCGCCGCGATTCATGATCAGGCCGAGGACGATACTGAAGACCGCAAAGGCGATGATCAGCGTGCTGGTCATGGCGCCGTGGGCCGCGGACCGCTGAAAGGCGAAGATGAACAGCGCGTAGGAGAGCGCCGAGGCGAGCCCGGCGGCTACCCCGACCAGCGTGACCGCCTGCCCGCCGCCGCCCAGCACGTCGGTGAGCAGGACGATGCCGATCATCACCAGCGCGATGGCCAGGCCCTTGCCCAGAGTGGGGCGCTCGTTGCCGGTCAGGCAGGCGACGGCGAAGACGTGGACGGGCGCGGTATACATCAGCGTCGCGGCGATCGCCACGCTGGTTCGGTCGATGGCGATTGCGTAGAAGGTCAGGTTGCCGGCGACTCCCAGTCCGGCCAGGACCGCCCAGGCCAGCAGGCGGCGATTGATGTGCCGGACATGGCGGACGGTGTGCGGCAGCCAGCCGAGCAGCAGGCACACCAGGCCGACGGCGCCGCGGTAGAATGTGACCACGGCCGGGCTCCAGTCGTGGTCCATGAGCAGGCCGGCGAGCCCGCCGGAAATACCCCACAGGAAGGCCGCGAGCATGACCAGCGCGGGCCCTATCGCGTTTTGCATGACTCCTCCTTGAGTCGTTTGACGGCGTGTAGCGTGCCGTCAGCCTAGACGCGCGTGTCCTGTCCTGCCCGCGAAATCGGCCACAGTTCGAGCAGTGCCGCGGCGATTACCAGCAGTGCGCCCAGACTGGCCTGCAGGCCGAAGGGCTCGCCGGCGAACAGCGCCGCGGAGATCACACCGACCAGTACCTCGCTCATCAGCAGGATACCCAGGCGCGCCGGTTCCAGGCGCGTGGCGGCCCACAACAGGGCCGACAGCGACAGGGCCCACCACAGCCCGCCGGCGGCCAGTGACCAGCCGATCAGCGTGGGCCACTCCGGGGATGACGGCAGGGCCGGCCAGGGCGACAGCCACGGCGCCAGTGCCGCGGCGGTCAGCGTCGCGCCCGCACAGAAGATGAAATTGCCCTCCATCGCGCCGGTGGTCTCGCCCCGCAGGCGGATGCCGGTCGAGGAGAGCGCCCACAGCAGGCCCGACGCCAGCCCCAGCCAGTCGCCGACCCCGCGCGGCAGCGGCAGCGTGCCGTTGTCACCGAGCACCAGTGCGAGACCGGCGAAGCCGACCGCGATGGCCGCATAGCGAGGCCAGGGCGTCGGCCAGCGCAGCCACAGCCGCGCGATCAGCGTGCTCCACACCGGCGTCAGGTAGAACAGCAGGATCACGGTGGCGACCCGGCCGTGGACCAGGCCGATCGAGTACATGACGAAGGCCGCGCCGCCGAGCGCGATCGCCGCCAGCGACCACGGATCGGCGGCGCGCAGGCGGCGGCGATGGATCACCGCGAACGGGGACAGCAGCAGCGTCGCCAGGGCGACGATCAGCAGTGATCCCCAGGCGCCGGGAAGCAGCGCGTCCAGGCGGCGCACCGGAATCCAGTAGAGGCCCCAGAGCGCGCCGGTGAGAATGACGATCAGGCTGGCCGTGCCGGTCTGGCGTCGGATGCTCATCGGAACGCCTCGCGAGTGGCTGCAAAAAATAGAAGGCGGATCAGTGCGTCCGGCAGTTGTTGCGGTAGCGGCGGGAGTCGCTGCCCAGTGCCAGGTGCTCGTTGACCTTGTTGTAGAAGAAGGCGGCCGGCTCGCCGCCGGGCAGGCGGTATTGCCCGCAGATGCCGTAGCCCTTGTTGACCTCGCGCATGGCGGTCACCTCGACAGCGTCCTTGTCGAGCGTGGCGGCGATGGCGTCGGCGATATGGTCGTCGAGCCGGCTCTCCTGGATGGCCTGGCCACCGAAGATCACCGCCGCGGCGATGAGGATGACGAGGGAGGGAACGATCAGGTTGTGCATGGCGGGCCTCGATGGCGAGGGGGAAGGCGATGGGGGCCGCCGGTTTCCCGGCGGCGCGGCGTGGCAAGGGCTCAGTTGACCCGCGGGTCGAGCTCGCCGCGCGCGTAGCGCTCGAACATCGCTTCCAGGCCGATCGGCTGGATCCGGCTGGCGTTACCGGCGCTGCCGAAGGCCTCGAAGCGGGCCACGCAGACATCGCGCATGGCCGCGACGGTCTCCTTGAGGTACTTGCGCGGGTCGAACTCGGCCGGGTTGTGGGCGAGGAAGCGACGTACCGCGCCGGTGGAGGCCAGACGCAGGTCGGTGTCGATGTTGACCTTGCGCACGCCGTGCTTGATGCCCTCGACGATCTCCTCGACCGGCACGCCGTAGGTCTCGGGAATCTGACCGCCGTACTCGTTGATGATCTCCAGCCACTCCTGGGGCACCGAGCTGGAGCCGTGCATCACCAGATGGGTGTTGGGGATACGCTCGTGGATCTGCTTGATGCGGGCGATGGAGAGGGTGTCGCCGGTGGGCGGCTGGGTGAACTTGTAGGCGCCGTGGCTGGTGCCGATGGCGATCGCCAGGGCGTCGACGTGGGTCGCCGCGACGAAGGCGGCCGCTTCCTCGGGGTCGGTGAGCAGCTGATCGTGGGACAACGTGCCCTCGGCACCGACGCCGTCCTCCTCGCCGGCCTGGCCGGTTTCCAGGCTGCCCAGGCAGCCCAGCTCGCCTTCGACGGAGACGCCGCAGGCGTGGGCCATCTCGACGGTGCGCCGGGTGACATCGACGTTGTAGTCATAGTCGGCGGGCGTCTTGCCGTCGGCTTTCAGCGAGCCATCCATCATCACCGAGGAGAAGCCCAGCTGGATGGAACGCTGGCAGACGGCGGGCGAGGTGCCGTGGTCCTGATGCATGACCACCGGAATGTGCGGGAACTCCTCGATCGCGGCCAGGATCAGGTGGCGCAGGAAGGGCGCCCCGGCATACTTGCGGGCGCCGGCGGAGGCCTGGACGATCACCGGCGAATCGGTGCGGTCGGCGGCTTCCATGATGGCGCGCATCTGCTCGAGGTTGTTGACGTTGAAGGCCGGCACGCCGTAGCCGTGCTCGGCGGCATGGTCGAGAAGTTGACGCAGGCTGATCAGGGCCATGGGGAGTGTGTTTCCTCGCTGACAGTCGAAGGGCGGCCTCTGGGCCGCCCCGTGATGATGGTTGTGTGAATGCTGCAGGGTTAGCGGTCGGCGGCCTCGAGGGCTGCAACGGCGGGCAGCGTCTTGCCTTCCACGTACTCGAGGAAGGCGCCGCCGCCGGTGGAGATGTAAGAGACCTGCTCGGCGATGCCGTACTTGTCGATGGCCGCCAGGGTGTCGCCGCCGCCGGCGATGGAGAAGCCGTTGCTCTCGGCGATTGCTCGGGACAGCGCCTCGGTGCCCTTGCCGAACTGATCGATCTCGAAGACGCCCACGGGGCCGTTCCACAGAATGGTGCCGGCGTCCTTGAGCAGGCCGCCGAAGCGCGCGGCGGTGTCCGGGCCGATGTCGAGGATCATCTCGTCGTCGCGCACCTGGTCGACCGGGCGCACCACGGCCTCGGCGGATTCGGAGAACTCGGTGGCGACCACCACGTCGGTGGGCAGCGGGATCTCGACCCGGGCCATCAGCGCCCTGGCCTGCTCGATCAGGTCGGCCTCGTGCAGCGACTTGCCGACGTTGTGGCCGGCCGCGGCGATGAAGGTGTTGGCGATACCGCCGCCGACGATCAGCTGATCGCACTTCTCGGCCAGGGCGTTGAGCACCTCGAGCTTGGTCGAGACCTTGGAGCCGCCGACGATGGCGACCATCGGCCGTGCCGGGGTGGCCAGCGCCTTCTCCAGCGCCTCGAGTTCCTGGGCGAGCAGCGGGCCGGCGCAGGCGGCGGGGGCGAAGCGCGCCACGCCGTGGGTGGAGGCCTGGGCGCGATGGGCGGTGCCGAAGGCGTCCATCACGTAGACGTCGCACTGCGCCGCGTAGGCCTTGGCCAGGGTCTCGTCGTCCTTCTTCTCGCCGACATTGAAGCGCACGTTCTCGAGCAGTACCACCTCGCCTTCGGCCACGTCGACCGGATCGTCGAGATAGTCGCTGACCAGCCGTACCGGCTGGCCGAGCAGCTGGCCGAGATGGGCGGCGACCGGCGCCAGCGAGAACTCCTCGGCGGGCTCGCCCTCGGTGGGGCGTCCCAGGTGGCTCATCAGCATCACCCGGGCGCCGGCGTCGCGGGCGGCCTGGATGGTCGGCAGGCAGGCGCGGATACGGGCATCCGAGGTGACGTTGCCCTGCTTGACCGGCACGTTGAGGTCCTCTCGAATCAGCACTCGCCGGCCGGCGAGAGGGAGGTCGGTCATCTTGCGCACGTTCATGTGGCGTATCCTCTGTTGACGAATCCAGAATGTCCGGTGTCCACCGCGGTCGCCGGGGCGGTGTCAGCGCCGCGCGTCGAGCTCCGCCAGGCGGCCGGCGACATCGAGCATGCGGTTGGCGAAGCCCCACTCGTTGTCGAACCAGCCGAGCATCTTGATCAGGTGGCCGCCGGCGACCCGTGTCTGGGTGGCGTCCACGATACCCGAGCGTGGATCGTGGTTGAAGTCGACCGAGGCCATGGGTTCCTCGGTGTAGCCGAGGCGGCCGGCGAGCCGCGCGTGGCTGGCCTCGCGCAGCAGATCGTTGACGGCCGAGGCGGTGGTGGCCCGGCGCACCGAGATGGCCATGTCCATGGCCGAGACGTTGATGGTCGGCACCCGCACGTGCAGGCACTCGAAGCGCCCGGCGAGGTGCGGCATCAGGCGCTCGATGCCGCGCGCCAGGCCGGTGTCCACGGGGATGATCGACTGCATCGCCGAGCGGGTCAGGCGCAGGTCCGACTTGTGGTAGGCGTCGATCACCGGCTGGTCGTTCATCGCCGAGTGGATGGTGGTGGTGACGCCGTGCTCGATGCCCAGCGCCTCGTCGAGCACGGTGAGAATCGGGATCAGGCAGTTGGTGGTGCAGGAGGCCGCCGAGATCACCCGCATGTCGGCGGCGAGCAGGTGCTCGTTGATGCCGCCCACCACGGTCAGGTCGACGTCGGATTCGGCCGGCTGGGAGAACAGCAGCCGCCGCGCCCCGGCGGCCAGGTGGCGCTCGGCGGTGGCGCGATCCTTGAAGCTGCCGGAGCATTCCAGCACCAGGTCGATGCCCAGCGCCGCCCAGGGCAGGTTGGCGGGGTCTTCCTCGCAGAGCAGGGCGATCGCGTGGCCGTTGATGTGCAGCCGGTCGTCCGCGACGCGCACCTCGCCGGGGAAGCGCCCGTGGGTGGTGTCGTAGCGGGTCAGGTAGGCGACGGTGGCGAGATCCGAGAGCTCGTTGATCGCCACCACCTCGATATCCAGCTCGGGGCGCTCGACCAGTGCCCGCAGGACGCACTGGCCGATGCGGCCGTAACCGTTGATGGCGATGCGATGGGGCATGGGCGGGCTCGACGGCGATGGTGGCGTTCGAAGGCGGTGATTCTAGCGCAAAGCGCCCTTTGCCCCAACTGTAGCGGTTGCTGCGCGAAGCGCTCAGGCGCCGGGCAGGCCGGCCGGAGGCGCTGTGAACCCTTCCCTGGGCGCTACCTGCGCCGTCCCTGGCGCAGGACCTCCTCTCGGCCTGCCCGATGCCCTCCCCTGAGGTATGTCTCAGTCTAGGCTCGGGTCGATCAGCAGCCGGCCGTGGATGTCGCCGTTGATCATCGCCTCGGCGCGTTCGGCGATCATCTCCAGGCCGATCGCCTCGTGGTGCATGGCCTCGCGCAGCGCCCGGGGCAGCTCGGCGATGCGCTGCCAGACGTCGCGGCGCCGCGGCACGGGGACCCGGGCGCTTTCCACGCCGAGCAGCGACACGCCGCGCAGGATGAACGGCATCACCGAAGCGGGCAGGGCGCTGCCGCCGGCCAGGCCCACGGCGGCGACCCGACCGTGGGGCTCCATCTGGGCGAGCACATTGGCCAGGGTGGTGTCGCCGACCGTGTCGATGGCCCCGGCCCAGCGGGCCTTGTCGAGCAGGCGCGGCTCGCCCTCGAACTCGGTGCGGTCGTGTACCTCGGCGGCGCCCAGGCTGCGCAGCCAGCGTTCCTGATCCGGCTTGCCGGTGACGGCGTGCACCTCGTAGCCGTAGTGGGCGAGCATCTGTACCGCCCAGCTGCCCACGCCGCCGGTGGCCCCGGTAACCAGCACGCTGGCGCCGCGGGCCAGGCCGGCCTCCTCGAGGCGTTCCACGCAGAGCATGGCACTCAGCCCGGCGGTGCCGAACAGCATCGCCTCGCGGGAGGAAAGTCCTTCGGGGCAGGGCACCAGCCAGTCGGCGTCGACCCGCATGCGCTCGGCGAAACCGCCCCAGTAGCGCTCGCCCACGCCCCAGCCGGTGAGGATCACCCGGTCGCCCGGGGCGTAGGCGTCGCTGGCGCTGTCGCGCACCGTGCCGGCGAAGTCGATGCCCGGCACGAAGGGGTAGTCGCGGACGATCCGGCCCTTGCCGGTGACCGCCAGGGCGTCCTTGTAGTTGAGATCGGAATGGTCGATGTCGATCGTGACCTCGCGCTCGGGCAGGCGGTCGTCGTCGACGGTCTCGACACGGGCGCGGGGATCTTCGTCCTTGAGCATCAGCACGCGGGGCATGGGGTATGGCTCCAGTCGGCGGGGCGGAATCACCCCAGACTAGTCGCCCCCGTGGGGCCGGGCAATCGGTCGGCTTGCCTGCCCCGGGGCCTCTGCTACCATCGGCGCTTCATGCTGCCGGCGGCCGCCACGGCCCCGTCGGAGCGGCTCCCCGAGAATCGCCCTGTGAGAGTGCCCATGAAGCCCCGCGAGACAGGCTGGCGACACCTGATTCAATCGACGCGCTATTCCCTGAAGGGGCTGCGGGCCGCGTTTCGTCACGAGGCGGCCTTCCGTCAGGAGCTGCTGCTGTGCCTGGCGATGCTGCCGCTGGCCGGCTGGCTGGCGCGCACGCCGGTGGAGTGGCTGCTGCTGGTGGGCAGCGGTGTGCTGGTGCTGGTGGTGGAGCTGCTCAACAGCGCCCTGGAAACCGTGGTCGATCGCATCGGCCCCGAGCACCACGTGCTCTCCGGGCGCGCCAAGGACATCGGCTCGGCGGCGGTCATGCTGTCGCTGATCATGGCCGGGCTGACCTGGGGCGTGCTGCTCTGGCAGCGCCTGACCTGAGCGTGAGTCGCGTCCTGCGACATCATGACGCGCATCACCGTTTGTCGGCTTGTCTGCCTTCCGCCCCCCCGGTATCGTCGTTGCTCTTTCGACTCGTCACGGATGGCGCCGCCTCCGACACCCATTTACGCTAATGTCAACAACAATTGACTCGCGAACGATTCAAGGAGCAGCACAGATGCGTTTGATTCTCTTGGGCGCCCCCGGTGCCGGCAAGGGCACCCAGGCCCAGTTCATCTGCGAGCGGTACGGCATTCCGCAGATTTCCACCGGCGACATGCTGCGCGCCGCGGTCAAGGAAGGCAGTGACCTGGGCCTCAAGGTCAAGGAGATCATGAACAGCGGCGGGCTGGTGTCCGACGACATCATCATCGCCCTGGTCAAGGAGCGCATCAGCCAGCCCGACTGCGCCAACGGCTTCCTGTTCGACGGCTTCCCGCGCACCATCCCGCAGGCCGACGCCATGAAGGATGCCGACGTCAAGCTTGACCATGTGCTGGAGATCGCCGTCGACGACGAGGAGATCGTCAAGCGCCTGGCCGGTCGCCGCGTGCACCCCGATTCCGGCCGCGTCTACCACATCGAGTACAACCCGCCGAAGGAAGAGGGCAAGGACGACGTCACCGGCGAGGCGCTGATCCAGCGTGACGACGATCGCGAGTCGACGGTCCGCAACCGCCTGTCGGTCTATCACGAGCAGACCGAGCCGCTGGTGGAGTACTACCGCCGCTGGGCCGAGCAGGACCCGGCCAAGGCGCCCGCCTACCATCGCGTCGAGGGCATCGGTACGGTCGACGACATCCGCGATCAGGTGGTGAAGGCGCTGGAAGGCTGATACCGCCTGCACCCATTCGCTCATCCGCAGCCCGGCACTCCGCCGGGCTGTTGCGTTGCCGGCCTCGTCGGCAGAGCAATCGCCGTTGGCTCTGACAAGGGCGCCGGGGGCAGGTTGAAGAGGGGGGTCCTACGCCATGGATGGCGTAGGTAGCGCCCATGGAGGGGTTCACAGCGCCCCTCGCAGACCTGCCAACGGATCAGCCCGAGTCATGTCGCAGCTATCTGTAATAGCCCGGGGCCTCGCCGGCCGCCGCTTTTGCCAGGCCCGCCCCGGTCGTATAATGCCCGCGCCATTCATAACCCCGTGATTCCCATGTCGACCCTGCTGGCTCTGGACGCCTCCTCGAGCGCCTGTTCCTGTGCCCTCTGGCACGAGGGGGAAGTGGTGTCGCGCTTTGCGCTGACCCCGCGCGAGCACACCCGCCGCCTGCTGCCGATGATCGATGACGTACTCGCCGAGGCCGGGCTGGCCGTCGCCGATCTCGATGCCCTGGCCTACGGGCGCGGCCCCGGTTCCTTCACCGGCCTGCGCATCGCCGCCGGGGTCGCCCAGGGGCTGGCGTTCGGCCTCGACAAGCCGCTGATCGGCGTCTCCACCCTCGAGGCGCTGGCGCTGGCGGTGCACCGTGAACGCCATGTGCGCTTCGTGGTCCCGGCGCTGGACGCCCGCATGGGCGAGATCTATGTCGCCGCCTATCACTGCCGGGACGGGCACCTGACGACGCTGCTCGACGAGGCGGTGATGCCGCCCGAGCGCCTGGCCCTGCCCGAGTCGCATCGCGAGGCCGACTGGTGCGGCGTGGGTTCGGGCTGGATGCTGTGGGAGTCGATGTCCGTCGAGGTCCAGAACGCCCTGTACCAACGCCTGCCGGAACTCGACCCGGCCGCCGAGTCGATGGTGCGCCTGGCTGCCGAGGCATTCGCCCGCGGCGAGGGTCGGCCGCCCCACGAGGCGGTGCCGGTCTACCTGCGCAACGAGGTCGCCTGGAAAAAGCCCAAGCCCGGCGCCTGAATACCCGCCGCGCCGGGGCGTCCGGCGCCGTCTCCCGCTGAACAAGGACCTTCCGCATGGACTGGTTGCAACTCGTCGCGCTGTCGGTGATCCAGGGGCTCACCGAATTCCTGCCCATCTCCTCGTCGGCGCACCTGATCCTGCCCTCCCAGGTGCTGGGCTGGCCCGACCAGGGGCTGGCCTTCGACGTCGCCGTGCACATCGGCACCCTGGCGGCGGTGCTGCTGGCCTTTCGCCGCGAGGTGGTGGCGATCCTGGGCGGCTGGTTCGGCCAGTTCGCCGGCGCCGGCACGCTGAGTTCGCGCCAGACGCCGGAGAGCCGGCTGGGGTGGATGGTCATCCTGGCGACGATTCCGGCGGTGATCGTCGGCGCCCTGTTCAACGGCGCGATCGAGAACTCGCTGCGCTCGTCGCTGGTGATCGCCCTGGCGACCCTGATCTTCGGGGTGCTGCTGGGCTGGGCGGACTGGCGCGGCAGCCGCAGCCGCGACCTGGCCAGCCTGACCTTCAAGGCGGCGCTGATCATCGGGCTGTTCCAGGCGCTGGCCCTGATTCCCGGCACCTCGCGCTCCGGCATCACCATCACGGCGGCCCTGCTGCTGGGCTTCGACCGCCAGAGCTCGGCGCGCTTCTCGTTTCTGCTGTCGATTCCGCTGATCATCGCCGCCGGCTCGCTCAAGGGCCTGGAGCTGATGCAGACCGGCAGCGATGCGGCGATTCACGACGTGCTGGTGGGCATCGGCCTGTCGTTCGTCGCCGCTCTGGTCTGCATCAAGCTGTTCCTGGCGGCGCTGGATCGCATCGGCATGTGGCCGTTCGTCGCCTACCGCCTGCTGCTGGGGGTGGCGCTGCTGTGGCTGTGGGCGGCATGACGTCGCCGGTGGTGGTGGGCGAGGCGCTGCGCGAGCTGGCCGATGAGCTGGGGCTGCCCTGGATGGCGACGCCGCCCGCCGAGGGGCTGGCGCTGGTCGCCACCGACGCCGGCCTGGCGCTGGCCGGTGATCCCGCCCGCTACGGCAAGCCGCTGCGGGTGGACTTTCTCGGCGGCAAGGTCGACCACCGGCGCCGCTTCGGCGGCGGGCGCGGCCAGCTCGTGGCCAGGGCCTGCGGGCTTTCGAAAGGCATCACGCCGAGTGTGGTGGATGCCACCGCCGGCCTCGGGCGCGACGCCTTCGTGCTGGCGAGTCTGGGCGCCGAGGTGCTGATGCTCGAGCGGGTGCCGGGGGTCGCCGCGCTGCTGGCCGACGGCCTGGCCCGGGCCCGCGAGGATGCCGACGTCGCCCCGATCATCGCGCGGTTGACGCTGTGCCGGGCGGATGCCGCCGATGCCCTGGCGGCGACGGTCGCCGCGGCCGACTTTCCTGCCGACGTCATCCATCTCGATCCGATGTTTCCCCACCGCGACAAGTCGGCGCTGGTCAAGAAGGAGATGCGCGTGTTCCGCGAACTGGCCGGTGACGATGCCGATGCGCCGCGCCTGCTGGAAGCGGCGCTCGACGTGGCGACGCACCGCGTGGCGGTCAAGCGCCCGCGCAAGGCGCCACCCATCGAGGGGCCCAAGCCGTCGCACCAGCTCGAGGCCAGGACCAGCCGCTACGACCTCTACGTGCACCGCTCGCTGCGAGCCTGAGGCCCGGCGCTCGGGGCGTCCCCGGCGGCGGGCTGGGCGATCTGCCACAGGCGACGGCGCAGCGTCGGGTCGAAGAGGCTGCGGCTGCGGGCGAGGGCTTCTCCGAGCAGGGCATCGAAGGCCAGGTGCCCCTCTGTCTCCCAGATCCAGCCCTCGGCCAGCAGGGCGTCGAGCAGGCCGCTGAACAGCCGACGGTCGAAGAACTCCGGGGCATTGAGGCCCGACAGCAGGGTGAGTCGCTCGGCCAGCCCGCGGCTGCGCTCCTCGAGGTCGTCGCGGGTCAGGCTGCCGCTGGGCTGGGCCAGCAGCGCCGCCAGCAGCAGGAAGCCGCGCTCCAGGGTCGGCTGGATCAGGCTGCCCAGCAACTGCAGCTGCTCGTGGGCCAGGGTATGGCCGGGCGGGCGCTGCCAGCCGTCGGCGCGGGTCTCGAGGAGGCCCTGTTCGACCAGCTGAGTGAGGGTCGCTTCCAGGGCGTTGCGGAAGTCGGCGGCGGGCAGGGCGATGAACTGTTCCTGGGCGATCAGCGGCCAGGCCGGGGCGAGGCGGGCGTCGAGCGTGGCCAGGTCATTGTGGGCGCTGTTGCGGAAGGCGAAGGCCACCAGTGCCGGCAGGGCGAAGCGATGCTGGACATTGTTGCGATACCAGGTGAGCAGGGTGGCGCGTTCGCCGTCGGCCAGCACCAGCTCGCCGAGCGCCTGCGCTCGACGCTCGATGAAGCCCAGTCCGGCGGCCTCGGCCAGCCAGTCGTCGGGTGTGCCGGCCGGGGGGCTCGGCGTGTCCGGGTCCAGGACCACGAGCAGCGCCATCTGGCGCTTGAGCAGCTCCGCCTCGATGGCGCGGTGCGGTGTGGCCAGCAGGGTCAGCGCCACCAGGTTGACCGGATTGAGGGTCGCCACCGCGTTGATGCGCCGCGCCAGCTCGCGGCCCAGCTCGGGAACGGCTCGGGTCAGCCAGGACGGGCGCGGATCATGGCGACTCTCGCGCCAGTCGGGCACGCTGCGGGTCAGGAAGGCATTGAGATCCAGCGGCTCGCCGATGGCCACCTGGACCCGCCCGAAGGGCTGGCGCAGCCGGCCGAGCACGCGCAGCAGGCCCAGCGGCGACTCCTTGCGCTTGCGCGCGCCACGCAGTTCGCGGAGGTAGCTAGTGCTTTCCAGCACCTTCTCGTAACCGATGTAGACCGGCACGAAGGTCACCGCACGCGATGTGTCGCGCAGGCAGGAGCGCAGGGTCATCGCCAGCATGCCCGGGCGTGGTGTGAGCATCCGTCCGCTGCGCGAGCGGCCGCCCTCGATGAAGTATTCGATCGGGTGGCCGCGGGTCAGCAGGCGGTGCAGGTAGGCATTGAACACCGCGCCGTAGAGCCGATTGTCGCGAAAGCTGCGGCGCAGGAAGAAGGCCCCGCCGCGGCGCAGCAGCGGGCCGATCAGCGGCATGTCGAGGTTGCGCCCGGCGGCGATGTGCGGTGGCATCAGCCCTTCGCGGAACAGCACGTAGGAGAGCAGCAGGTAGTCGATGTGGCTGCGGTGGCAGGGCACATAGATCAGGGTGTGATCGCCGGCCAGTTGCTTGACGCGCTCCAGCCCGTGCACGTCCACCCCGGCGTAGAGCCGGTTCCACAGCCGATGCAGCAGCCGGTCTAGCAGGCGCAGGATCGGATAACTCATGTGCGAGGCGATCTCGCGGCCGTAGCGGCGCGCCCGACGCTCGATGCGACGCTGCGACTGCCCCCGGGCCTGAGCGGTTTCAGCGATGATGCGCTGCAGCTCGGGTTCCTGCAGCAGCCCATGGATCAGGGTGCGCCGGTGCGACAGGTCCGGCCCCAGCACGCGGGTACGGATGCGCCGGAAATGCACCCGCAGCACCCGGGCGATCCGGCGTCGCGCCAGTTCCGGGGGCCGCTCGGCGAGCTGACCGCGCAGCGACACTGGCTCCCCCCAGTACAGCTCGATGTTGCGGCCGTTGACCAGTATCGACACCGCCCGGCGCAGGCGGCCGGTGAGCTGCCAGCTGTCAGCGGCGAGCAGCTTCCAGAAGCCGAATTCCTTGCCCGGCGCGCGGCCCCAGAACACGCTGACCGGCACCAGCTGCACGTCGGCGTCGGGGGCTTCGCGCAGGGCGTCGATGAGCGGCGCGAAGGGGGCGTGGTCCGGGCGCCGCCGGGGCCACCGGTGGCGCTTGTAATCGGGCAACGCCACACAGCCGTTATGGCGCAACGAGCCCGGGCGCCAGCGGGGCGAGGGCACGGGCAGGCCGTGGCGTCGGCAGACGATTTCCAGCAGCAGGCGGTCGGAGAACGACGGGCGCGGCAGCACGTAGAGCGTGGGGCGCTCGGGGTCGAGGGCGAGCCGCTCGGGCGCGGGCTCGCTCAGGCGCAGCTCGACCCAGCCGGCCAGCAGGCGGCGCAGAAGCGGGCGCAGAGGGGACAACAGCGACGAGAACAGGGCCATCCGGATGCCGATTCGGGACATGTTGGGGCATTATAGCGATTCGGCCCCTTGTCGGGGGATGGCCCAACCGGACACCGGGAGGTGTGATGCGGGGAGTCTGGCGAGACGGCAACCGGTTCGCCCTGCTGCCGGAGAGCCGCTGTTTCCTGCCGGCCATGACCGAGGCCGTGGCCGCCGCGCAGGAATCGATTCTGCTCGAGTTGTATCTCATGGAGTCGGGGGCGCTGGCCGCGCAGTTGATCGACGCCCTGCTGGCCGCGGCGGCGCGGGGCGTGACGGTGCTGATGCTGCTCGACGGTTACGGTGCCATGAAGCTGTCGAGCGCGGATCGCCGGCGGCTCGAGGCCGGCGGCGTGGCGATGCGCTTCTTCAATCCGCTGGTCTGGTACCGGCTGGGCAAGAACCTGACCCGCGACCATCGCAAGCTGCTGCTGATCGACGGCCGGGTGGCCTTCACCGGCGGCTTCGGGGCCAGTGACGAATTCCTCGACGCCTGGTTCGACATCGCGGTGCGCATCGAGGGGCCGGTGGTGGCGGACTGGGTGCGGCTGTTCTCGCGGCTGTGGGACTCACCGTTGTCGCGGGGCGCCGGCGACCCGCGCCTGGTGCAGCGGCTCAGGCTGGATGTTACGCGGGTGGCCGACTATCAGGGCATGCGCGGGCGGGTGGTCTGGGGGCAGGGCTACCGCTATCAGGCGATTCGCCTGTCGCTGCATCAGCAGCTTGGCCACGCCCAGCGGCGCATCTGGCTGTGCACTCCGTACTTCGTGCCCACCCTGAGCCTGCGGCGTCGGCTGGTCAGGGCGGCGCGGCGCGGGGTCGACGTGCGCCTGCTGCTGCCCGGCGATGCCCACGATCACCCCGGCATCCGCTATGCCGGACAGCGCTTCTACGGCCGGCTGCTGCGCGCCGGGGTGCGCATCTTCGAGTTCCAGCCACGCTTCATCCATGCCAAGTTCTCGCTGGCCGACGACTGGGCCAGCATCGGCTCGTGCAACTTCGACCACTGGAGCCTGCAGTGGAACCTGGAGGCCAACCAGGAGATTGTCGATCCGCGCTTCGCCGGTGCGCTGGCGTCACTGTTCGAGGAAAATTTCAGCCAGAGCGTCGAGATACGCCCCGAGCAGTGGGCCCGGCGTTCGCGCCGCCAGCGTCTGCGCGAGTGGCTCTACGGGACGCTGGACGCCTGGGTAACCCGGTTGCGCTGAGAGACGCTGGTTCAGCGACGGCGCTTTCCGCCACGCCCGGCGGGCTTCTTGGGGCGCGGCTTCGGCTTGGGTGTCTCGGGCGGCACGCGATAGTGCAGGTAGAGGTCGAGCACCAGTTCCGGCAGCTGTGCGACCAGCCGTTCGGCGTCGGCCGGGCGGCGAATGAACTCGGCCATGTCGGGCTCGTCGTCGAACAGCCCGGACAGCGCCATGAACGGCAGCAGCAGGGTGGCCGCGGCTTCCTCGTCGGCCTCGAACCAGGCGCTCTCGTCGAGGAACACGCCTTCCATGAAGCCGGCGCACCAGTCGCCGATGGGCGTCTCCTCCGAGGCGATGCCGTCGAGGGTCAGCTCGAAGGGCAGCTCCGGCAGCTGGCCGCGCTCGAGGGCGGCCATGGCGTTGTCGCGCAGGCGCTCGAGCAGGCCGAGGATGGTGTCGCGTTCTGGGGTATCGGCGAAGGCGGGCTCGCCGTGGAACAGCTCGCCGACCCAGCGGGTCGCCGGCACCTCGCGGGGGGCCACGGCCAGGGCGACGAGAAAACCGTGAGCGCCGATGAGGTCGAGGGCGTCCTCGCCGGCGCGCTCGGAATCGAGGAAATCGTCGAGCAGGTCCAGTTCGTCGTCATCGAGCAGGGGGGTGGGCGGTAGCGCTTCGGGCATCGGGGTCGTTTCCTCCAGTCGGGCGGCGTGTGCTGGACGCGCACGGGCGTGGGCGGCATTCTAGCATCCCATGTCCCGTCCGACTCTCCCCGCTCCCGATGCCGCCTGGCTGGATTCATTGTCCCGCGACGCCCTCGAGGCGGCCGCCACCGAGCGGACCGAGGCCGCCTGGCGGCTGGCCCGGGAGGTCTTCCCGGCGCTTCCGCGCCCGGCGCTGTGGTTCGACCTGCGCGGCCAGAGTGCCGGTCAGGCACATTTCGGTCGTGGCGGGCTGCGGCTCAACCGGGTGCTGCTCGAGGAAAACCGCCAGGCGTTCTTCGTCGAGATCATCCCCCACGAGATGGCGCACTGGCTGGTACGTCACCTGGAGGAGGGCCGCCGGGTGCGCCCCCACGGTCACGAGTGGCGCACGGTGATGCGTCGTCTCTACGGCCTCGATCCGCGTGTCACCCACGGCTTCGATACCCGCCGGGCCAGCCCGGCGCCCTACCGCTACACTTGCGACTGTCGCGAGCATCATCTTGGTGTGCGACGCCATGCCCGGATCGTCGCCGGCCAGCGCTACTATTGTCGACACTGTCGACAGTGGTTGCGGCCGGTCTCGGACGAGAGTGCTTAAGGGTCGGGTAAGTTTCTGAAATGGCAATGAAAATTGCTGCTACCAATGTCTAATTGGGAGCCCCGCCCGCTGTGGGTATATGCTGAAAGGACCATTTTTATTCGCCGATCTCGGGTCACCGGCCACGCGGCCGCCAAGGTCCGAATCACGACCATCGCAGTTTCCAGGACAGGGGGTCGACATGACCGAACAGCAGCGCGTCCATCCGGTGAGCGAATCCTTCGCCGCCAATGCCTGGGCGGACAAGGAAAAGTATCTGTCGATGTATCAGCAGTCGGTCGACGACCCGGAAGGCTTCTGGGCGGAGCAGGCCAAGCGGCTCGACTGGATCAAGGCCCCGACCAAGATCAAGCATACCGTCTTCGACACCCACAGCGTGGATATACGCTGGTTCGAGGACGGCGAGCTCAACGTCAGCGCCAACTGCCTGGACCGCCACCTGGCCTCGCGCGGCGATCAGCCAGCGATCATCTGGGAAGGCGACGACCCCAACGAGAGCAAGACCTACACCTATCGCGAACTGCACGACCGCACCTGCCAGCTGGCCAACGCCCTCAAGGAACTCGGCGTCAAGAAGGGCGACACCGTCACCCTCTACATGCCGATGATCCCCGAGGCGGCCATGGCGATGCTGGCCTGTGCGCGGATCGGCGCGATCCACTCGGTGGTGTTCGGCGGCTTCTCGCCGGATGCCCTGGCCCAGCGGGTGATCGATGCCCAGTCCAAGCTGGTCATCACCGCCGACGAGTCGGTACGCGGTGGCAAGCGGGTGCCGCTCAAGGACAACGTCGATGCCGCCCTGACCCGTGATGGCACCGACGTGGTCGACAACGTGCTGGTGGTCAAGCGCACCGGCGGCGACATCGACTGGCACGACGGCCGCGACGTCTGGTATCACGAAACGGTCGACGGCCAGGCCGAGACGTGCCCGGCCGAGACCATGAACGCCGAGGATCCGCTGTTTATCCTCTACACCTCCGGCTCCACCGGCACGCCCAAGGGGCTCAAGCACACCTCCGGCGGCTATCTGCTGCATGCGGCGATGACCCATCAGTATGTCTTCGACTACAAGGATGGCGAGGTCTACTGGTGCAGCGCGGACGTCGGTTGGGTGACCGGCCACAGCTACATCGTCTACGGGCCGCTGGCCAACGGCGCGACCACGCTGATGTTCGAGGGCGTGCCCAGTTATCCGAGTCACGGCCGCCTCGGCGAGGTGATCGACAAGCACAACGTGGCGATCCTCTACACCTCGCCCACCGCCATCCGGGCCCTGATGGCCCACGGCGACGACGTCATGGATTCCAGCAAGCGCGACAGCCTGCGGGTGCTGGGCTCGGTGGGCGAACCCATCAACCCCGAGGCCTGGGAGTGGTTCCATCGGGTGATTGGCAACTCGAAATGCCCGATCGTCGACACCTGGTGGCAGACCGAGACCGGCGGCATCATGATCGCGCCGCTGCCCGGCGCCATCGATCTCAAGCCCGGCTCCGCCACCCGGCCGTTCTTCGGTGTGCTGCCGGCTCTGGTCGACAGCGAGGGCAATATTCTCGAGGGGGCGACCGAGGGCAACCTGGTGATCCTCGACTCCTGGCCGGGGCAGGCACGGTCGATCTGGAAGAACCACGACCGCTTCATCCAGACCTACTTCTCCACCTACAAGGGCATGTACTTCACCGGTGACGGTTGCCGTCGCGACGAGGACGGCTACTACTGGATCACCGGCCGCGTCGACGACGTCATCAACGTCTCCGGGCACCGCATGGGCACCGCCGAGATCGAGTCGTCGCTGGTCGCCCACGAGGCGGTGGCCGAGGCCGCCGTGGTCGGCTACCCGCACGACATCAAGGGGCAGGGCATCTACATCTACGTCACCCTGGGCGATGACTACGAGCCCAGCGACGCGCTCAAGAAGGAGCTCACCCAGTGGGTGCGCAAGGACATCGGGCCCATCGCCTCGCCGGACGTGATCCAGTGGGCGCCCAGCCTGCCCAAGACCCGCTCGGGCAAGATCATGCGCCGCATCCTGCGCAAGATCGCCGCCAACGAGACCGAGGGGCTGGGCGACACCAGCACGCTGGCCGATCCCAGCGTGGTGGAGGACCTGATCGAGAATCGCGCCAACCGGGATTGATTGTCCCGCCGGTGTCGGTGTTCTTCCCGTTCGCCTGCCTGTCTCGGCGTTCGGGAGCGCACGCCAGCGGCACGCCGACACCGGAGCTTCACGCCGGCCTTCATGGCCGGCTTTTTCGTGGCGTCAACGGTATTCGTCTCGAGGGATGACGGCGCTTGGGAAACGGCACGGGCATGGGGTAACATGCCAGACACGAAAAAGGCGGCAAGCCTGGCGCCGGTGGGGTCGACCCGTCGGCGTGGCAGCTCGCTGCAGGAGGATCCGGAGGAGACTCAATGGCCTTTGCCCAGAAATTCATCGTCGCCGATGATCACCCGCTGTTCCGAGCAGCCCTGACCCAGGCGTTGCGACAAGTTGCCCCGCAGGCCGAGATTGTCGAATCCGATACCATGGAAGCGACCACCGAGGTAGTGACCCGGCATCCCGATGCCGACCTGATCCTGCTCGATCTGCACATGCCGGGCGCGCATGGCTTTTCGGGACTGATCCAGCTGCGTGGTCAGACCCCGGAAATCCCCGTGGCGGTGATCTCCGGCAGCGACGAGCCGCATGTGGTGCGGCGCGCCATCGATTACGGCGCCTCGGGCTTCATTCCCAAGTCGGCCTCGCTGACGGTCATCGCCGAGGCGGTCGGCGAGATCCTCGACGGCGAGATCTGGCTGCCCGAAGACCTCGCCAAGGCGATCGGCGAGTCCGACGAGGAGGACACCCGCTTCGCCGAGGCGATCGCGTCGCTGACCCCGCAGCAGTTCCGGGTGCTCAACATGCTCACCGAGGGGCTGCTCAACAAGCAGATCGCCTTCGAGCTCAACGTCAGCGAGGCGACCATCAAGGCGCACGTCACGGCCATCCTCCGCAAGCTGGGGGTCCACTCGCGCACCCAGGCGGTGATCGCCGCCCAGAAGCTCGAGGTGGAGCCGCCCAAGGTCGAGTCCTGACGCCTCGCCATCGGTTCGTCGTCCTGCGCACGCCGCCCTCCGGGGCGGCGTCGTCGTTTGTGGCCCGGGGGTAACGGCGTCGTGTCAGTGCGGCAGCAGGGAAAAGACCAGTACATAGCCGTTCAGGGCAATGATCAGCGCACAGACCAGGCCACCGATCAGGGTGATCGCCCGCGAGTTGACCAGGTTGCCCATCAGCCGGCGGTCGGCGGTGAAGGTCAGCAGCGGAATCAGCGCGAAGGGGATGCCGAAGCTCAGGATCACCTGGCTGGCCACCAGGGCGCGCTGCTCCGAGATGCCGAGCAGGATCACCGCGATTGCCGGGGCCATGGTGACAACGCGCCGCAGCCACAGCGGGATGGTGAAGCGCACGAACCCCTGCATGATCACCTGGCCGGAGAGGGTGCCGACCACCGACGAGGAGAGGCCGGCCAGCAGCAGGGCGGCGCCGAACAGGTGGCTGGCCAGCTCCCGGCCGAGCATCGGGGCCAGCAGCTGGTAGCTGTCGCGGATGGTGGCGACGCCGGTGCGCCCCTGGGCATGAAAGGCCGCCGCGGCCAGCGCCAGGATGCTCAGGTTGATCAGCCCGGCGATGGCCATGCCGACGATGACATCGAGCCGGGAATAGCGCATCAGGCGACGGCGCTGGTCGTCGTCGTCGGCCGGGATGCGCCGCTGCAGCAGCGCCGAGTGCAGGTAGATGACGTGGGGCATCACCGTGGCGCCGAGGATGCCGGCCGCCAGGTAGAGGGCATAGCCGTCGGGGAAGCCGGGAATCAGCAGGCCCTCGAGGAAGGGGCGCGGCGCCGGCCGGCCGAGCAGCATCTCCAGCAGGAAGCCGCTGGCCACGGCCAGGATCATGGCGCCGATGATCAGCTCCATGAGGCGGAAGCCGTAGCGGTAGAGCAGCAGCGTCAGGTAGGTGATGGCGCCGGTGAGCAGGGCACCCTCGAGCAGGGTCAGGCCGAAGAGCAGGTGGAAGGCCAGCGCCGCGCCCAGGAATTCGGCCAGGTCGGTGGCGATGGCGACGATCTCCGCCTGGACCCAGTAAAGCCAGACTACCGGCCGCGGGTAGCGCTCGCGGATCACCTCGGGCAGGTTGCGGCCCGTGGCCAGGCCCAGACGCGCCGACAGCGACTGGATCAGCATCGCCATCAGGTTGGCGGCGAGCACCACCCACAGCAAGGCATAGCCGTAGCGCGAGCCGGCCTCGATGTTGGTGGCGAAGTTGCCGGGATCGATATAGGCGACCGCGGCGATCAGCGCCGGGCCGAAGAAGACCGTCCAGCCCCATCCCCGGGGCCGGCCGGCCAGTGCACGACGCGCCCTGGCACGCAGGGTGTCGTCGGAAAGCGTGGTACCCATGCCGCCGCCCCGGTTGACCTGGTGTCTTCAGGGTAACCGGGGGCGCGCGCCCTGCCCAATCGGGCAGGCGGCCGTCAGGTCGTCTGACGGGCGGCGCGATTGGCCTGCAGGGTGCGGGTCAGCAGTGCGCGCAGCGCCGCCGGGCGCACCGGCTTGAGCAGCAGCTGGTAGCCGCCGCGCTTGATCGTCTCGGCGACCTCCTCGGTGCGGTCGGCGGTGATCACGATGCCGGGCACCGGGCCCTGACAGCGTTCGAGCAGGGCTTCCAGCGCCATCAGGCCGGTGACCTCGTTGTCGAGGTGGTAGTCGGCGAGAATCGCGTCGGGGTCGCCGCCGAGGTGGCGCAGGATCGACTTGGCGCCGCCGATCGAGGTAGCCGTGAACACTTCGCAGCCCCAGCCGGTGAGCATCGCCTTCATGCCCTCGAGGATCAGCGTCTCGTTGTCGATGCAGACGATCCGCGTGCCCTCGAGCTTGTTGCCGGCCCGCCGGGCGACGGGCTCGTTCGGGGCGTCCTCCGCCGCCCGGGCCTCGACCATCGGCACGTCGACGGAAAAGACGGTACCCACGCCCTCCCAGGAGCGCACCCGGATCGGATGGTCGAGCACGCGGCTCATGCGGTCGGCGATCGACAGCCCCAGCCCCAGCCCCTTCTCGCTCTCCTTGTGGCGCGAGGCCTGGTCGAGGCGGCGGAACTCCTGGAAGATCTCCGCCTGCTTGGCGGCGGGGATGCCCGGGCCGGTGTCCCAGACCTCGATCGACAGCCGCCGGCCGTGACGCCGGCAGCCCAGCAGCACGCGGCCCTGCTGGGTGTAGCGCAGGGCGTTGGAGAGAAAGTTCTGCACGATGCGTCGCAGCATCTGGGCGTCGCTGTCCACCCAGCAGGTGGTGGGCACCACGTCCAGGTCGAGCCCGCGCTCTTCGGCCATCACCTCGAACTCGGCACGCAGCGGGCGGAAGATGTCGGCCAGGGCGAACTGGCTGCGCCGCGGCGTCAGAGCGCCGGCGTCGAGCTTGGAGATGTCGAGCAGGGTGCCCAGCAGCTCCTCGGCGGCCTGCAGCGAATTGTCGATATGGCCGATGGTGCGGCGATGATCGTCATCGAGCTGCTCCTGGGAGAGTGCCGAGGTGAACAGGCGGGCGGCGTTGAGTGGCTGCAGCAGGTCGTGGCTGGCCGCGGCGAGGAAGCGGGTCTTCGAGGCGTTGGCGTCCTCGGCGACCTGCTTGGCCTGGCGCAGGGCCTGCTCGGCCTCGGCGCGTACGCGGTTTTCCTGGCGCAGCGCGGCGTTGGCCTCCGACAGCGCCTGGGTGCGCTCGCGCACGCGTTCCTCGAGATTCTCGTTGGTTTCCTTCAGGGCGATCTCGGCCAGGCGGCGCTCGGTGATGTCCTGGTAGAGGGCGAAGAAGCCGAGGATCGAACCGCTGTCGCCGAAGTGCGGGGTGTAGGTGACCAGCATGTAGCGGACGCCGCCGTCGCCGTCGTCCAGGGAGATCTCGAAACTGACCCGCTCGCCCTCCAGGGCGCGGCGCATCCACGGCGCCCGCTCGCGGGCCACGGTCGCCGACATGACGTTTTCCACGCGCTTGCCGATCACGTCGTTGCGGTCGACGTGGAAGACCTGCTCGTAGGCGCGGTTGGTGAAGAGGTAGCGGCACTCCTTGTCGAAGTAGGCGATCAGCGCCGGCACGTTGTCGGTGTAGATGCGGATGTTGTTCTCGGAGCGGATCAGCGCTTCCTCGGTGCGCTTCTGCTGGGTGATGTCCTGGTAGGTGTAGACGAAGCCGCCGCCGGGCATGGGATTGCCCTGCACCTCGAGCACGGTGCCGTCCTGGCGGTAGCGCACGTAGCGGTGCGGATGGCCCTGACGGATGTTGTCCATCAGCAGCTCGACGTGCTCCTCGGGATCGCCGGGGCCGTACTCGCCGTTGTGGGCGTTGTAGCGCAGCACCTTGTCGAAGGGCGCGCCGACCCGGATCAGGTGGTCGGGAAAGCGGAACAGCTCCAGGTAGCGCTGGTTCCACACCACCAGGCGCAGGTTCTGGTCGACCACGCTGATGCCCTGGTTGATGTTCTCGATGGTGGCCTGCAGCAGGGCGCGGTTGAACTCGAGGACCTGCGAGGCCTCGTCGACGATCGAGATCACATCCGAGATGCCGATGCCGCGGCCCTGCAGCGCCGAGTTGACGACGATACGCGCCGAGGAGGCACCCAGCACCGAGGCCAGAAAGCGCTCGGTGAACTGGATGACGTCGATCGAGGCGCGGGCGTTGTAGTCCAGGGTCTTGCCGTTGCGCCGCGCGAAGTCGTCGAAGGCGCGCTCGACCTGATCGGCACTCAGGAAGCGTTCGCACAGCACCTTGAGGTCGCCCACCGTGGTGGCGCCGGTCCAGGGCCGGTTGACCGACGTCTGGCGGGTCTCGACGCTGTCGACGAACAGCGAGGCCTGGATGCGCTCGACCACGCGCTGCGGGGTGATCTGCGAGACGAAGATGTAGCCGATCAGGTTGGCCCCCAGCGACAGCATCACGCCGTGGGTGAAGGGGCTGCCCACGCTCAGCCCGAAGAGCTGCGCGGGGGACAGCCAGTCGATGCCGAAGGGGCCGCCGGCCAGCCAGTCGCCGGGCACCACGCCGGCCTTGATCAGCGCCGGCAGCAGCAGGGTGTAGGCCCAGATGGCGAAGCCCAGGTTCATGCCCACGATCACGCCCAGGCGGTTGCCGCGCTTCCAGTACAGCCCGCCGATCAGCGCCGGGGCGAACTGCGCGGCGGCGGCGAAGGAGAGCATGCCGGTGGAGGCCAGCGAGCTGAACTCGGCGATCAGCTGGTAGAAGACGTAGGCCAGCGCCAGGATCACCACGATGGTCACCCGGCGCGCGCGCAGCACCAGTCGGCCGTAGTCGCGGGCCTTGGTGTCGAACCAGCGCAGCCGGAACAGCAGCGGGATGACGATCTCGTTGGAGATCATGATCGACACCGCCACGGTGGCGACGATGACCATGCCGGTGGCCGCCGAGAAGCCGCCGATGAAGGTGAACAGGGTCAGCCAGTCGTTGCCCAGGGCGATCGGCAGGGCCAGCACGAAGGTATCCGGCTCGATGCTGCCGTCCGGGAACAGGGTGAGCCCGGCGGCGGCCAGCGGCAGAACGAAGAAGCCGAAGGCCACCAGATACAGGGGAAACAGCCAGCGTGCCCGCGCGGCGTCGTCGCGGTGGGTGTTCTCGACCACGGTGACGTGAAACTGGCGGGGCAGGCAGAAGACCGCCAGCATCGCCAGCAGGGTCTGCGCCCAGAAGCTCTGGCCGAAGTCCTGCTCGGTGAGCTGGCGCTCCAGCTGCAGGTAATGGTCGGCCCGCCCGAGCACGTCGCTGAGGCCGTCGAACACCCCCCAGGTGACGTAGGCGCCCAGCGCCAGGAAGGCGCCCAGCTTGACTACCGACTCGAAGGCGATGGCGTGGATGAGCCCTTCATGGTGCTCGGTGGCGTCGGTGTGGCGCGTGCCGAAGAGAATCGCGAACAGGGCCATCACCACGGCGACATAGAAGGCCGTGTCGGCGAACAGCGGCGCCCGGGTGACGTCGGTGGACGCGGTCAGCACCGTGAAGGCCGACGATACCGCCTTGAGCTGGAGGGCAATGTAGGGCAACGTGCCGATCAGTGCCACCAGGCTGGCGAACGCCGCCAGCGACTGGGTCTTGCCGTAGCGCGAGGCGATGAAGTCGGCGATCGAGGTGACGTTCTGACGCTTGGCGATGCGGATCATCTTGGCCAGCACCGGCCAGAATAGCCCGAAGGTCAGCAGCGGGCCGATGAAGATGCTGGCGAACGACCAGCCGGACGTGGCCGCCTGGCCCACGGCGCCGTAGTAGGTCCACGAGGTGCAGTAGATGGCCAGCGCCAGGCTGTAGATCACCGGACGGCGGCTGGCCGGGCCGTGGCGACGGGCGTGCCGGTCGCCACGCCATGCGATCAGGAACAGGATGGCGATGTAACACAGCGAGACGGCGATCAGCAGCCAGCCAGCAAACATGGACACTCCCCCTTGGTTTGCCGCCATTCTAGGGGAATGCCCGGCACGAGGGCAGTCATGGCCGTGCCGGGTTCGCGGTATGCGTGGAGAAGCGCCTCAGCTGCCGGCGCAGAGGGCCCGGTAGAGCGGTGCCGAGGTCTCGAGGTGACGCATCGACTGCGTCTGCGGCTGCTGTGTCTTGTCGGCCAGCGGCACCAGGTCCCGGGCGTCGCAGTTGAGCAGGTAGCCATGGTGCGAGACCTGGTCGGCAGGCTGGCGCTCGAAGTGGTAGAGAATGAACTCGACGAGGCGCTCGCCGTCTGCATGCCGGGTGACGAGATTGTCGCGGTCGATGACGTCGAAGCCGGTGGTCAGGGGGGCGATGTAGGTCCAGGGGCGCCAGAACATCCGCTCCTTCTGCTTCGAGACCACCTGTGCGGATGCCGGCAGTCGGGCCTGCTTGTTGTCGAACCAGGTGTATTCGTAGTGGATCTGGTAGGCGAGCATCCCCAGCCCGCCCAGCGCCGGCACGATCCAGCGCGGCAGGCGCTTGCCGCTGAGTTGTCGCAGGATCAGGCCGATCCCCGCGGCGCCGAGACCGGCGAAGATCGCCGCGATCAGTTGCCAAAGCATGTCGTTCCCTTGTCAAGACGCAAACGGGCTTCCCGCAGGAAGCCCGATGAAGTGTGATCCCGCGGCCCGGGCCAGCCGGGCCGAAGGGCCATTATGGCTCAGTGGTCGACGGCCCCACCAGCACCCTTGGGATAGCGCACGCTTTCCACCAGGTCCTGGATCTCCTGCGGCGGTTGCTCGCTCGCGTTGGAGACGGCGTAGGCCACGGCGAAGTTGATGATCGCCCCCACGGCACCGATCGACAGCGGCGAGATGCCCATCACCCAGTTGGCCGGGGTGTCTGCCAGGTTGTTGGTGCCCGGAATGAAGAACCAGCCCTTGTAGACGAAGATGTACACCAGGGTGAAGATCAGGCCGGAAAGCATGCCGGCGATGGCCCCCTTGTTGTTCACCCGCTTGGAGAAGATCCCCATCATCAGCACCGGGAACAGCGAGGCGGCGGCGATGCCGAAGGCCAGGGCCACCACCTGGGCGGCGAACCCCGGCGGGTTGGCACCGAGATAGGTGGCGACGACGATGGCTACCGACATCGAGATGCGCGCCGCCAGCAGTTCGCCCTTTTCGGTGATGTTGGGGTTGATGGCCCCCTTGATCAGGTCGTGGCTGATCGCCGAGGAGATTGCCAGCAGCAGACCGGCGGCGGTGGACAGCGCCGCTGCCAGGCCGCCCGCGGCGATCAGGCCGATCACCCAGCCGGGCAGGTTGGCGATTTCCGGGTTGGCCAGCACCAGGATGTCATTGTTGACGGTCAGTTCGTTGCCCTTCCAGCCGCGATCGGAGAAGTCGGCGGAGGGGTTGTAGAACTGGATCTTGCCGTCGTTGTTCTTGTCCTCGAAGGTGATCAGCCCGGTTTCCTCCCAGGTACGGATCCAGTTGGGGCGATCCGCATAGGCGATGGAGTCGGCGGCCGCGGCGTCGTAGTTCTCGACCTGGCCGGCCATGTCCGGGTAGATGGTGGTCATCAGGTTCAGGCGTGCCATGGAGGCCACGGCCGGTGCGGTCAGGTAGAGCAGACCGATGAACACCAGCGCCCAGCCGGCGGACCAGCGCGCATCGGCCACCTTGGGCACGGTGAAGAAGCGCATGATGACGTGGGGCAGGCCGGCGGTACCGATCATCAGCGACAGGGTGAACAGCACCATGTTGAGCTTGTTGTCGACCATGCCCGTGTAGGAGTTGAAGCCCAGCGCGGTGACCACCTCGTTGAGCTTGGACAGCAGCGGCTCGCCGGAGGCGGTGTGGTCGGAGAACAGGCCCAGGGCCGGTATCGGGTTGTCGGTCAGTTGCAGCGAGATGAACACCGCCGGGATGGTGTAGGCGATGATCAACACGATGTACTGGGCCACCTGGGTGTAGGTGATGCCCTTCATGCCGCCCAGCACCGAATAGAAGAACACCACGATGGCGGCGATGATCAGGCCGGTGGTCGCGTCGACTTCCAGGAAGCGCGAGAAGGCCACGCCGGCACCGGCCATCTGGCCGATGACATAGGTCACCGAGGCCACGATCAGGCAGACCACCGCCACCATGCGCGCCGTGCGGCTGTAGAAGCGGTCACCGATGAATTCCGGCACCGTGAACTTGCCGAACTTGCGCAGGTAGGGGGCCAGCAGCATGGCCAGCAGCACGTAGCCGCCCGTCCAGCCCATCAGGAAGGTGGAGTTGGCGTAGCCGCCGGCGGCGATGAGGCCGGCCATGGAGATGAACGAGGCCGCCGACATCCAGTCGGCGCCGATCGCCATGCCGTTGGTGACCGGGTGCACCCCGCCCCCAGCGACGTAGAAGTCCTTGGTCGACCCGGCCTTGGCCCAGATGGCGATGCCGATGTAGAGGGCAAAGGAAGCGCCGACGAAGAGAACGTTGATCGCGAACTGACTCATGCTGGCTTACTCCCCGAGTCCGTATTGCTTGTCCAGCCGGTTCATCTTCCAGGCGTAGAAGAAGATCAGGCCAATGAACGTCAGGATGGAACCCTGCTGGGCGAACCAGAAGCCCAGGTCGGTGCCGCCGACAGGGATGCCGGCCAGCATGGGGCGCAGCAGGATGGCGAAGCCGTAGGACACCAGTGCCCAGACGATCAGGCAGCCGGTGATCAGGCGAAGGTTGGCCTTCCAGTAGGCCTCCGCGTTGCTTTTTTCTTCTGCCATGGTGGTGCTCTCCGCGTGCTTGTAATTAGGAAGATATGGCCTCGAGGGGAATTCAGGTCCGGCGGGGAACCTGGCTCTCCTTGCTCGTCATGCCATTTGCTCTCGACCATTGGATGGCAATGGAGCGTCAGAATAGTGACGATTCATGCCAAGAAAAGGTCTCCCTGGCGGTCTTGTTTATTGTCGCGACGGGAAGCGTTTTCCGCTGTCATGAAACCTGTGTTTTTCATGGAACTCGGAAAGGGTCGCGGTGTCCGGTTGCGTAGGCAATAGTGGTCAACAGTCGGAAAAAATAAAATCCCATACTTTGGTATTATAAAATGAAAGGGTGAAAAAACGTTTTCAATTTTCTGTTTTTTATCAAATGGTTGGGTGTCGTTTTCGGCGGTGGGTCTTTGAAAGGGGGCTGAGCATAGAACGATGGTATAGCCGTTTCGGGGTAGGCAAATAGTCTAACGCAAGGTGCTGATAGAACATTGGTCTATGTTCATTTGAAAGACGATAAGCTGGTATTCTAGGTTGGGTGTCGTGGATGTCGCGATACGTTCTGAAGATGCCATGAACTTGCGGCGGCCCTGTCGAGACCCGGGTGGCGGTGACGCCGGCATTCCCCGCTCGCCCTTCCGAGGCCTCGTTGTGTCGGAAGCCTGTCGAGGCAGTCCCGGTATCGATGAAGGCCAGGGTAATTGATTCAAGGGCTCGTCTGTCCGGGGTTGCCGGGCAGGCGAGGCTGTCACGACGAGGGCGACATGATGGTCGACATCGATCTCTCGCAGGCACCGTTCTCGCTGCTCGACGAGGCAGGGCGGCAACGTGTCCGTCGCGGCGTGGACCTGGCCTACTATGACACCGACGAGATCATCCTCGATGCCGGCCAGCCCGGCGAATACGTCTTCCTCATCCACAAGGGGGAAGTCGCCGAGCTGGACACGGCCACCTCCGAGCGCATCGGCCACTACACCGCCGGCGATCTGTTCGGCGCGATCAGCATTCTCAACGGCCAGAGCCGCTATCGTTTCATCGCGGAGCAGGAAAGCCTGTGCTATCTGCTACCGCGCTCGCTGTTCGAAACACTGTGCAGCGAGTATCCGGCCTTCGCCGACTACTTTCGGCAGAACCTGGCCGACAAGACGCGCCTGCTCGCCGAGCGGCGCACCACGGGGGGTGTCACCATGGCCGGGTTCATGCTGGCGCGAGTCGCCGAGTGCATGCGAGCGCCCCGGCTGATCGACGGCGACACCAGCATTGCCGAGGCGGCATTGCGCCTGCGCGAGATCGGCGCCGACAGCCTGCTGGTGGCGGCGGCCGGGCGTCACGGCATGCTGACCAAGACAGATCTGCTCGATGCGCTGATCGTCCAGTCGCTCGATCGCGCCGCCCCCGTGCTGGGCATCGCCCACTTTCCGCTGATCACCGTGCGCCCCGACGACTATCTGTTCCAGGCACTGATCGCCATGACCCGTCACGAAGTGGAGCGGGTGGTGGTGGTCGAAGGCGAGCAGCCGGTGGGGGTGGTCGAGCTGACCGATGTGCTGAGCTTCTTCTCCAGCCGCTCCTACACGGTCAGCCTCGAACTGGAGCAGGCCGAGGATCTCGAGGCCCTGGCCCGCGCCAGTGCGCGTCTGCCGGGGCTGGTCCGGTCGCTCATGGCTCAGGGCGTCAAGCTGCGCTTCGCCATGGAGCTGCTGGCAGCGCTCAACGGGCGGATCATCAGCAAGACCTTCGATCTGACCGTGCCGGCCGAGCACCGGCGTGACTGTTGTCTGATGGTGATGGGCAGCGAGGGGCGTGGCGAACAGATTCTCAAGACCGACCAGGACAACGGCCTGATCCTCGCCGACGGGGCCGACTGGCCCGAGCGGGCCGAGCAGATGGACCGGTTCACCGAACGGCTGCTGACGCTGGGCTATCCGCGTTGTCCGGGCAACATCATGGTCAGCAACCCGCAGTGGGTGGACGGCCTCGAAGGCTGGCGGCAGCGTATCGACCGCTGGGCCGAGCAGCGCGACGGCCCTGCGCTGATGAACCTGACCATCCTGCTCGACGCCCATGCCGTGGGCGGCAACCCGGCGCTGCTCGAGACGTTGCGCGAGGCGCTGTTCGCGCGCTGCTCCCACGACGAGCTGCTGCTGTCCTACTTCGCCCGCGCCGTGCTGAGCTTCTCCACGCCCCTGACGCTGTTCGGCTCGCTCAAGCGGCCGACCCACGGCATCGACATCAAGAAGGGCGGCATCTTTCCGATCGTCCACGGGGTGCGAACCCTGGCGCTCGAGCGGCGTATCCGACCCACCTCGACGCTGGCCCGGCTCGACGCCCTGGTGGCTGACGGCCGCCTGGAAGCCGCCTTCGCCGCGGATCTCGGCGAGGCGCTGTCGCTGTTCGCCGAGCTGCGCCTCAACCAGCAGCTGGCCCGCCTCGAAGAGGCCGGCCAGCCCGGTGACGACGCCAACCTGGTGGTGGTCCAGCGACTGTCGACACTGGAGCGCGACCTGTTGCGCGAGGCGCTGCATCTGGTCAAGGAGTTCAAGCAGCGCCTGTCGTACCGCTTTCATCTGGAGTATTCGTGATGCTGCGATCCCTGCGCCGGGCGGCCGATCGCCGTCGCCAGATCAACGGGCGCTACGGGTGGCTGTTCAACCCGTACACCGGCGACGAGCTGGTGGCCATCGACTGCGAGACCACCGGTCTGGATCCGCGCACCGCCGAGCTGGTGTCGCTGGCGGCCGTCTGCATCAAGGGCGACCGGGTGCTGACCAGCGGGGCGCTGGACCTGCGCCTGCAGCGCCCGGACAGTCTCGGTGCCGATTCGATCAAGATTCACGGACTGCGCGGCGTTGATCTCAACGACGGCCTGCCGGTGGGCGAGGCGCTGGAGGCGCTGCTCGACTTCATCGGTAATCGGCCGCTGCTGGGCTGGTGCGTGGACTTCGACATCGCGGTGATCAACCGCCACCTGCGCCCACGCTTCGGCTTCGACCTGCCCAACGCCACCGTCGATCTGGCGCAGGAGTATCGTCGCCGGATGCGCCGCACCCAGCCGCAGGTCGAGCCGCACATGGCCTTCGAGAGCGTGGCCCGGTCGCTCAAGGTGCCGCTGATGCAGCGCCATACCGCGCTGGGGGATGCGGTGACCACCGCACTGATGTACGTGCGTCTGAAACAGGGCGCCTGTGACGCGGTCTGATGCCCGGGCGTGAACCCGGCGACAATGCCAACAATGAGGAGGAGAGCCAGGGTGCTGGAATTGCAGAATCTGTGTCTGATCGCGGGGCTGGGCCTGATGTTGTTCGTGTGTGCAAGGTACGCCCGTCGCACGCAGGAGCTGCGCAGCGTGGTGCTGTTCTGGGAACGCCGGCTGGTACTGACCCGCCAGGAAACTCACCTGCAACGGGCGGGGGTGCTGCTGCTGTCGCTCGGCGTGGCGTTGCGCTATCTGATGGTGCTGCAGGGGCTGTGACGCCGGGTCGTGGGCGTCGCAACTCACCGGAGGGGGTGGTAGCATAGGCGCGCCTTCCATTTCCCCGCGTGTCGCCTTTCCCATGCAAGCACTTACTGGTACCCAGAAACGCGAGTTCAACAAGCTGCAGAAACGCCTGCGTCGCCAGGTCGGCAACGCCATCATCGATTACAACATGATCGGCGAGGGCGACAAGGTGATGGTCTGCCTGTCGGGCGGCAAGGATTCCTACACCATGCTGGAAATCCTGCGCAACCTGCAGCGCAATGCGCCGGTGAACTTCTCGCTGGTGGCGGTCAATCTGGACCAGAAGCAGCCCGGCTTTCCCGAGCATGTTCTGCCGGAATACCTCGACGGTATCGGCGTCGACTACCACATCCTCGAGCGTGATACCTATTCGGTGGTCAAGGAGAAGACGCCGGAGGGCAAGACCACCTGTGCCCTGTGCTCGCGGCTGCGGCGCGGTTCGCTGTACGGCTTCGCCGAAGAGATCGGTGCGACCAAGGTGGCGCTGGGCCACCATCGCGAGGATATCCTCGAGACGCTGTTCCTCAACATGTTCTACGGCGGCAGCCTCAAGGCGATGCCGCCCAAGCTGCTCTCCGACGACGGCAAGAACATCGTCATCCGCCCGCTCGCCTACTGCCGCGAAGCGGACATCGCCGAGTTCGCGCGACTGATGGAATTCCCGATCATCCCCTGCAATCTATGCGGTTCGCAGCCCAATCTGCAGCGTCAGGTGGTCAAGGAGATGCTGGCCGAGTGGGAGAAGAAGCACCCCGGCCGGCTGGAGACGATGTTCAAGGCGGTGACCAACGTCGCGCCGTCGCAGCTGGCCGATCGCGAACTGTTCGACTTCGCGGGGCTCGAGGCGAAGCAGCAGCGACTGAACGCCTCACGCATCGACGCGCTGGACCTGCTGGCCCGGGAGGCCTGAACCGCCGGCGCGCGATGCGCGCCGGATCAGTGCTCGTGGTCGCCTTCCGCCAGGGCTTCCAGGGCGTCGAGGTCGAGGATATGCACCTCGCGGCCCTGCACATCCACCAGCTTGTGCTGCTGGAAACGGCCGATGATGCGGCTGACGGTTTCCACGGCCAGGCCCAGGTAGTTGCCGATATCGGCGCGGGCCATCGACAGCCGGAAGCTGTAGGGCGAGTAGCCGCGGCGGCGGAAGCGTGACGACAGGTTGACGATGAAGCTGGCCAGGCGCTCGTCGGCGGTCTTGCGCGACAGCAGGCGCAGCATGCGACGGTCGTCGCGCAGTTCCTTGCTCATGCTGCGATAGAGCTGGTTGCGCAGCTCCGGCAGGGTCTCGGAGAGCTGGTCGAGACGGTCGAAGGGGATTTCGCAGACCGTGGTGGTCTCCAGCGCGACGATGCTGCCGGGATAGTGCTTCTCGTCGATGCCGTCGAGCCCCACGAGCTCGCTGGGCAGGTAGAAGTTGGTCAGCTGGTCCTCGCCGTCACCCTCGCTGGTAATCTGCTTGAGACTCCCCGAGCGCACCGCGAAGACGCTGGTGAAGGCATCCCCCTGGCGCAGCAGCGCCTCCCCCTTCTTGAGTGGCGCACGGCGCTGGATGATCGCCTCGAAGCGATCCATCTGATTGAACTCCAGCGCGAGCGGCAGGCACAGGGAACTCAGGCTGCAGGTCTGGCAGCGGGCTTCCTGCAGCCGGGGGCGGCCGGCATGAAGGGCGTGACTCGCCATGTTGGTCTCCCGAACGATCAAGACTCGTTCCCTATGGTAGTCCCTATGCGGGGCAATAAGCGATGAGGGATTCATTAAAGTTTACTGTTAGAGAATTCGGGAGTGGCGACCCCGATGACCGCTGGTGCGGGTATCGAAGGCCATCGCCAGATGACGCACCAGCAGCCGACCCAGCGGCGTGACCTCGAGCCGGTTGCCGTGCCGCGTGATCAGGCCGTCGCGCTCGGCCGGCTCCAGGGCGCGCAGCGAGTCGGCCAGGTAGGCCGCGGCGTCGAGGCCGAAATGCTCGCCGACGGCGTCCAGGTCGAGCGCCAGGTCGCACATCAGGCGCTGAATCACGAAGGCGCGCAGGCGGTCGTCCGCGGTGCGGCGCAGGCCCCGGGCGGTGGGCAGGCGGCCGGCGTCCAGGGCGGCCTCGTAGTCGTCCAGGCGCACCGGATTCTGAGCGTAGCAGTCGTCGAGATGGCTGATCGCCGAGACGCCCAGCCCCACCAGGTCGCATTCGCCGTGGGTGGTGTAGCCCTGGAAGTTGCGGTGCAGCCGCCCCTCGCGCTGGGCGACAACGAGGCTGTCGTCGGGACGGGCGAAATGGTCCAGGCCGATGTGCACGTAGCCGGCCGCATCGAGGCGCTCCCGGGTGTCCATGAGCATGGCCAGCTTCTCCTCGGGCGCCGGCAGGGCGCCGGCATCGATGCGCCGCTGGGGCTTGAAGCGCTCCGGCAGGTGAGCGTAGTTGAAGATCGACAGCCGCGCCGGAGCCATGGCGATGACCTGCTCCAGGGTCTCGGCGAAGGTGGTGCGGGTCTGGTGCGGCAGGCCGAGAATCAAATCGAGGTTGAGCGAGCGGAACCCCAGCCGGTGCGCCTCCTCGACCAGGCTTTCGGTCAGCTGGCGGGGCTGGACGCGGTTGATGGCGCGCTGCACCTCGGGGTCCAGGTCCTGCACGCCGAGGCTGATGCGATTGAAGCCCAGCGCCTGCAGGTGGCGCAGGGTGAGGACATCGGCCTCGCGCGGGTCGATCTCGATGGCATAGTCACGGTCGGACGCACTGGACAGCCCAAAGCGGGCATGCAGGCGGTCGATCAGATCGCTCATCTGGTCCAGGGTCAGGAAGGTCGGCGTGCCGCCGCCCCAGTGCAGCTGGCGCACCTCGCGGCCGGTATCGAGGTGGCGCGAGGTCAGCACCATCTCGCGGTCCAGGCGGCTGAGGTAGCCTACGCTCAGCGACGTGTCCTTGGTGGCGATCTTGTTGCAGGCGCAGTAGAAGCAGATCTTGCGGCAGAACGGGATATGAACGTAGAGCGACAGCGGCCGCCGCGCGGCATTGCTGCGTTTCAGGGCCGCAGTGTAATCCTCGGCGCCGAACGACGGCGAGAAGTCCAGCGCGGTCGGATAGGACGTGTAGCGCGGCCCCGTGTGCGCGTAACGGCGAATCAGCTCGGCTTCGCGCGGATCGGGGGCGGCAGCAACGGGGGGATCGACGGCGGTGGCGGACATGACGGACTCTCGAACCGGAAACGACAGTCTCATGCTACGCCGCCGCACCCGTCGGGCGTCTGACCTGCGTCAAGCGGGGGGCGCATGGTGGCCCGCCATGACGGCGACAAGCCCCCACAGCTGCCACAGCGCGAAGCCCAGCAGCAGCAGCGCGGCCAGGGTGCGGCCCAGCGGGTGGCGGACCAGCCGGGTCAGCCGGTGGGCGGCGGCGCCGGTGACCAGCAGCGCCGGCAGGGTGCCCAGCCCGAAGGCGCCCATCAGCAGGGCGCCGTGCCAGCCGCCGCCGGCGGCCAGGCTCCAGGCCAGCATCGAATAGACCAGCCCGCAGGGCAGCCAGCCCCAGATCGCGCCCAGCGCCACGGCCCGGGGGACATGCACCACCGGCATCAGGCGCCGGCCGATGGGCTCCAGGTGGCGCCACAGGTGGCGCCCGCCGGCTTCCAGGCGGGTCAGCCCGCGCCACCAGCCGGCCAGGTAGAGGGCCATCATCACCAGCAGCACGATGGCCAGGCCCTGCAGCACGAAGCGGGCCCGGGGGACGCCGTCACCGACCCAGCCGCCCAGCGTGGCGACCAGCGCCCCGGCGAGCATGTAGCTGGCGATGCGCCCCAGGTTGTAGCCGAACAGCAGCCCGCCCAGGCGCAGCGGGCTGCGCAGGCTGGGCGGCACGGCGAAGCTCAGTGCGCTCATGATGCCGCCGCACATGCCGATGCAGTGGGCGCCGCCGAGCAGCCCCACCACGAAGGCGGCGGCGAGTGGCGGCAGGTCGGGGACGGCCGCGGGCATCATGGCGGCGGACCCTGACGCGGTCCCCGGCGGGTGTCATCCTCCTCCGGCGCCGGGTCGGACGTGCCGTCGCGGCGGCGCTGGCGGGCGGCCGGCAGGTCGCCCTCGTCATCGTCGAACAGGATGCGATGGGCGGGACCTTCCAGGTCATCGAACTGGCCCGAGCGTACCGCCCAGAAGAACGCCCACACGGCCAGCCCCAGCAGCAGCAGCGACAGCGGAATCAGCAGGTACAGGATGCTCATGGTGCGGTCTCCTCGGGATCGGGGAGCGATGTGGCGGCGTCACGGCCGAGGCGCAGGGCATTGCCCACCACCACCAGCGAGCTGCCCGCCATGCCCAGTGCCGCCGCCCAGGGCGGCACCAGGCCGGTGGCGGCCAGCGGCAGCGCGCAGAGATTGTAGCCCAGCGCCCAGGCGAGGTTCTGGCGGATCAGGCGCCGGGTCCGGCGCGCCAGCGTCACGGCCTCGGCCAGCCGCCCCAGCCGCGGGGCGAGCAGCACGCCATCGGCGCGGGTGCGGGCGAGGTCGGTGGCCTCGTTCATCGCCAGCGAGACATCGGCGGCGGCGAGCACCGGGGCATCGTTGATGCCGTCGCCGACCATGATCACTCGCTCGCCGGTGGCCTGCAGGGCCTGCACATGGGCCAGCTTGGCCTCCGGGGTGGCCCGGGCCTGCCAGTCGGTCACGCTCAGCCGGCGGGCCAGGGCGGCCACGGCGGGGGTATCGTCGCCGGAGAGCAGTTCCACGGCAAGCCCGGCCTCCCGGAGCGCGGCGACGGCCTGCTCGGCGCCGTCGCGCAGGGTGTCCTCGAGCCGGAACCAGGCCAGCGGGGTCGTCGCCTCGGCCAGCAGCAGCCATTGGCCGTCGCCGGGCGGCGGTGCGGGCGGGGCGCTCATGACGGCATCGGCACGCCCCAGCCGCAGGGCGCGGCCCGCCACCTCGCCGCTCAAGCTGCCCATTGTCTGGCGAGTGACATTGCACGCCGTGATGCCGGGAACGCGATAGGGGGCGAAGGCGTGGGCGATGGGGTGTTCAGAGTGGGCCTCCAGCGCGGCGGCCAGCGTCCGCGCTCGGGCGGCGTCGATCCCGGCAGTGAGGGGGTGTGTCTCGGCCAGTCGCGGGCGGCCCCGGGTCAGGGTGCCGGTCTTGTCGAAGATGACCCGTGTGGCGTCGGCCAGATGCTCGATGGCATCGGCCCGGGTGAGCAGCACCCCCCGCCGGCGCAGCCGCCCATGGCAGGCGGACAGGGCGGCGGGCATGGCCAGCGCCAGGGCGCAGGGGCAGGTGACCACCAGTACCGAGATCGTCACCCACAGCGCCCGCGACGGGTCGATCGCCAGCCAGGCCAGGGCCACGCCCAGGGCGGTCAGCAGCACGCCGATGACGAAGCGGTGCGCCAGTCGGGCGGCGGTGTCCAGCAGGCGCGGGCGTTCGCTGAACGCGCGATCGGTGAGGGCGAGGATCTCGGCGGCCCGCGAGGCGCGGGCGGTACGGGTGACGCGTACGGTTAGGGTGGTGTCGAGGTTGAGGCTGCCGCCGGTGACGGCCTCGCCCGGCCCCCGGGGCACGGGCTGCGACTCGCCGGTCAGCAGGGCCTCGTCGAGGCTCGAGGCGCCGTCGAGAATCACGCCATCGACCGGCACGCTCTCGCCGGGGAGCACGCGGATGCGATCATCGGGCACGAGCCGCGTGGCGGGCACGACCTGCTCGTGGCCGCCGGCATCGAGACGCAGGGCGCTGCGTGGCAGCACGCCGGCCAGGGCATTGCCGCTGCGGCCGTGGCGATGACGGGCGCGCATCTCGAGATAGCGGCTGCCCAGCAGCAGTGCCGTGAACATGGTCACCGAGTCGAAGTAGACCGGTCCGCCGGTGGCGACGCCGTAGGCGCTGGCCAGGTAGGCCGCGAGGATGGCCAGGGTGACCGGCACGTCCATGCCCAGGTGGCGGCTGCGCAGGTCGCGGCAGGCGCCACGCAGGAAGGGTTGGGCGCAGTAGCCCACCACCAGCGTGGCCAGGGCCAGCGAGAGGGCGTGGAAGAGCGCTTGGAAGCGCGGGCTCATGCCGCCGTCGCCGGGGAGGTAATGCGGGATCGAGAACATCATCACCTGCATCATGGCGATGGCGGCGACGATCAGCCGCCGCGCCGCCCGGCGCTCCTCGCGCTGCTGGTGCTGCTGGGCCGCGTCGGGCACGTAGGGCTGGGCCGGATAGCCGATCGCCGCGAGTTCGGCGAGGATCCGCGACAATGCCAGATGGCGGCGATCCCACTCCAGGTACAGACGATGGTTGCTGAGATTGACCGCGCTGCGCGTCACGCCGTCGAGGGCGTTGAGGCGGTGCTCGATCAGCCAGGCGCAGGCCGCGCAGGTGATGCCCTCCACCGCCAGGGTGACGGCCGCCCGTTCGTCGTCGAGGGGGTGCAGGAAATCGGCCTGCAGCTCGGGGTCGTCGAAGACCCGCCAGGTCTCCGGCCGGGCGCGGCGGCCGGTGTCGGGGCGCTCGGGCAGCCGAGTACGAAAGCGGTAGTAGCCATCCAGGCCGCCGGCGACGATGGCCCCGGCGACGGCCTCGCAGCCGGGACAGCACAGTGGCTGCGGCGTGTCGTCGACGTTGACCCGCCAGGGGGCGCCGGCCGGGACCGGCGCACCGCAGTGAAAACAGGGCGTGGCTGTCGCCCCGGTCATGGCGACTCCGCATGCGGGGCCAGCCACTGTGCCCGGGTCTGCGGCAGGTGGATCTCGCCGGTGAGCCGCCAGGCGGGCTCGGGGACGTCCGGGTGCAGCTGCACGTACCAGCGATAGCGCAGCGCGCTGGGCAGCTGCCCGCTGTACTGGCCGCCGCGCAGCCGGCGCAGCGTGATGTGCCGGTCACGGCCGTCCTGGGTGGGGAACAACAGGGCGAGACGCAGGCGCTCGGGGCGGGCGTCGCCCTCGAGGGTCACGGTGACGTCGCCGGTGACGTCGTCGATGCGCAGCCGAGCGCGCTGGCCCAGCTCGCGCGCCCTCTTGTCCTGCTCCAGCACCCGGTTGATGGCCAGGCCCTTCTTGTAATAGTTGTCCACCACCATGCCGTCGAAGCTGGTGATCGACAGCACCAGGGTGGTGGTGCCCATGACCACCGCCATGGCCAGGATGCCGAGCAGGAACCAGGGCCAGAATTCCTTGTACCAGGGGCGTGCCGGAGGTTGCATGGTCATCTCCTTGCCGGCCCCAGGAAGCGGGCTTCCTTGGCCAGATGGATGCGTGGGGCGTCGATGGCGGTGATCGCGAGGATAAACGCCTGGCTGGGCGCGTCCAGCGACTCGGCGGGGGCGATGATCGACAGTGCCAGACTGCGCCCGGCACCGGGGGCGAGCGTGAGGCGCTGGGTGTCGCTCAGGCGCAGACCGTCGATGCCGCGCAGCGTCAGCCGGTAGCGGTGGGCGCGGGCGTCCATGTTGCGCACCCGGAGCGTGTAGGCGTTGCGGATGCCGCCCTCGGCGGTGACGTCGTAGAGCTGGTGGCGGTCGCGCTCGAGGTCGGCGTCGAGCGGCACCCGCTCGGCCAGCTGCCAGGCCAGCAGCGCGACCATGGCCAGCAGCGCCGCCAGGTAGCCGATCAGGCGCGGGCGCAGCCAGCGTGTGGGGCGCCCCTCGAGGGCGTGCTCGGTGGTGTAACGGACCAGCCCGCGGGGCCGGCCCAGCTGGTCCATGACGTCGTCGCAGGCATCGATGCAGGCCGCGCAGCCCAGGCAGGCGTACTGCAGACCGTCGCGGATGTCGATGCCGGTGGGACAGACCTGCACGCAGCGCCGGCAGTCGATGCAGTCGCCCGGCGTCGTGTCCGCGGTGGAGGCGCGGCGCCGGCCGGCCGTGCGTGGCTCGCCCCGGGCGGCGTCGTAGGAGACGATCAGCGTGTCCTTGTCGAACATCACCGACTGGAAGCGGGCGTAGGGGCACATGTAGAGGCAGACCTGCTCGCGCAGCCAGCCGGCGTTGAGGTAGGTGAACAGCGTGAAGAACCCGGTCCAGAACAGCGCCCAGCCCCCCGCCGAGAGCGTCGCCAGGTCGGCGACCAGCTCGCGGATCGGCGTGAAGTAGCCGACGAAGCTCACCCCGGTGGCCAGGGCGATGAGCAGCCAGATGACGTGCTTGGCGAGCTTGCGCGCGCGGACGGCGGCATCCGGCGGACCGGCGGCCTGGCGGATGCGGCGATGGCGCGAGCCCTCCAGGCGCTGCTCGACCCAGATGAACAGCCAGGTCCAGACACTCTGCGGGCAGGCGTAGCCGCACCAGACCCGTCCGGCGATCACCGTGACCAGGAACAGGCCGAAGGCGCCGAGGATCAGCAGCCAGGCGAGCAGGGTGGCGTCCTGGGGGTAGAAGGTGGTGGCGAAGATGTGGAACTGGCGCGCGGGGATGTCGAACCACACCGCCTGGCGGCCATCCCAGGTCAGCCAGGGCAGGCCCGCGTAGAGCGCCAGCAGCAGCCAGTCGAGACCGCGCCGCAGCCGCTGGAAGCGGCCCTTGACAGCCCGCACGTGGATCGGCTCGCGCTTGGCATAGAGCGAGACGCGGGTCGTGGTGTCGTGGAGCGGTATCCGGTCGGTCATGAAACCCCCTCGACTCTGGAGGCATCGGCCGGGATGACCCGGCCGTTCGCTCAGTGGGTCAGGCTGTAGATGTACGCGGCCACCAGGTGCACCTTGTCCTGGCCGAGGAACGGCGCCTGCGCCGGCATGCGTCCCTTGCGCCCCTGGTGCAGGGTCGCCAGCACGGCCTCGCGTACCGGCTGGCCGGGGTGGCGGTAGAGCCAGGCATCATCGGTGAGATCCGGCGCGCCGAGGGCGGGATTGCCGGTGGCGTCGACGCCGTGGCAGCCGATGCAGGTCGCCGAGAACAGCGCCTTGCCCTTGGCGGCGCGGGGGGCGTCATGCTCGGCGCCGGACAGGCTGGCGACATAGTTGGCCAGGTTGCGCAGGTTGGCGTCGCCGAGCTGGTTCCAGGCCGGCATCACGCCGCCGCGCCCCTGGGCGATGCTTTGGGTGATCGCCTGGGGCGAGCCGCCGTAGAGCCAGGCATCGTCGGTGTGGTCCGGGTAGCCGAAGCCGCCCTTGGCGTCGGAGCCGTGGCAGGCGGCGCAGTTGTTGAGATAGAGCCGCTCGGCGATGCGCATGGCCTCGTTATCCTCGGCCAGCTCGGGAATCGCGGTCTGCCGGTAGCGTTCGAAGATCGGTGCGTAGCGCGCCTCGGCGCGGTCCATCTCGGCCTGCCACTGGCCTTCCTGGGTCCAGCCCAGCAGGCCGCGGAAGTTGCCCAGCCCCGGGTAGAGCGCCAGGTAGCCCAGCGCGAAGATCAGGGTGCCGATGAACAGGATGAACCACCAGCGCGGCAGCGGGTTGTCGTACTCGTCGATGCCGTCGGCGCTGTGGCCGGTGGTCTCGACGTTGCCCTGGGCGTCGGGGCGCTTGTCGGTCTTGCGGTTGCCGAACAGCACCCAGGCACAGAAGGCGATGGTGCCCAGGGTAATGACGATGATCCAGCCGCTCCAGAAGTCGGACAGGGCGTTGCCCCACAGGTCGTTCATGCGTCGTTGTCCTCCTGCTTGTCCCGTGCCCGGGGCGGTTCTTCGTCGTCATCGGCGAAGGGCAGCCGGCTGGCTTCGTCGAAGTCGTCCCTGCGGCGCCGGGAGAAGGCCCAGGCCACCACGCCCAGGAAGGCGATCATGATCAGCAGCGTCATCACGCCGCGGAAGGTTCCGATATCCATGACTCAGCGCCTGTCCTCGATGACGGTACCCAGTTGCTGGAGGTAGGCCACCAGCGCGGTGATCTCCTTCTTGCCCTGCACGGCCTCCCGCGCCCCGGCGATCTGCGCGTCGCGGTAGGGCACGCCGAGCTCGCGCAGGGCGCGCATCTTGTCGGCGGTGTGCGCGCCATCCAGGGTGTCGTCGAACAGCCAGGGGTAGGCCGGCATGATCGATTCGGGCACCACGTCGCGCGGGTTGTAGAGATGCGCACGATGCCACTCGTCGCTGTAGCGGCCGCCGACCCGCGCCAGGTCCGGCCCGGTGCGCTTGGAGCCCCACAGGAAGGGGTGATCGTAGACGAACTCGCCGGCCACGCTGTAGTGGCCGTAGCGCTCGGTCTCGGCGCGGAACGGGCGGATCATCTGCGAGTGGCAGTTGTTGCAGCCTTCGCGGATGTAGATGTCGCGGCCCTCCAGCGCCAGGGCGGGCAGCGGCTCGAGCCCCTCCACGGGCTGGGTCGTCTCCTTCTGGAAGAGCAGCGGGACGATCTCGGCCAGGCCGCCGAGGCTGATCACCACCAGGATCAGCACGGCGAGCAGGCCGACGTTCTTTTCAACGATCTCGTGTTTCATGCGTCTCGGCGTCCCCGTTGGTTCAGGCGGTTCGAGCGGCGGGCTGGGCGTCGCGAGCGGCGCCGCGGACGGTCATGGCGACGTTGTAGGCCATCAGCAGCATGCCGCCGAGGAAGAAGCCGCCGCCGATCCAGCGCACCACGTAGCCGGCATGGCTGGCCTCGAGCGTGTCGATGAAGGTGTACATCAGCGTGCCGTCGTCGTTGACGGCGCGCCACATCAGCCCCTGCAGGACGCCGTTGACCCACATCGCGGTGATGTAGAGCACCGTGCCGATGGTCGCCATCCAGAAGTGCACAGCGATCAGCTTCACCGAGTACATTTCCTGCTGCCCGTAGAGGCGCGGGAACAGATGATAGAGCGAGCCGATGGTGATCATCGCCACCCAGCCCAGGGCGCCGGAGTGGACATGGCCGATGGTCCAGTCGGTGTAGTGGGACAGGGCGTTGACGGTCTTCACCGCCATCATCGGGCCCTCGAAGGTCGACATGCCGTAGAACGACAGGGCGACGACCAGAAAGCGCAGGATGGGATCGGTGCGCAGCTTATGCCAGGCGCCGGAGAGCGTCATCATGCCGTTGATCATGCCGCCCCACGAGGGCGCCAGCAGGATGATCGACATCACCATGCCCAGCGACTGGGCCCAGTCGGGCAGTGCGGTATAGTGCAGGTGGTGGGCGCCGGCCCACATGTAGGTGGTGATCAGCGCCCAGAAGTGCACGATCGACAGCCGGTAGGAGTAGATCGGCCGCCCGGCCTGCTTGGGCACGAAGTAGTACATCATGCCCAGGAAGCCGGCGGTGAGCAGGAAGCCCACGGCGTTGTGGCCGTACCACCACTGGGCCATGGCATCGACCGCGCCGGCGTAGGCCGAGTAGGACTTGGACAGCGACACCGGGATCTCGGCCGAGTTGACGATGTGCAGCACGCCGATGGTGAGGATGAACCCGGCATAGAACCAGTTGGCGACGTAGATGTGCGAGGTGCGGCGCCGGCGAATGGTGCCCAGGAAGACGGCGGCGTAGGCGATCCACACCGCGGCCAGCAGCAGGTCGATGGGCCATTCGAACTCGGCGTACTCCTTGGAGGTGTTCCAGCCCAGGTTGAGCGTCACCAGGCCGGAGACGATCACCGCCTGCCAGCCCCAGAAGGTGAAGGCCGCCAGGCGGTCGGAGACCAGCCGCGCCTGGCAGGTACGCTGCACCACGTAGTAGGAGGTGGCCATCAGCGCGGAGCCGGAGAAGGCGAAGACCACGGTGTTGGTGTGCATGGGACGCAGGCGGCCGAAACTCGTCCAGGGCAGCCCCAGGTTGAGCTCGGGCCAGATCAGCTGGGCGGCGATGAGCACGCCCAGGCTCATGCCCAGGATGCCCCACACCACGGTCATGATCGCGAACTGGCGAACGACCTTGTAGTTGTAGGTTGGGTGTTCCAGTGCTTGGCTCATGTCGGTTTCCATCTGGCGCGGTGGTGGCGTACCCGGACGCGGAGCATGCCCGGCACGCTCGGCGCCTGCGCTGATCTCCGTCAAGCCCGGCGATGACGGTGGGGCGAGGATACGCTCACGCCAGTATAGTGGCTGTCTACACTTTATGTATACAACAAATGGATACAGTATGAAAACGGAGCAGGCTGAGGCGACGGCCTCCACGCCGCAGGAGCCCGGAGAGCGGGTGGAGCACATCGCAGGGCTGGGGCCGCTGATCGTCCGCGGCGAGCCGCGCCACGGCCGCCTGCTGCTGGCACACGGTGCCGGGGCCGGTCACGATGCCCCCATGCTGGTCGCGCTGCGCGAGGCGCTGGCCGGGCGGGGTGTGCAGGTGCTGGCCTTCGAGTTCGCCTACCTGCAGCGCATGCGCACGGAGCAGCGCCGCCGGCCGCCGCCGCGTGCCGAGCGGCTGGTCGAAGAGTTTCGCGCCTGGCGTGCGGCAGTGGCTCCGCTCGGCGAGGCCCCGCTGTGGTTGGGCGGCAAGTCCCTGGGCGCCCGGGTGGCCAGCCTGCTGGCGGCGGAGGACGGCGCGCCAGGGCTGGTGCTGTGCAGCTATCCCTTTCATCCGCCCGGCAAGCCGGAGCGGACACGGCTCGCGCACTGGCCGCGGCTGGCCTGCCCGACCCTGGTGCTGCAGGGCGACCGGGACCCGTTCGGCCGGCGTGACGAGGTCGAGGACTATGCGCTGCCGGACTGCGCCGAGGTGCACTTTCTCGCCGACGGCGAGCACGACTGGCGCCCGCGCAAGGCCTCGGGGCGCACCCGGCAGGCGCTGATCGACGAGGCGGCGGATCGGGTGGTCCCTGCCATGGCGAGGGTCGGGCGATAATGCGGGGTTGTCCCGCCGGCGAGCTTTCGCGTCGACAACCGAGCCGGTGCAGGTCGCAAAGCAATTGCGGCTGGCTCTAGCAAAGGGCGCCGGGGATAGGTCGAAGAGGGGGTCCTACGCCATGGATGGCGTAGGTAGCGTCCATGGATGGGTTCACAGCGCCCCCTCATAGACCTGTCGACGGATCAGCCCTTGGCGACAACACTAACGACGATAGCTTGGGAGTGGGTCGCAAAAGGCGTTGACATTCCTCGGGTGGCCTGTAGAATGCAGCGCCACGTGACCGGGTGGTTAGCTCAGTTGGGAGAGCACCAGCCTTACAAGCTGGGGGTCACTGGTTCGAACCCAGTACCACCCACCAATCACGTAGAAAAAGATGCGGACCGGTAGTTCAGTCGGTTAGAATGCCGGCCTGTCACGCCGGAGGTCGCGGGTTCGAGTCCCGTCCGGTCCGCCAGTCTTTTTCATCCAGACAATCCTTGGATTGTCGCATCAGTCAGGTAAGCGTGCTTTGGGTTGATAACCTTGGATACGTTATGTGGACCGGTAGTTCAGTCGGTTAGAATGCCGGCCTGTCACGCCGGAGGTCGCGGGTTCGAGTCCCGTCCGGTCCGCCACTTGTCTGCTGCAGCGCTTCATCGGGATCCGGGTGGTTAGCTCAGTTGGTTAGAGCACCAGCCTCACATGCTGGGGGTCACAGGTTCGAGTCCTGTACCACCCACCAATGCGGACCGGTAGTTCAGTCGGTTAGAATGCCGGCCTGTCACGCCGGAGGTCGCGGGTTCGAGTCCCGTCCGGTCCGCCATTCCCTTTCCGGGTCCCCCTCTTCGCCTTTCCCGTCTGCTGGCTTTTCGCCTGTCGCCACCCTCGTCCGGGCTTTGGCGTGTTTGCGTTTCCTGCATCCTGACCCTCGTTCGATCCTGTTTTCGTCGCCCGTCGCCCGTCGCCCGTCGCCCGTCGCCCGTCGCCCGTCGGCTGCGTCTGTGGCGTCGGTATCGGTTCGCGGGTGCGTGTCCGAGTGGAATCGGCATGGCGGCACGGCTGGTCGAGGCGGCCTTCGACGTTGCGTGATTCGAGTGACGGAGTACACTCGTTCAAACGATTGTTTGGAATCTGCCCGATCACCGATGTTTCGGAGGCTCCGCCGTGACCGCCCGCTACCCGTATCTCTTTCGGCCGCTCGCCGTCGGCCCGCTGACCCTGCCCAACCGGGTGCTGATGGGGTCCATGCACACCAACCTGGAGGAAGCGCCGGAGGGCTTCGCACGGCTGGCGACCTTCTATGCCGAGCGCGCGCGGGCCGGGGTGTCGCTGATCGTCACCGGCGGCATCGCGCCCAATGCCGAGGGCGCGGTCTTCCACGGCGCGGCCAGGCTCACCGATGCCGCGGAGATCGACCGGCACCGCGGGGTGACCGAGGCCGTGCATGCCGAGGGCGGGCACATCTGCCTGCAGATCCTGCATGCCGGGCGCTACGCCTACTCGCCGGCACTGGTCGCGCCCTCGCCGATCCAGGCACCGATCAACCCCTATCCGCCGCGGGCGCTGACCGCCGAGGAGGTGGAGCGGACCATCGACGATTACGTCAACTGCGCCCGGCTGGCCCGCGAGGCCGGCTACGACGGCGTCGAGGTGATGGGCTCCGAAGGCTACCTGATCAACCAGTTCATCTGTCGGCGCACCAATCAGCGCGACGACGAATGGGGCGGCGACTTCGCCAACCGCATCCGCTTCCCGGTGGCGATCGTCGAGCGCATTCGCGCGGCGCTGGGTCCGGACTTCCTGGTCATCTTCCGGCTGTCGATGATCGATCTGGTCGAGGAGGGCAGTACCTGGCAGGAGGTGGTGGCGCTGGGTCGCGCCATCGAGACGGCGGGGGCGAACCTGATCAACACCGGCATCGGCTGGCACGAGGCGCGGGTGCCGACCATCGTTACCAGCGTGCCGCGCGCCGTGTTCAGCGAGGTCACCCAGCGCATGAAGGCCGAGCTGACGATTCCCCTGATCACCACCAACCGCATCAACATGCCCGATGTCGCCGAGCGCCTGCTCGCCGAGGGCGTCGCCGACATGGTGTCGATGGCGCGTCCCTTCCTGGCCGATCCCGAATGGCTGGCCAAGGCCGGGCAGGGCGATGACGGGGCGATCAATACCTGCATCGCCTGCAACCAGGCATGTCTCGAGCATACCTTCCAGGGCCGGCTCACCTCGTGCCTGGTCAACCCGCGTGCCTGTCACGAGACGGAACTGAACCTGACGCCGGTGACGACGCCGCGCGCGATCGCCGTGGTCGGGGCCGGACCGGCGGGGCTGGCCTGCGCGGTGAGCGCCGCGCAGCGCGGCCATCGTGTCACGCTCTTCGAGCGCGAGGACGAGATCGGCGGCCAGTTCAATTTCGCCCGGCGCATTCCCGGCAAGGAGGAGTTCGCCGAGACGCTGCGCTACTACCGGGTGATGCTCGAGCGCCACGGCGTCGAGCTGTGCCTGAACACTCCGGTCGAGGCGGAACGGCTGGCGGGTTTCGATGCCGTGGTGCTGGCCACCGGCGTGCGTCCGCGCGCGCTCGACCTGCCGGGCATCGATCACCCGATGGTGCTCGACTACCCGACCGCAATCCGCCACCCCGAGCGTGTCGGCCGGCGTGTGGCGATCATCGGCGCCGGGGGCATCGGCTTCGACGTCGCCGAGCTGCTGACCCATGCCGGACACCCGGCGCTCGACCGCGAGGCATGGTGCGCGGAGTGGGGCGTGGATCTCGCCGTCAGCGAGCCGGGCGGGCTGCAGCCGCCGGTGGCGCCGGCGGTGCCGCGTCGGGTCACCCTGCTGCAGCGCAAGACCTCGAAGCCCGGCAAGGGCCTGGGCACCACCACCGGCTGGGTGCATCGGGCGGCCTTGCGTCATCGCGGCGTCGAGATGCTCGCCGGCTGCGAGTATCGGGGCATCGAGGACGGCGGCCTGCGCCTGCGCGTTGCCGGCGAGGAACGGTTGCTGGCCGTCGACAGCGTGGTGATCTGTGCCGGTCAGGAGTCGGTGGTCGAGCTGCTCGCGCCGCTGCACGGGGCCGGCACCGAGGTGCACGTGATCGGCGGGGCCGAGAAGGCCGCCGAGCTGGATGCCAAGCGCGCCATCGACCAGGGAACGCGCCTCGCCGCCATCCTCTGACGGCGCGCTTTTTCCCGTCGGGCGGGGTGCTAGACTGGGGCCTGTTGAGATTCCCGGCGCGGCTCGCGGGGGAGTCTCAACGGGCCCCAACGGCGTGCGATCCACGCCGACAGCCGGACGCGATGGCACCCGGTCGCGTTCGCCAACAACAACAGTCTCGCGAGAGGACCCCGCCATGCCCCCCGACTGCTCGCCGCGTTTCCTGGCCAGCGACAACACCTCCGGCATCTGCCCGGAGGCGCTGGAATACCTGCTCGATGCCAACCGCTGCGATGATCTCGCCTACGGCAACGATGCCTGGACCCAGCGGGCGGCCGACCGCTTCCGCACCCTGTTCGATTACGACTGCGACGTCTTCTTCGTCTTCAACGGCACGGCGGCCAACTCGCTGGCCCTGGCCGCCATGGGCCGGAGCTATCACAGCGTGATCTGTCACGAGCTGGCGCACATCGAGACCGACGAGTGCGGCGGCCCGGAGTTCTTCTCCAACGGTGCCAAGCTGCTCACCGCCAGCGGCGAGCACGGCAAGCTGGCGCCCGAGGGCATCGAGCGCCTGGTCACCCGGCGCCGCGACATCCACTACCCCAAGCCGAAGGTGGTGTCGATCACCCAGGCCACCGAGGTGGGGACTGTCTACACCCGCGATGAGCTGCTCGGCATCCGCGCCATGGCCGACAAGCACGACCTGCGCCTGCACATGGACGGCGCGCGCTTCGCCAACGCCTGTGCCGCGCTCGAGGCCTCGCCGGCCGAGCTGACCTGGCAGGCCGGCGTCGACGTGTTGTGCTTTTCCGGCACCAAGAACGGCCTGCCGATGGGCGAGGCGGTGGTGTTCTTCAATCGCGAGCTGGCCGAGGACTTCGACTACCGCTGCAAGCAGGCCGGCCAGCTGGCCTCCAAGATGCGGTTCATTGCCGCACCCTGGCTGGGGCTGCTGGAGTCCGGGGCTTGGCTCGACAATGCCGTTCACGCCAACGCCATGGCCCGTTACCTGGCGGACGGTCTCGAGGGGCTGCCCGGCGCGCGCCTGATGTTCCCCGCCCAGGCCAACAGCGTGTTCGTGGAGTTGCCGCCGGCGGTCCTCAAGCACCTGCGGGACCGGGGCTGGACCTTCTATACCTTCATCGGAGCCGGCGGGGCGCGCTTCGTGTGCGCCTGGAACACCACCACCGAACTGCTCGACGGCCTGCTGAGCGATATCCGGATGGCGCTCGATCGCTGACAGATCGATGCCGTTCGCGAGTTTTTTCCGCGCCGTGATCGAACCAATCGCGGCGTTCGCGCTCATACCCTGAAAAGAGGAGCACCGCGCGGTTGCGTTGAAAGACCTCATGGCAAGCTCTCCATCGTCAGTCGTTTATCCGTCTACGCTGATCATTACGCCAGCCCGGAAAACCCAGACGGTTGTCGGCGACCGGGTGTCGCGATTCAAGGAGGCCTCAATGAGTATCTTCGACCATGTGCAGAGCCGCTACGAGCAGGTTCAGCAGGAAGAGATGAGTCTTCAGGAGTACCTGGAACTGTGCCGCACGGACCCCGGTGCCTATGCCAGCGCCGCGGAGCGCATGTTGAAAGCCATCGGCGAGCCCGAGGTCATCGACACGTCGAAGGACCCGCGCCTGTCCCGCATCTTCACCAACAAGGTCATCCGTCGCTATCCCGCATTCTTCGAGTTCTACGGCATGGAGGAGGCGATCGAGCAGATCGTCGCCTACTTCCGTCACGCCGCCCAGGGGCTCGAGGAGCGCAAGCAGATCCTCTACCTGCTGGGCCCGGTGGGCGGCGGCAAGTCGTCGCTGGCCGAGCGGCTCAAGCTGCTGATGGAGAAGGTGCCCTTCTACGCCATCAAGGGGTCCCCGGTCTTCGAATCGCCGCTGGGGCTGTTTTCCCCCGAGGAGGACGGCGAGCAGCTCGAGAAGGAGTACGGCATTCCGCGGCGCTACCTGAAGAGCGTGATGTCGCCCTGGGCGGCCAAGCGCCTCAAGGAGTACGGCGGCGATATCTCGCAGTTCCGCGTGGTGCGTCTGCATCCCTCGCGGCTCAACCAGATCGCGGTCTCCAAGACCGAGCCCGGCGACGAGAACAACCAGGACATCTCCTCGCTGGTCGGCAAGGTCGACATCCGCCAGCTCGAGCTCTACTCCCAGGATGACCCGGATGCCTACAGCTTCTCCGGCGGGCTGTGCAAGGCCAACCAGGGACTGATGGAATTCGTCGAGATGTTCAAGGCACCGATCAAGGTGCTACATCCGTTGCTGACCGCGACCCAGGAGGGCAACTACAACCCCACCGAGGGCATGGGGGCGATTCCCTTCGACGGCGTCATCCTCGCCCACTCCAACGAGAGCGAGTGGCAGCAGTTCCGCAACAATCGCAACAACGAGGCCTTCCTGGACCGCGTCTACATCGTCAAGGTGCCCTACTGCCTGCGGGTCTCCGAGGAGATCAAGATCTACCAGAAGCTGCTCGAGCATTCCTCGCTGGCCGAGGCGCCCTGCGCGCCGGACACCCTGCGCCTGCTCGCCCAGTTCTCGGTGCTCTCGCGGCTCAAGGAGCCGGAGAACTCCAGCATCTACTCCAAGATGCGGGTCTACGACGGCGAGAACCTCAAGGACACCGATCCCAAGGCCAAGTCGATCCAGGAGTACCGCGATGCCGCCGGGGTCGACGAGGGCATGGACGGGCTGTCCACGCGTTTCGCCTTCAAGATCCTCTCCAAGGTGTTCAACTTCGACACCCACGAGGTCGCCGCCAACCCGGTGCACCTGCTCTACGTGCTCGAGCAGCGCCTGGAGCACGAGCAGCTGCCCAAGGAGACCCACGAACGCTACCTGCGCTTCATCAAGGAGTACCTGGCGCCGCGCTACGTCGACTTCATCGGCAAGGAGATCCAGACCGCCTACCTCGAGTCCTACAGCGAGTACGGCCAGAACATCTTCGACCGCTACGTGACCTATGCCGACTTCTGGATCCAGGACCAGGAGTACCGTGACCCCGAGACCGGCCACATGTTCGATCGTCAGGCCCTCAACGAGGAGATGGAGAAGATCGAGAAGCCGGCGGGGATCTCCAATCCCAAGGACTTCCGCCACGAGGTGGTCAACTTCGTGCTGCGGGCGCGGGCCCAGAACAACGGCATGAACCCCAGCTGGCAGTCCTACGAGAAGCTCAAGGGCGTGATCGAGCAGAAGATGTTCGCCAACACCGAGGAGCTGCTGCCGGTCATCTCGTTCAACGCCAAGGCCTCGGAGGCCGACAAGCGCAAGCACGAGGACTTCGTCGCCCGGATGGTCGAGCGGGGCTATACCGAGAAGCAGGTGCGCCTGCTCTCCGAATGGTACCTGCGCGTGCGCAAGTCGCACTGAGCCTTCCCGCCCGGGGCGCGGACGGCGGTATCACCCGCGCCCCGGCGGTCCGGTCGGCCGGACACGGCAGGCGATGTCCGGCGGCCAGTGCCCCCGAGACTCCCGGAGGGAGGCAGGCATGAGCTATTTCATCGATCGGCGGCTCAACGACCGCCACAAGAGCGAGGTCAATCGACAGCGCTTCCTGGATCGCTATCGCACCCACATCAAGCGCTCGGTGGAGGAGGCCGTCAACAAGCGCTCGATCACCGACATGGAGCGCGGCGAGAAGGTCTCCATCCCGGCTCGTGACATCTCCGAGCCGGTCTTCCAGCATGGTCCCGGCGGCAAGCGTACCGTGGTCAGCCCCGGCAACAAGGAATTCGTCGAGGGCGACCGGCTGCGCCGCCCCGGCGGGGGCGGCGGTGGCGGGGCCGGCGAGGGCAGCGCCTCGAACCAGGGCGAGGGCATGGACGAGTTCGCCTTCTCGCTGACCCGCGAGGAATTCCTCGATTTCGTCTTCGACGGCCTCGAGCTGCCGCACCTGGAGCGCAAGGCGCTGCTCGACCTCGAGGAGGTGCGCCCGGTGCGGGCCGGGATCGCCCGCGAGGGGGTGCCGGCGCGCATCAACATCGTGCGCTCGATGCGCGAGGCCCAGGCGCGGCGCATCGCCATGCGGGCGCCGATCAAGCGGGCCCTGCGCGAGGCGACCGAGGCGCTCGAGGCGGAGGAGCGCAAGGACCCGGTGCTGCGCAACCCGGCGCGCATCGCCGAGCTCAAGGCCGAGATCGAGCGGCTCGAGAAGCGCCTCGACGCGGTGCCGTTCATCGACACCTATGACCTGCGCTACAACAACCTGATCAACCAGCCGCAGCCGTCGAACAAGGCGGTGATGTTCTGCGTGATGGATGTCTCCGGGTCGATGACCCAGTCGCACAAGGACATCGCCAAGCGCTTCTTCCTGCTGCTCTACCTCTTTCTCGAGCGCAACTACGAGAAGGTCGAGCTGGTCTTCGTGCGCCACCACACCGCGGCCAAGGAGGTCGACGAGGAGGAGTTCTTCTACTCCCGCGAGACCGGCGGCACCATCGTCTCCAGTGCGCTCACCCTGGTCGACGAGATCATCCGCGACCGCTATCCGGCGCACCAGTGGAACCTGTACGTCGCCCAGGCCTCGGACGGCGACAACTGGGACGACGATTCCACCACCTGCCGGGAGCTGCTGGTCAAGTCCCTGATGCCGCGCCTGCAGTACTTCACCTACGTGGAGATCACCCCCCACGCCCACCAGGCGCTGTGGGAGGAGTACGAGAGCGTGCAGGCCGAGTTTCCCCAGCGTTTCGCCATGCGACAGATCGTCGAGGCAGGGGACATCTATCCGGTGTTCCGTGAACTCTTCCGGCGTCGCGCCGAGCACTGAGCTCGGCCCAGGAGGCAGCATCATGACCCGACGCAAGCCCATTGCCACCGGCTCGGACTGGAACTTCGAGACACTCACGGCCTACGAGCGGGAGATCGCCCGCCTGGCCGACGAGTATCGGCTGGACACCTATCCCAATCAGATCGAGATCATCACCTCCGAGCAGATGATGGATGCCTATGCCAGCGTGGGCATGCCGATCGGCTATCATCACTGGTCGTTCGGCAAGCAGTTCCTGGCGGTGGAGCAGGCCTATCGGCGCGGCCAGATGGGGCTGGCCTACGAGCTGGTGATCAATTCCGACCCCTGCATCGCCTATCTCATGGAAGAGAACACCCTGATGATGCAGGTGCTGGTCATGGCGCATGCCTGCTATGGCCACAATTCCTTCTTCAAGGGCAACTACCTGTTCCGTACCTGGACCGACGCCTCGGCGATCGTCGACTATCTGGTGTTCGCCCGCCGGTACGTTTCCGAATGCGAGGAGCGCCACGGCGTTGCCGCCGTGGAGCAACTGCTCGATGCCTGCCATGCGCTGCAGAACTATGGCGTCGATCGCTACAAGCGCCCGTCACCGATTTCCGCCGAGGAGGAAGCGCGGCGTCAGGCCGAGCGTGCCGAGTACTTGCAGTCGCAGGTCAACCTGCTGTGGAGCACGATTCCCGAGCATCGCCCCGCGCATGGCCCGGAGCATGACGAGGAGGATCCGCTCGGCCTGCATCAGTACGGGCGCTACCCGGCCGAGCCCCAGGAGAACCTGCTCTACTTCATCGAGAAGAACGCGCCACTGCTCGAGCCCTGGCAGCGCGAGATCGTGCGTATCGTCCGCAAGCTCGCCCAGTACTTCTACCCGCAGCGCCAGACCCAGGTGATGAACGAGGGCTGGGCGACCTTCTGGCACTACACGCTCATGAACCGGCTGTATGACGAGGGGCTGGTCGACGAGGGCGTGATCCTCGAATTCCTGCAGTCGCACACCGCGGTGGTCAGCCAGCAAAGCTTCGACAGCCCCTACTTCAACGGCATCAACCCCTATGCGCTGGGCTTCGCGATGTACAGCGACATCAAGCGCATCTGTCAGGAGCCCACCGCCGAGGACCGCGAGTGGTTCCCCGACATCGCCGGCAGCGACTGGCTGGAGACGCTGCACTTCGCCATGCGCAACTTCAAGGACGAGTCGTTCATCCAGCAGTTCCTGTCGCCCAAGGTGATCCGCGATCTCAAGCTGTTCACTCTGGTCGACGACGACCAGGATGAGATGCTGACCATCGAGGCGATCCACAACGAGCGTGGCTACCGGCGTATCCGCGAGGCGCTGTCGACCCAGTACGCGCTATCGGTGCGCGAGCCCAATATTCAGGTCTGGGAGGCCGACATTCGAGGTGACCGCTCCCTGACGCTGCACCATGTGCAGGATCGGCGGCGGCCGCTGGCCAAGAGCGTCTACCCGGTGCTGCGTCACCTGCATCAGTTGTGGGGCTTCCCGGTCAAGCTGCTGTCGATGGAAGGCGAGGAAGTGGTGCGCCGCTACCAGTGGCCGCTGCCGGCCGACCTTGAAGGTCGCGGCTGATATGACGAGTGAGTGCCGGGGCGCCATGGCGGCGCCCCGGCGAGGTTCAGCCCTTCTTGGTCCAGGATTGGCACCAGCCACCCGGGGCGACGCTGTTCTGCGGGAACAGCTGGCAGCCGTTGTTGGCCTCCTTGAAGAACATGCAGTTGGCGCACTTCTCGCCCTTCGAGTAGGCGGGGTTGTCGCTGGCCTGACTGGCCACGGTGACATAGTTGAGCGCCTTGGCCTGCGGGTTGCTCGGGTCCAGAGGCGGCAGTTCCTGGGCGAGAGCCCGTTGTGACAGAATGCCGGCGCCCAGTGGCAGGGCGGCGAGGCCGAGCAGGCTGTGGCGGATGAAGTCGCGGCGATTTTGGTCGGCCATGGTAGCTCCTCGTTGGTCAGCGTTAGGGTTGCCGAATGTTTTCCCGCCCGGTGCGAGCGGAAGGCGGTCACGTGCCTGGCGCGGGGCGCCTGTCGTTTTTTACGCAGCCGGGATGCCGAACTGCGGGGGAGGTTCAGGCCTCCTTCTTCATACCCTAGTCAAAGTGTATACATTTTTCCTGGCAAAAGTGTATACACTTTTGGCGAGTCATGCGCCATTGCCCGAGAGCGGGCGGTTGCCGGAGGAACAGGAGGCCTCATGCGTTTCACGACATTTTCCAGCCCGCTCGGCGATCTGCTGCTGGCCGGCGACGAGGCCGGCATTCGCCACCTGCGCTTCGATACCGAGCGTATCGAGCCGGGGTGGGAGCACGACGATACGGCTCTGGCCAGGGCGCGCGATGAAATACTGGCCTATCTGGCCGGGCGGCGGCGTCAGTTCAGTGTCGATATTGCGCCCCATGGCAGTCAGGCGCAACGTGAGGTCTGGGCGGCGGTGCGGCGCATTCCCTACGGCACGACGCGAACCTATGGCGAGCTGGCGCGACGGCTGGGCGACGACGTGGCGGTCATCACGGTGACCCGGGCGGTGGCGGCCAATCCCCTGCCGTTGCTGGTGCCTTGCCATCGCCTGGTGACCACCGGCGGCCCGGGTAGCTGGCCGGGTGGTGCATCGCTCAAGCGTCGGTTGCTGGCGCTGGAGGCCGGCGACGCTGCCGCGGGGTGATCTGCGCTGATATACTGCCGCCAACGTGAGCCGTCGGCTCACCGGTCGCATTCAGGCAGGGAGGAGAGCCATGCAGAACGCCGTGATTCTGATCAACGCCGAAAAGGGCCGCATCAAGGCCGTCGCCGAGCGTCTGGCCGAGGTTCCGGGGATCAGTGAAGTCTATTCCACCTGTGGCCGCTACGATCTGGTGGCCATCGCCCGGACCCGGGACTTCGAGACGCTGGCCGAGCTGGTCACCGGGCGCCTGACCCAGGTCGAGGGCGTTCGCGAGACCGAGACCCTCAACGCGCTGCAGGTACATTCGCGCCACGATCTGGAGACGATGTTCAGCGTGGGGCTCTGAGGCGATGCACCGTAACAGGATGATGCCGTCGTCCGAGGCCGCCGCGTGATCGACGACGTTCTCGACTGGGCCGGGCGGGGTGCCCGGCGCCTCGCCGTCTCGCTGGTCTTCGTGGTCGTGGCCAGCGGCCTGTGGTACTGGCAGGAGCGCGATGTTCGCGAGCGCCTGGTGTGGATGGGGCTGCCCGAGCGGCAGGCCACCGACTGGCTGGCGCTGCATCGGGTGCTGCGCAACCAGGGGGTCCTGCTGGGCTGGTCGGACCTGCGGGCGAGCCCGCTGTGGGTCGGCTACCAGTTACATCCTGTCGCCAAGGGCACGCACATCGGCGAGCGCCCGGACTTTCAGCGTGACTGGCGCACGCTGTGGCCGGTGGCGCCCGATGACTACCTGCGCAGCGGCTATGACCGTGGGCATCTGGCGCCCAACTATGCGATCGCCGCCAACTACGGCCGCAGCGCGCAGCGCGACACCTTCCTGATGTCGAACATCACGCCCCAGCGGCCCAATCTCAACCGACGCCTGTGGCAGCGGCTCGAGGAAGTGGTCATCGATGACTTCGCGCCGCGTTTCGGCACCCTGCAGGTGATCACCGGGCCGGTGTTTTCGCCGGGCTGGGGGGCACTGCTGAACCGGGTGGGTTACGTGCAGGTGCCGACGATGTTCTACAAGATCATCGTCGTGCCGGGCCCGCAGCCTCGGGCGCTGGCCTTCCTGATGCCGCAGCGGGTGCAGGGCAGCGAGCCGCTGGATCGCTACCTGGTGACCATCGATCGCATCGAGGCGCTGACGGGGCTGGATTTCTTCCCGCAGTTGCCGGGGCCGGTGGAGCATGCGCTGGAGTCGCGTGTCAGCACGCAGGGCTGGGCGCTGGCGCGTGTCGCCGACCAGCCGCCGCGCTACTGAAGTGCGCAAGAGATGCGAGCTGGCGAATCGAGGTCGGTAATAGTTGAGGCCCAAGGAAGCTGAGAAGCGAAAGCGGGAAGGCTTCGGTGGTGAGGCGTGTTCGGGCCACATGTCGGCATCGCACGGGCATGGGCAAAGCCATGATGCGAGATCAGTAAATTCGGGAAATCACGAGATGGGAGAGCATGATGCGGATGGTGCCCAGGAGAGGACTTGAACCTCCACGTCCGTAAGGACACTAGCACCTGAAGCTAGCGCGTCTACCAATTCCGCCACCTGGGCGCATCATGTCGTTCGGCGGTTTTCGCGTGGTGCCCAGGAGAGGACTTGAACCTCCACGTCCGTAAGGACACTAGCACCTGAAGCTAGCGCGTCTACCAATTCCGCCACCTGGGCGAAAACCTGCCGATACCTGCCTCGAGAATGCCACCTTCATGCCGCTGTCGCCGACATGCCGATGGTGCCCAGGAGAGGACTTGAACCTCCACGTCCGTAAGGACACTAGCACCTGAAGCTAGCGCGTCTACCAATTCCGCCACCTGGGCCGGGGCAAGTGGCCACGAATCATACCGATTCCTGACGCGAATGCAAGTCCCTCGGCGACAATTCTTCGGGTGGATGCCGGGCGCGGGTTGCCGGCCGGTGGTTGGGTCGCCTTGCGCACGGCGCTATACTGCGCGCATGACAAGCCCCTTATCAGCCGCGCCGCGTCCGTCATCGCCCGCAACGACAATCAAGGAAGCAACAACATGAATCACTGGACGTTAAATGACGATCCGCACGCCGCGCGCGAAGCCGAGAAATACGACAAGCCGGTACCCAGCCGCGAATACCTGCTGGCCCGGCTCGAGGAATACGGAAAGCCGATCACCGACGAGAACATGAGCCGCATGCTCGGCCTGACCGACGACGATCAGGTCGAGGCCGTGCGTCGCCGCCTGGCGGCCATGGAGCGTGACGGCCAGATCCTGCGCAACCGTCGCGGCGCCTACGCGCTGATCGACAAGCTCGACCTCATCAAGGGCAAGGTGCTGGGCCATCGTGACGGCATCGGTTTCCTCCTCCGCGACGACGGCAAGAAGCCCGACCTGGTGCTGCCGCCGCGCCAGATGCGCCGGGTGTTCCACGGCGACCACGTGCTGGTGCGCATCAGCGGCCGTGACCGCCGCGGCCGCGACGAGGCGACCATCGTCGAGGTGCTGTCCCGCAACACTCAGTCGCTGGTCGGCGTGTTCCGCGAGCGCTCGAGCGAGTTCGGCGTGCTGATCCCCGAGAACACCCGCATCACCCAGGAGGTGATCGTTCCCAACAGCGCCACCGGCGGCGCCCGGGACGGCCAGGTGGTGTCGGTACGCATCACCCAGCAGCCCGAGACCCGCGTGCAGCCGGTGGGCGAGGTGACCGAGGTGCTCGGCGAGCGCATGGACCCGGGGATGGAGATCGACATCGCCATCCGCAGCTACGAGATCCCCGATGCCTTCCCGCCCGAGGTCGAGGCCCAGATCGACGGCATGTCGGATCAGGTGGCCGAGGCCGACAAGCACCATCGCATCGACCTGCGTGACACCCCGCTGGTGACCATCGACGGCGAGGACGCCAAGGACTTCGACGACGCGGTCTGCGCGTGGAAGACCAAGTCGGGCAGCTGGAAGCTGCTCGTGGCGATCGCCGACGTCTCGCACTACGTGCGTCCCGGCTCGGCGCTCGATCAGGAGGCGCACGTCCGCGGCAACTCGGTGTACTTCCCCGGCCAGGTGGTGCCGATGCTGCCCGAGCTGCTCTCCAACGGGCTGTGCTCGCTCAACCCCGAGGTCGACCGCCTGACGCTGGTCTGCGAGATGAACATCTCCAAGACCGGGGCGATCAGCCGCCATCGCTTCTACGAGGCGGTGATCCGCTCGCACGCCCGGCTGACCTATACCCAGGTCGGCGAGATGCTCGAAGCCCCCGACAGCCCGCTGGGCCAGGAGCTCTGCCAGCGCTATCACCACCTGCTGCCCTCGCTGCACAACCTGCACGCCCTCTACAAGCTGCTGCGCCAGTCCCGCGAGGAGCGCGGCGCCATCGATTTCGAGACCACCGAGACCGAGATCCTGTTCAACGCCGAGCGCAAGATCGAGACCATCGTGCCGCGTTCGCGCAACGACGCCCACAAGCTGATCGAGGAGTGCATGCTGGCCGCCAACGTGGCCACCGCGCGCTTCCTCGACAAGCACGACCTGCCGGCGCTGTATCGCATCCACCAGCCGCCGGCCGCCGAGCGCCTCGACAAGCTGCGGCTGTTCCTCAACGAGCTGGGCCTGACCCTGCCGGGCGGCGACGAGCCCACGCCGCAGGACTTCCAGACCCTGCGCGAGACGATCAAGGACCGTCCCGACGCCGACATCATCCAGACGGTGATGCTGCGCACCATGAGCCAGGCGGTCTATTCGCCGCACAACGAGGGTCACTTCGGCCTGGCCTACCAGGCCTATGCGCACTTCACTTCGCCGATCCGCCGCTACCCGGACCTGCTGGTGCACCGCGCGATCCGTTCGGTGATCCGCGGGCCGCGCCAGACCAGCAACGTGCTGCGCGCCGAAGGGACGCCGGTGGAGAAGCCTTCCACCTGGTGCCCGTACACCTTCGAGCAGATGATCGAGCTCGGCGAGCACTGCTCGATGACCGAGCGCCGCGCCGATGACGCGACCCGCGACGTCACCGACTGGCTGAAGTGCGAGTTCATGTCCGACAAGGTCGGCGACACCTTCGACGGCACCATCGCCTCGGTGACCCAGTTCGGCATCTTCGTGCGTCTCGATGACGTCTATGTGGAGGGGCTGGTGCACGTCACCTCGCTGCCCTCCGACTACTACCACTACGAGCCCGAGAAGCATCGTCTCAAGGGCGAGCGGGGCGGCTTCGCCTACCGCCTGGGCGACGGCGTCACCGTTCAGGTGGCCCGGGTCGACCTCGACGAGCGCAAGATCGACTTCGAGCTGGTCGACGAGCACCCGCGCCGCCAGAAGCCGCCGCGCAAGGCCGGCGGGCCGCGCGGCAGTGGTGGCGGCGACGACAGCAGCGGGCGCAAGCGCTCGCGGCGCAAGTCGCGGCCCGGCAAGCGCGAGCGTCGCGGCGGGGAGTCGTCGTGAGTCGTCGTCAGGCCCGCGCGCCCGCCGGCGGCAAGGGCCGCGGGCGCGGGCCGGCGAAGGCGCCGCGCATTGCGACCCCGCCCGGGCTGGACGGCGTGTTCGGCGTGCATGCCGTCGAGGCGCTGCTCGATCGCGGCGAGTCTCCCCGCGAACTCTGGTATCAGGAGGGCGCGGCCGAGCGCCGGCTCGGCGAGCTGCTCGCCCGCGCCGGCGAGGCGGGTGCGCGGCTCGTCGCCCAGCCCCGCGAGGTGCTCGACGGCCTGGCCCAGGGCGCCAGTCATCAGGGGGTGATCGCCTTCTGTCCGCCGCTCGAGGCGCAGAGCGAGGAGACGCTGTGGCATCGCCTCGGCGGCTGGCCGCATGCCGAGCCGCCGCTGCTGCTGGTGCTCGACGGCGTCACCGACGTGCACAACCTGGGCGCCTGCCTGCGCAGTGCCGACGCCGCCGGCGTGCACGGCGTGGTGGTGCCCAAGGACAAGTCGGCGCCGCTCAACGCCACCGTGCGCAAGGTGGCCTGCGGGGCCGCCGAGAGCGTGCCGGTCTATCGCGTCACCAACCTGGCGCGCGCCCTGGGCCGGCTCAAGGACGCCGGCGTCTGGGTGCTGGGCACCGCCGGCGAGGCGACCGACGACGTCTTCGCGGCCGACTTCGTCCGCCCCGTGGCGCTGGTGATGGGTGCCGAGGGCAAGGGGCTGCGGCGGCTCACCCGCGAGGCCTGCGACACCCTCATCAAGCTGCCCATGGCGGGCAGCGTCTCCAGCCTCAACGTCTCGGTGGCCACCGGCGTGTGCCTGTTCGAGGCCGTGCGCCAGCGCCGCGGGGCGGCCGGCGGCTGAACGCCGCTTGCATGGGGTAGGGTGCATCACTACAATTGTGCGGTTCTTTGAACACCCTCACCCCGTACTCAAGACTCCTTGCTTCCGCATGGCCGGTTCCACTGTCGCCATCGGGAAGCTGTCAAACCGAAAGGAGATACCATGCGTCATTACGAAATCGTGTTCATGGTCCACCCGGATCAGAGCGAGCAGGTTCCGGCGATGGTCGAGCGCTACACCAGCCTCGTCACCGACAACGGCGGCACCGTGCATCGTCTCGAGGATTGGGGGCGCCGTCATCTGGCCTACCCGATCAACAAGATTCACAAGGCCCACTACGTGCTGATGAACATCGAGTGCCGCGGCGAGACTCTCGAGGAAATCGAGAACATCTTCCGCTTCAACGATGCCATCATCCGCAGCCTGGTGGTGCGCTGCAAGGAAGCCGTGACCGAGGCGTCGCCGATGATGAAGGCCGCCGAGGACAAGGGCCGTCGTCGCGACGAGAAGTCCGACAAGCCCCGCGCCGAGCGCACCGAAGCCGCCGCCAACTGAATCGCTGCCCGTCCAGGAGGATAATCCATGGCACGCTTTTTCCGTCGCCGCAAGTTCTGCCGCTTCACCGCTGAAGGCGTGAAGTATATCGATTACAAGGATATCGATACGCTCAAGGCCTACATCACCGAGACCGGCAAGATCGTTCCCAGCCGCATCACCGGCACCCGTGCGCGGTACCAGCGTCAGCTGTCCACCGCCATCAAGCGGGCCCGCTACCTGGCGCTGCTGCCGTACACCGATAGCCACCAGTAAGCCGATACCACGCAATGCTACCCCTGGCTCGCTGGGTCATGCGCGGCACGCCGCATGCCGCGGGTGCCGCTGCCGCCGCCGCCCTCGTGCCGTGGCTGTTCTGGCTGAGCGCCGCGATCGCCTCGCTGGTGACGCTGCGCCGCGGCCTGGCGCCGGCCATGCCGGTGATCATCGCCGCCGCACTGCCCACCGGCTGGTGGTGGACGCGGGGCGACAGCATCCCGCTGGCCACGCTGCTGCTGGTGACGCTGATGGCGGTCGTGCTGCGTGCACGCCGTCGGTGGAGCGAGACGCTGATCGTCGGTGCGCTGGCCGCGGCCGTCATGGTGCAGCTGGGCGTGTTCCTGCCGCCGGGCGGCGTCGATCCGCTGCTCGAGACGCTGCGCCAGAGCTCGCCGGAGTTCGCCCGCATGCTCGACGAGCTGGCCGCCCAGGGGGTGTCCACCGAACGGCTGGCCACGCTGCTGATCGGTGGCATCACCGGGCTGATCGTCATGCTGGCCAGCGTGGCCTGCCTGGCGCTGGCCCGCAGCTGGCAGGCCGGGCTCTACAACCCGGGCGGCTTCCGCAGCGAGTTTCACGGCCTGCGCCTGACCCGCCGGGAACTGCTGGGGCTGTTCGCCATGGCCATCGTCGGTGGTCTGGTGACCTGGCCGGCGCTGGTGTTCATGAGCTGGGTGCCGCTGCTGATCGGTGGCATTGCGTTGATTCACGGCCTGATTGGTCTCAAAGGGATGAACGGGTTATGGCTGGTCGCCTTCTATGCGCTGCTGCTGACCACCTGGCCCATGATTCTGATCGTGCTGCTGCTGGGCCTGGTCGATACCTTCGCGGATTTCCGCGGCCGGCTGGCCCGCAGCCAATGACAAGAGGTTAACGAGATGGAAGTCATTCTGCTCGACAAGATCGGCAAGCTGGGTGCGCTGGGTGACAAGGTCACCGTCAAGCCCGGTTACGGCCGCAACTATCTGGTCCCCTACGGCCTGGCCGTGCCGGCGACCAAGGACAACGTCGCCGCCTTCGAGGCGCAGCGTGCGGAGCTCGAAGCCCAGGCCGTCGAGCGCCAGCGTGAAGCCGAGGAGCGCGCCGAGCAGCTCAACGACATCGAGCTGTCGCTGGTCGCCAAGGCCGGCGACGAAGGCAAGCTGTTCGGTTCCATCGGGCCGCGCGACCTGGCCGATGCCCTGACCCAGGCCGGTCTCGACGTCGCCAAGAGCGAAGTCCGCATGCCCGAAGGGCCGATCCGCGCGACCGGCGAGTACGACGTCCAGCTGCACCTGCACGCGGAAGTCGACGCCACCGTGCGTATCGTGGTGGTGGCCGAGTAACACGCCCCGCCACGGCCGGCCCGGCCGGTCGAGAAACAGCGCGACGCCTTCCGGGGGGTCGCGCTTTCTTTTGCGCGCGCGTCGGCGTTCGGGTCGGCGGCGCGGCGAGACGAGATAGGCTAGAATGGCGCGGCGGTCGTTGCGGCCGCCATGCCCCCGATGTCGGAACGAGCCCATGAGTGACTCCCTGGAACTGGATCCGGAAGCGGCCGCCCTCAAGGTGCCCCCGCATTCGCTGGAGGCCGAGCAGTCGGTGCTGGGTGGCCTGATGCTCGACAACGCTGCCTGGGATACCGTCTCCGAGCGCCTGGTGGCGGATGACTTCTACCGCTACGAGCATCGCCTGGTCTTCAACGTGATGATCCAGCTGGCCGAGAGCGCGCACCCGCTCGACGTGGTGACGCTGTCCGAGGCGCTGGAGTCCCGTGACCAGCTCGACACCGTGGGTGGGCTGGCGTACCTCGCCGAGCTGGCCCGCAACACGCCCTCGGCCAGCAACATTCGCGCCTATGCCGACATCGTTCGCGAGCGCGCCACGCTGCGCAAGCTGATCCAGGCCGCCAGCCAGATCGCCGACGGCGCGTTCGCTCCCCAGGGGCGCCCGGCCGACGAGCTGGTCAACGAGGCCGAGCGGCTGGTCTTCCAGATCAGCGAGTCGCGCCCCAAGATGGGTGGGCCGGTCGGCATGAGCGACCTGCTCACCAAGGCGGTGGATCGCATCGACGAGCTGTTCAACATGCAGGGGCAGATGACCGGGCTGTCCACCGGCTTCCGCGACCTGGATGACATGACCTCGGGCCTGCAGCCCTCCGACCTGGTGATCATTGCCGGACGCCCGTCGATGGGCAAGACCACCTTCGCAATGAACGTCGTCGAGCATGCGGTGATCTCCAGCGACAAGCCGGTGATGGTGTTCTCGATGGAGATGCCCGCCGAGGCACTGATGCTGCGCATGCTCTCCTCGCTGGGGCGGATCGACCAGACCCGGGTGCGTACCGGCCAGCTCGAGGATGAGGACTGGCCGCGGCTGACCTCGGCGGTCAACCTGCTCAAGGACAAGCAGCTGTTCATCGACGACACGGCGGCGCTGTCGCCCAACGAGATGCGCTCGCGCATCCGCCGCATCGTCCGCGAGCACGGCAACCTCGGCCTGATCATGATCGACTACCTGCAGCTGATGCAGATTCCCGGCTTTTCCGAGAACCGCACCGGCGAGATCTCCGAGATCTCGCGCTCGTTGAAGGGGCTGGCCAAGGAGTTCGGCTGCCCGGTGATCGCCCTGTCGCAGCTCAACCGCTCGCTGGAACAGCGGCCCAACAAGCGCCCGGTGATGTCGGACCTGCGCGAGTCCGGCGCCATCGAGCAGGACGCCGACCTGATCACCTTCGTCTATCGTGATGAGGTCTACAATCCGGATAATCCCGACAACAAGGGGCTGGCCGAACTGGTCATCGGCAAGCAGCGTAACGGGCCGATCGGCACCGTGCATCTGGCCTTCATCGGCAAGTACACGCGCTTCGAGGACCTCGCCCCCGACAGCTACGGCCAGCACTTCGGCGAATAGTCCGGGGTTGAGGCCGGGCGGTGCGGCCGTATAATGCCGCCCCTCGGGCGTCAACCGGCCCCGGGCCGACCATCGACGGCACAGACGACAGAGGAGAGACGCATGGCGGGCGGATATCGTCGCGGCTATCGCAAGCGCGCACCCAAGCTGGAGGCACGCGGCACGCTCGAGAGCATCGAGCGCGAGGGTCCCTTTCAGGAATGGCTGGGCATGCCCGACCTGTACCGCTATACGCTGGTGGTCGACGGCGAGACCTACAGCTACCAGACCGAGGATGCCGAGCTGCCGGTCGGCGAGGGCGACTACGTGGTGTTTCGCTACAAGCAGACCAAGGCCGGCAACTGGGTCGACCGCAACTCGCTGGGCATCGCCATCGACCCCTCGACCTACCAGCCTGACGCCTGAGGGCCGGCGTCGCCGGCGGGCGCTGCCTGTCACAAGGATGTCATCATCGTGTCGCTCAATGGCGGCATGACTCTCGATACAGCCTGCATCTCGCCCATTTCCGCCCTGGACAGCTTCATCGACACGTCGGCCATCGCGGTCCATTTTCAGCCGATCGTGTCGGTGCATTCCGGGCATGTCTTCGCCTATGAAGCCCTGTCCCGCGGGCCGGCCGGCACGGCGCTCGAGCCGCCGCTGGCGCTCTTCCGGGCCGCCCGGGAACGCCGGTTGCTGGCGCCGCTGGAGGCGGTGTGTCGCGAACGGGCCATGACCCGCTGGGTCGGCGAGGGTCTCGACGAGCGGCTGTTCATCAATGTTTCGCCGGAAGTGCTGCTGGATCCGAAGCATCGCAGCGGCGAGACACGCCGCCTGCTCGAGACCCTGGGGCTGCCGCCCCACCGTGTGGTGATCGAGCTGACCGAGCAGTCGCCGGGGATCGACCCGACGCTGATGGCCGAGGCGGTGCGCCACTACCAGTCGATGGGCTTCGCCATCGCCCTGGACGATCTCGGCGAGGGCTATGCCGGGCTGCGCCTGTGGTCGGAGATCGCCCCGGATTTCGTCAAGCTCGATCGGCATTTCGTCAGCGGGCTCGACGGCGACCCGGTCAAGCGTCGCTTCGTGCGGGCGATCATCGACATCGCCCACAGCATGGGCTCGCAGGTAATCGCCGAGGGCGTCGAGCGGGAGGCGGAGCTGGCCTGCCTGGGGGAGCTGGGCGCCGACTACTGCCAGGGCTGGCTCTTCGCCCATCCGGCGCCGGACCCGGCCCGGCGGCGGCCGGCACTGGACGAGCGGCTCGCGACCCTGACGCGACGCCACCGTCGGCCGCTGGAGGCGGTGATCATCGAGCGGCTCTGCACCGCGGTGACGCCGCTGCCGGCGGACGCCAGCGTGGCCGAGGCCAGCGAACGCTTCGCCGCCGAGCCCGACTCGCGCTGCCTGGCGGTAGTCGACGAGCAGGCCGTCCCCATCGGCGTGCTCGATCGCCAGCGGATCCTGGCGCTGCTCGGCAAGCGTTTCGGCTTCGACCTCCACGGGCGTCAGCGGGTCACCCGGGTGATGCGCCACGCTCCCTTGTGCGTGGAGGGCAGCGCCTCGCTCGACCAGGTCTCGCGCAAGGTCACCGGGCGCGAGCGCGACCTGCGCGACGAGGACTTCGTGATCACCGAGGCGGGGCGCTATCGCGGCATGGGGCGGGTGGTCGACCTGCTGCAGGTCATCACCGAGCAGCGCGTCGAGATCGCCCGCCAGGCCAACCCCCTGACCCAACTGCCCGGCAATGCGCCGATCCGCGCCGCCCTGGACCGCTTCGCCGGGCGCGCCCGGCCCTTCATCGCCGCCTATCTGGATCTGGACCACTTCAAGCCGTTCAACGACCGCTTCGGCTATGCCCTCGGCGACCGCCTGCTGCTGACGCTGGCCGAGCTGCTCGGCGAGTCGCTGCGCGATGGCGACTTCCTGGGGCATCTAGGCGGCGACGACTTCGTGCTGCTGCTCGACGACCCTCGCGATCGCCACGCCCGCCTGGCCGACATCCAGCGACGCTTCCGACGCGCCTGCGAGGCGCTGATGCCCGAAGCCATCGTCCGGGCCGACGGCTTCGACGGGGTGGACCGCTTCGGCCAGCGTCGCGTCTTCGGCCTGCCGCGGCTGTCCATCGCCGCGCTGATGCTCTCCGGTACGCGCCGGCCGGCGAGTTTCGGGGACTGCTGGCGCAGCCTCAAGGCGCAGGCCAAGCGCGACGCCACGGGGCGCGTGGTGGCCCGTTACCCGGCGTGAACTTCAGATGCGTTGCGTGGTCTGCAAAGATTGACCGCTGACATGGACCTGTCACACCCGATGGCTAGCCTGACTGGATAAGCAGGCCCGCCAATGGATCGACAAGCACAAGGAGGGAGCCTCATGGAGCTTCACGCACTCAAGCACTACGTGCACGAGCACGACAATTTCGAAGTTCGCGTCATCAGCCACGCCGGCAGCCGTTTCTACCAGGTCGAGCTCGAGGACCTCGAGGGCCAGCGTCACCTGCTGACCCGGCAGGGCAAGCCGATGCTGTTCCGCGCGCTGGACGACGTCTACCTGGAGCTCAAGCGGGCCGGCATCCACCGCGCCTATCTGGTCCAGTTCGTCGCCCACGACGAGATGATCGGCCACGAGGCCCACTATCACGAGCCGCTGGCCTCGCGCATGCCGCTGGTCTTCTGAGGGTCAGTACCGGGTCGGCAGCAGCCGGCCCAGGGTGAAGCGGTGCCGCGCCACCCACAGGTAGCCCCGATCGAGAATCCCCTTCAGCCCCGGCCGGTGTGACAGCCATACCAGCCGGCGATAGCCCAGCAGGGCGAGCATCGCCCGAACCGCCTCCATTCCCGCGAACCACTCGCCTCGCCCGTCGCGGGCGAACATGCGCCCCAGCAGCTCCTCCCAGTCGCGCCCCCAGGCCGCCGGCGAGAACTCCGCTGCACGGATGTTCACGCAGCGGATGCGCTCGCGATGGCGTTGCCGGTGGATCCAGGCGACCTGACGTCGGCAGATCGGGCAGTCGCCGTCGTAGAGCATCGTCAGCGGCGCTCGGGCGGTGGCGGGTGAGGTCATGCGTCCTCCGAGACGTTGCCGGGCAGGCGTGCTGCCCCGGTGTCCAGTTGTTCAATCGTTGTACAAATGGCCGAGATAGTCACGCTTCATTCCCCCGGCGAGCCGGGGGCTTGGTAGACTGCCCGGACTGTCACCTGCTTGCGTTCAAGGAGAGTCGTTCATGTCTCAGCCCCGCTTCGGCGTCCTGCTGGCCAACCTCGGTACCCCCGATGCGCCGACCCCGGCGGCGGTGCGCCGCTATCTGGCGGAGTTCCTGTGGGACGAACGGGTGGTGGATGTCTCGCGGCCGCTGTGGTGGCTGATCCTGCACGGCGTGATCCTGCGCGTGCGCCCGGGGCGGGTGGCCCGCAACTATGCCGCGGTCTGGCAGGACGAGGGCTCGCCGCTGCTGGCGATCGGCCGCCGCCAGCAGCGCGCCCTGGCCGAGCGTCTCGCCGAGCGCTTCGGCGAGACGATTCCCGTGGAGCTGGCGATGACCTACGGCAACCCGAGCATGGAGCGGGCCGGCCAGGCCCTGCGCGATGCCGGGGTGTCGCGCATCCTGGTGCTGCCGCTGTTCCCGCAGTTTTCGCGCTCGACCACCGCGGCGGTCTTCGACCGTCTGGCGCGGGCGCTCAAGCCCTGCCCGCACCTGCCCGAGCTGCGGTTCGTCAACGACTATCACGCTCATCCGGCCTACATCGAGGCGCTGGCGGCCAGCGTGCGCGAGCACTGGGCGAGCCAGGGCGGCCAGCGGGGGCGGCTGCTGATGTCCTATCACGGCATTCCCAAGCGCTATGCCGAGTCGGGCGACCCCTACCCCCAGCAGTGCGCGGCCACCAGCCGGGCGCTGGCCGAGGCGCTGGGGCTGGAGGACGACGCCTGGCTGATGAGCTACCAGTCGCGCTTCGGTCGCGAGGAGTGGCTCCGGCCCTACACCGACGAGACGCTGAAGGCCTGGGGCCACGAAGGCGTCGAGCACGTCGACGTGATCAGCCCGGCCTTCGCCGCCGACTGCCTGGAGACCCTGGAGGAGCTCGAGGTGGAAAACCGCGATAACTTCCTCGGCGCCGGCGGCCGGGTCTATCGCTACATCCCGGCGCTCAACGACCGCGCCGATCACATCGCGCTGTTCGCGCAGCTGGTGGAACAGCACACCCGGGGCTGGTAGGGCGTCAGGGCAGGCGGTCGCCGTTGGCCTCGCTCTCCTCGTCCTCGGCCAGCTCCTCGATCTCGCCCCGGGTGCGCGGATCGCGGGGCAGCTTCTGGTGCAGCGCGCTCTTGGCCAGCAGGTGGGCGGACACCGGCGCGGTGATGAACAGGAAGATGGTGATCAGCATCTCCTGGAGGCTCGGGCCCTTGCCGACCAGCGAGAAGTAGAGCATCGAGGCCAGCAGCACGCAGCCCACCCCCAGGGTGGTGGTCTTGGTGGGGCCGTGCAGGCGCATGTAGATGTCGCGCAGATGGGTCAGCCCCAGCGAGCCGATGAAGGCGAAGGCGCCGCCGGCAATCAGCAGGACGGCGATCACGCCCTCCATGAGGTTGTAGAAGCCGATCATGTCTCGCTCCTTGGCCGGTGTCGGGCCGGCGTCATTCGATGATGTCGCCGCGCAGCAGGTACTTGCAGACGGCCACGGTGCTGATGAAGCCGAGCATGGCGATCAGCAGGGCGGCCTCGAAATAGGTCTTGTCGTTGAGCCAGATGCCGAGCAGCACGATCAACGCGATGGAGTTGACGTACAGGGTGTCGAGCGCCAGCAGGCGGTCGGGCTGGCCGGGGCCGATCGCCGCGCGATACAGGCACAGCAGCATGGCGGCGGTGAACAGGGCCAGGCTGATCCAGAAGGCGATGTCTAGCATCCGAAGATCTCCTTGAGCGGTCGTTCGTAGCGCTCGCGTATCGTGTCGATGGTGGCCGGGATGTCGTCGGTGTCCAGCACGTGGATCAGCAGCGTGCGGCGGTCCTGGCGCAGGTTGGCCGATACCGTTCCCGGCGTCAGCGTGATGGTGCTGGCGAGGATGGTGATGGGGAACAGCTCCTCGAGTTCCAGCGGATACTCGACGAAGGCCGGCTGCATGCGCCCGCGCGGATCGAGGATCAGCTTCGAGACCTCCAGGTTGGCGACGATGATGTCGCCGAGCAGGCGCAGGATGTAGCGCACCAGCAGCCAGGGCCGCTTGATGGTCGGCTGGTGCTCCCAGAAGCGTCGGGTGAGCAGCGGGATGACGATGGCCAGAAAGCCGCCCAGCAGCACCTGGCCGAGGGCCATGCTCTGCTGCAGCATCAGCCACACCGCCAGCAGCAGGATCGACAGCAGCGGCATGGGCAGCCACGGTTGCACGGGAATCATGAGTCACCCTCCGTCCGGTGGCGTTCGAGGATCGCCTGGATATAGGCCTCGTGATCGGCCAGCTGGTCGGCTGCGGCCTCGGTGTAGGCGCTCAGCGGCCCGGCGAAGGCCACCAGCAGCGGCGAGGCGCCGATCAGCAGCAGCAGGCCCAGCGCGCGCAGGGCGCCGATGCCCGGCGTGTCACCATTATTGTCCCGGGCCTCGCTGCGCTCGTTGCCCGAAGCGCGCCAGAACACCGTGGAGCCGCTGCGCGACAGGGCGACGATCGCCGCCAGGCTGCTCGACAGCAGGATCGGCCACAGCCAGACCTGCTGGCCCGGGGTCGCGGCCTGCAGCAGCAACGCCTTGCCCACCGCGCCCGAGAAGGGCGGCACGCCGGCGACGGTCAGTGCGGCGATGAAGAACAGCGTGCCCAGCAGGGCGACCTGTTGCACCGACCGGCCGCGCACGATCCGGGCGCCGGCCTTGCCGCGCTGGCGCGCGATGCTGTCGACGAGCAGGAACAGCCCGCCGGTGATCAGTGTGGTATGCACCATGTAGTAGAGCAGGGCGCCGTGGGCGTCGATGCTGTTCATGCCGATGCCGGCCAGCAGCGTGCCCACCGAGATGATGATCAGGTAGGCGACCTGGGTGCGCAGGTCCCGCGACGACAGCACGCCGACCCCGCCGAGCGCCAGGGTGGCCAGCGCCAGCCACCACACCCAGGGCTGGGCCAGATTCGCCAGCGAGCCCGCCTGGGGGCCGAAGATCAGGGTGAACACGCGCAGGATTGCATAGATGCCGACCTTGGTGAGGATGGCGAACAACGCCGCGACCGGGGCGGGTGCCGCGGCATAGGCGCGCGGCAGCCAGAAGTACAGCGGCAGGATCGCCGACTTCAGGCCGAACACCACCAGCAGCAGCATGGCCCCGGCCTCGGCGAGCACCAGCCGGCCGCTGTCCAGCCCCGGCGCCCGAGCGGCCATGTCGGCCATGTTGAGTGTGCCGATGGTGCCGTAGAGCACCCCCAGGCCAATCAGGAACAGCGCCGAGCCGGCCAGGTTCAGCGCCACGTAGTGGAAGCCGGAATGGATGCGCGCCTTGCCGCCGCCGTGCATCAGCAGCGAGTAGGAGGCGATCAGCAGCACCTCGAAGAACACGAACAGGTTGAACAGGTCGCCGGTGAGGAAGGCGCCGTTGATGCCCATCAGCTGCAACTGGAACAGGCCGTGGAAGTTGGAGCCTTCCTCGTCGGTGCCGGCGCTGGCATAGCACAGGCTGCCCAGTGCCAGCAGCGCGGTGAGGGTGACCATCAGCGCCGATAGCCGGTCGAGCACCAGGATGATGCCGAACGGCGGCTGCCAGTCGCCCAGCGCGTAGTACTGGATGGTGCCGCCGGCGCTCTCGCGCATCAGCAGCACGCCGCAGACCAGCAGGGCCACCGTGGCGGCCAGGGCGATCAGCCGGCGCGGCAGCGCCGGCCCCTCGCGCTTGAGCAGCAGGCCCAGCCCGGCGAACAGCGGGATCAGGATCGGCAGGACGATCAGGTGGTTCATCAACTGCGCTCCTCCCGCGGCTCGTCGACACGATTGCCGTTGACATGGTCACTGCCCAGGTCGCCGCGTGCCCGCATGGCGAGAATCACCGAGAACGCCGTCATGGCGAAGCCGATCACGATCGCCGTGAGCACCAGGGCCTGGGGCAGCGGGTCGGCATGGGGGCCGCCCTTGTCGCCGAGCACCACGGCACCGCCCGTGTCCAGCCCGCCCATGGAGAACAGGAAGAGGTTGACCGCGTAGGACAGCAGGGTCAGCCCCACCACCACCGGAAAGGTGCGGCCGCGCAGGGCGAGGAACAGGCCGCAGGCGGCGAGCACGCCGGTGGTCATCGAGAACAGCGCTTCCATCAGGCCTTCTCCTTCTGCTTGCTGGGTCGGTGGGGCGTGGTCAGCTTGCCCAGGTTGGCCAGGATCATCAGGGTAGCGCCGACCACCGTGAGGTAGACGCCCAGGTCGAACAGCATCGCCGTGGCCAGCTCCACGTCGCCGATCAGCGGGATGTGGAAGTGGCCGAACGACGAGGTCAGGAAGGGGTGGCCGAACGCCCAGCTGCCCAGGCCGGTCAGCGCGGCGACGCCGACCCCGGCGACGGCGATCGGCTGGTACTGGAAGGACAGCCGGCGCTGGCTCCAGTCCACGCCGCGGGCAATGTAGATCAGGATCAGGGCCACTGCGGTGACCAGTCCGGCAATGAAGCCGCCGCCCGGGGCGTTGTGGCCGCGCAGGAAGATGAACACCGACACCAGCAGGGCCAGTGGCAGGATGGTCTGGGAGACGCTGACCAGAATCATCGGATGGCGATCCTTCGACCAGGGGCGGCCGTCGGCATCGCTCGAGGGCATGAACAGGCGCAGGCGATTGAGCAGCTTGTAGATGCCCACCGCGGCGATGCACAGCACGGTGATCTCGCCCAGGGTATCGAAGCCGCGGAAGTCGACCAGGATCACGTTGACCACGTTGTGACCGCCGCCGCCGGAGACGCTGTTGTCGACGAAGAACTGCGAGATCGACTCCAGCGGCCGGGTCAGCACCGCGAAGTTGAGGCTGGCGACGATGCCGCCGAAGCCCGCCGCCAGCAGGGCGTCACGCAGGATGCGTGGCGCACCGGATTCCTTGGGCGTTCGCTGCGGCAGGAAGAACAGCGCCAGCATCAGCAGGATCATGGTCACCACTTCCACCGCCAGCTGGGTCAGCGCCAGATCGGGTGCCGAGAAGCGCGCGAAGGCCAGCGAGGTCACCAGGCCGACGATCGACAGCATCAGCAGCGAGATCAGTCGCCGGCGGTGCAGCACCGCGGTGGCCAGCCCCGCGAACATGGCCATCAGCGCGCCGGCGACGAGCAGTCCGTCGAGCGGCTGCAGCGGCTGGGAGCCGCGCAGCTGCACGGTATGGGTCAGCGCGCCGCCCACCAGGCAGAGGATGGTGATCACCAACCACAGCATGTAGCGCTGCAGTGAGCCGTTCTCCAGGGTGTCGATCAGCTGCTGGGCACCGCGCACCATCCATTGCACGCCCGCCTCGAAGTTCAGGCGGGCGTTCTGCGGGCGGAACTGGCGCTGGAAGGCGAACAGATGGCGACGCTGGACATACAGCACGGTGCCGCCGATCAGGGCGAAGGCGCTCATCAACAGCGGCAGGTTGAAGCCGTGCCATACCGCCAGGTGCAGCTCGGGAGCCGGTCCGGTGAGGGCGGCCCGGGCGGCGGTACCGATCAGGGTCGTGGCGGTCAGCGCCGGCATCACGCCGACCACGAGGCACAGCGCCGCCAGCAGCAGGCCCGGCGCGACCATCGGCAGCGGCGGTTCGTGCGGGGTCCGGGGCAGCTCAGGCTGCGGGCCGTTGAAGAAGACGTTGTGTACCAGGCGAATCGAGTAGGCCACCGACAGCAGGCTGCCCAGGGTCGCCAGCGCCGGAATCAGCCAGCCCAGGCCGCCGAGCAGCGAGGTCTCCAGGGTCTCGGTGAGCATCATCTCCTTGGACAGGAAGCCGTTGAACAGCGGCACCCCCGCCATGGCCGCGCCGGCGATCACCGCCACGGTCGCGGTCAGCGGCATGGCCCGCCACAGCCCCTGCAGCTTGCGGATGTCGCGGGTGCCGGTCTCGTGGTCGACGATGCCGGCGGTCATGAACAGCGCCGCCTTGAAGGTCGCGTGGTTGAGGATATGCAGCAGCGCGGCGACCACCGCCATGCGCTGGTCTAGCCCCAGCAGCAGGGTGATCAGCCCCAGGTGGCTGATCGTGGAGTTGGCCAGCACGCCCTTGAGATCGTACTTGAGCAGCGCGAAGTAGGCGCCGTAGAGCAGGGTCGCCAGGCCGGTCAGGCCGACCAGGTAGAGCCAGGCCTCGCTGCCGGCCAGGGCCGGGTGCAGGCGGGCCAGCAGGAAGACCCCGGCCTTGACCATGGTCGCCGAATGCAGGAAGGCCGAGACGGGGGTCGGCGCGGCCATGGCGTGGGGCAGCCAGAACTGGAAGGGGAACTGGGCCGACTTGGTGAAGGCGCCCAGCAGCACCAGCAGCAGCGCGGGCAGGTAGCGCGGGTCGGCCTGGATCATGTCCCGGCTGTCGAGCACGGTCTGCAGGTCGTAGGTGCCGACGATATGGCCGAGCAGCAGGAAGCCGGCCAGCAGGCACAGGCCGCCCGCGCCGGTCACCGTCAGCGCCATGCGGGCGCCCTTGCGGGCCTCGCTCTGGCGATACCAGAAGCCGATCAGCAGGAAGGACGACAGGCTGGTCAGCTCCCAGAAGAACCACAGCAGCAGCAGGTTGTCGGCCATCACGATGCCCAGCATCGCCGCCATGAACAGCATCAGGAAGGCGTAGAAGCGCGGCAGGTTGTCCCGTGGCGACAGGTAGTAGCGAGCGTAGAGGATGATCAGCAGGCCGATGCCCAGGATCAGCAGCACGAACAGCAGCGACAGCCCGTCGAGGCGCATGGCGAACTCGAGCCCCAGCGCCGGTATCCAGTCGAAGGCGGCGCGGGGCACGCCCCCGGCGAAGACCGTGCCGGCGTGCCGGCCGGCGACGATCAGCGCGAGCGCCGGCGGAATCGCCGTCATCAGGGCGCAGCGGCCGCGTCGGTCATTCGAGCCCATGATGGGCAGCAGGCTGCCGACCAGGGGCAGCAGCACGATCAGTAACACGGACATGAACGACTCGCTCTTGTCGTTGGCATTCTGGCGGGCCCGGCGCGCGGCGCCGCGGCATGGCTCACAGTTCAGTCGTTGCGGATACGACCATCAAGCGGAAATGCGGGGCGGGTCGGTCAGGAAGGGGCGGCGTACGGCGCGGGGCGTCAGCATCCAGGCAGGCGTGCGATCCGCGAGGCGCGCGATGGGCAGAGTGTCGGCACCGAAATGGCGGCGCACACGGCCGATACCGTGCGGGGGACGCTCCGTCATGGTGTCTTCCTCCCTTCATGGCTCCCTGGCGCGTCGGGAATGGCTAGTCGACTGATTTGATTATGGAAATAAGTCGGAAAGACAGCGCCGAAATGAAGTCAGTGTTCGACTCTACCATGCCCCCCGCGGTGTATCCAGCCGCCGGGCCGGGCCATTCATGTACAAAATGTGTATCTTTAAGGGTAAAATATTTTACAAGAGTGGTTCCCGCAAGGCCGAGACGATGCGGGCGTCGCTGCGCCCGGTGGATCGTGAGGAGGCTCGATGAGTCGCGTACTGGTGTGGTTGCGCAATGATCTGCGCGTTGCCGACAATCCGTTGTGGGCCGTCGGCGCCCCCGTCGAGACGATGCTGTGTGTCTATGTGCTAGATCGTCGCTGGCTGGCGCCGTGGCGGCCGGGCGATGCGCGTGGCCGGGTCGGCCCGGCCCGGCTGCGCTTTCTCTGGGAAAGCCTGATGGCGCTGCGCGGGGAGCTGCTGGTGCGGGGCAGCGACCTGCTGGTGTGCATCGGCGATCCGGTGGACGAGCTGCAGGCCGTGCTGCGCCGCGCGCCCGCGGACGTGGTCCGCGTGCGCGACGACCCCGGCTGGCAGGAGGCCGACGATGTCCAGCGCCTGGCCAGCCGCCTGCCCCCGGCGGTGAGGCTCGAGACCGTCGCCGGCGGCACGCTGTTCACCCGCGAGCAGCTGCCCTTTTCCCTGTCCGCGCTGCCCGCCACCTTCAGCGCCTTCCGGCGCCGTGTCGCGGGGCTCGAGGCGTGCCCGCCGCAGGCGGCGCCGGTGACGCTGCCGCCGTGGCCCGACGAGGCGCCGCGTGGCCTGCCGCCGCTGACCCGGGTGTCGCCGGAGGCCGCCGAGTGGCGTGCCGATCCCAGGGGCGGGCCCTGGCCCGAGGGGGGCGAGCGGGCCGGGCGCGAGCGGTTGAAGCGGTTCCTCGACGGGCCGCTCGAGCATTACCGGGACACCCGCAATGGCCTGCGGGGCAGTGACTTCTCGAGCCGGCTGTCGCCCTGGCTGGCCGGGGGCTGCCTGTCCGCGGGGCAGGTCATGGCGCAGCTGGCCGAGCGGCCGGCCGGCGAGGGGGTGAGCGCGTCGCGCCGGGCCTTCGTCGACGAACTGCTGTGGCGTGAGTACTTTCACTGGGCCGCCCGTCAGGACGGGGCGGCGCTGTTCGGCGAGCACCGCCTGCCGCTGGCCCATGAGCCGGCCCTGGAGGCCTGGTGTGCGGGGGCCACGGGAGTGCCCTTCATCGATGCCGCCATGCGCGAGCTGGTGGGCACCGGCTGGCTGTCCAACCGGGCGCGGCAGAACGTGGCGAGCTTCCTGGTCAAGGATCTGCAGGTCGACTGGCGCCTGGGCGCCGCCTGGTTCGAGCGCTGGCTGGTCGACTACGATGCCGCCAGCAACTGGGAGAACTGGCGCTACGTGGCCGGGAGCGGCCGGGACCCGCGCCGGGATCGCTATTTCAACGTGATGCGTCAGGCGCTGCGCTACGATGCCGACGGCGAATACGTCGCCCACTGGCTTCCCGAGCTGGCATCGCTGCCGCCGGGGCCGGCCCGCCACGCCCCCTGGCGCCATCAGCCGACCCGCTTCGCCGGGCCGTGTGTGGAGCCGGCCGCCTGGCAGCATGTCATGATGACACCGGCAAGTGTTACTGGTCAGTAACCTGCAAGCCATCTACGCTGTGGCATTACTCGGATAATCAACGGTTGCAAGGATGCTGCCATGCTCACTGAGATGTCGCCGCCCGCCCGCCTGCCTTTCGGGGTGGGGGTGGTCGGCCTGTTTCCCTTCGTTCTTGCCACGGCCGGGGTCTACGTCGCCCCGGTGCTGTGGCAGGCCCTGGCCATCAAGGTCTTCCTGTTCTACAGCGCGCTGACCCTGACCTTTCTGGGCGGCGTCCACTGGGGCGTCGCCATGAGCCTCGATCGCGAATCGAGTCCGGCGTTCTCCATGCGGCTGTGGGTGAGCCTGATGCCCGGCCTGCTCGGCTGGGCGGCGCTGATGATCGAGTATCGGTTGGCGACGCTGGTGCTGATGATCGGCTTCTGGCTGCTGCGTCTTTACGAGCGGACCGACGACAGCCTCGCGCGGTTGCCGGGCTGGTACCAGGGATTGCGCAGCCTGCTTTCGCCTGTCGTGGTGGCGTGCCATCTGGCCGTGGTGGTTCGCCTGAGCCTGTTCGGCTAGGTGGTCCGGCAGGCCGCCGGGCAGGCGCGCCTGCCCGGCTCTCGTGCGTGGCGTGTTCCGGACTGGCTGTGGGGCCGGCAACGAAAAAAAGCGGACCAGTCGATGACTGATCCGCTTCTTCGAAATTTGGTAGCGGGGGCCGGATTTGAACCGACGACCTTCGGGTTATGAGCCCGACGAGCTACCAGGCTGCTCCACCCCGCATCAAATTGTGGAGCCCAGTATACGCAGAAACTGCGTCATGTCAAGAGTCCGTCGGGTATTCGCACGCCGTGGCGAATATTGACCATACTGGCGGGGGCGAGGTCACAAAGATGACATCGTCGATCGAGGAGACTGTTAGTGGTTGAACGTCATGACTCAGGGGGAGAACACATGACACAAGCAGCACCCGTCGCCTGGGTAACCGGTGGCACCGGCGGCATCGGTACCGCCATCTGTCGTGCACTGGCCAAGGAGGGTTACCAGGTCGTGGCCGGCTATCACAATCCCGACAAGGCCCGGAACTGGCTCGAGGAGCAGCGAGCGGCCGGTTTCGACAATATCGCGCTGTCGGGCACCAACCTGATCGACTTCGAAGACTGCGAGGCCGGGGTTCGCGAGATCCGTGATACCTACGGGCCGGTCAGCGTGCTGGTCAACTGCGCGGGCATCACCCGAGACACCACGCTCAAGAAGATGAGCCCCGAGCAATGGCGCGAGGTGATCGACTGCAACCTCAACAGCGTCTTCAACACCTGCCGCTGCGTCATCGAGGACATGCTCGAGTCGGGGTACGGGCGGATCATCAACATTTCCTCGATCAACGGGCGCAAGGGCCAGTTCGGTCAGGCCAACTACTCGGCGGCCAAGGCGGGCATGCATGGCCTGACCATGGCGCTGGCCCAGGAGACGGCGGCCAAGGGCATCACCGTCAACACCGTGTCGCCGGGCTACATTGCCACCGACATGATCCAGAAGGTGCCGGAGAAGATCCGCGAGTCGATCCGCGAGTCGATTCCGGTCAAGCGCTTCGGCGAGCCCGACGAGATCGCGCGGGCGGTGTGCTTCCTGGCCGAGAAGGGCTCCGGTTTCATCACCGGGGCGAACCTGGACATCAACGGCGGGCAGTTCATGGGCTAGGCGTCGACGCCCTGCCATCATCCGCATCCGCGAGCGAGGCCAAGGCCTCGCTCGCGGCGTTTCGGGGCTCGCTCACGGCGGCGGCAGTTCGGCCAGGACCGCCAGGTGATGATCCATGTCGGCGGCCTCGCGCTGCCAGGGCTCGGGGGCGACCGGGCCGGTGGCGAGGATGTCGGCGAGCACGCCCTCTAGCTCCTCGGCGCGGGTCAGGTCGCGCCCCAGCCCGTCGTTGAGCCGCTGCACCTGGATGGCCAGCCGCAGGGGCTCGTCCTCGCGGCTCACCGTGGCGCCGGCCAGCAGGGCGAGGTGCACGCGCAACCGGGTCAGGTGCTCCTCGACCTCGGTCGCCGGCGACGGGTCCAGCCGGGCGGCGTTGCGCCGCTCGTGGGCCGACTGCAGCGGGGAGGCCAGCGCCGGGGGCGCCGGGACGTCCTCGGCCGGGCGGCCGTCGAGCAGGCGAGCGTCGGCGGCCAGGTGGGCCTCGAGCAGCGGCCGCAGCGCCTGCCAGCGGGCGATCGTCTCGCTGACCGCCAGGCGTGCCAGGCGATCGCGCCGGGCGCGGACGATACCCGACCACCGCCGGCGCATGCCGTCGCTGCGCCGCCCCTGGGGCAGCGGCTCGAGGCTTTCGGCCTCGGCGATGGCGGCATCCAGGGTGGCTTCGTCGTCGCTGGTGGCGGGCTGCCAGGCATCCAGGCGCTCGATCAGGGCCTGCATGGCCTCGAGGCGCTGGCGGCTGCGCTGGGCGCGGTCGTCGCGCTCGTTCTCGCGCGCCGCGAAGATGCTGTCGCAGTAGCCGCGAAACGTTCGCCACAGGGTCTGTTCCTCGCCCTTGGGCGCCCGGCCGAGCTCGCGCCAGCGCCGCTGCAGCGCCTTGGCCTGCTCGGCACGGGAGGCCGCCCGGGTGTCGGTGTCCTCCTGGAGCAGGCGGGCCGCCTCGACCAGCTCGCGCTTGGCCGTGGCGATCTCCTGGGCGCGGTGGTCGATCAACTGCTGCAGGGCGTGGCGGATGCGGCCGAAGCGCTGGCCGATCACCCGGGCCTGGTCGCGGGGCACCGGGGCGAAGCGCTGCCACTGCTCGCGCGCGCGGTCGCGGATCTGGCGCAGGGCGTCCGGGTCGGCGTGCGGGTCGGGGTTGTCGAGCAGCGCCTCGAGCTGCTCGCAGAGGCCTTCGCGGGCGGACAGGTTCTGTTGGCGCTCGGCCTCGCGGCGCTGCTTCCAGGGGCCCAGGCGCTCGTGGATGCGATCCGAGGCGGCACGAAAGCGCGTGGAGAGCGCGCGGTCGGCGGCGGCGTCGCCGAGGTTCTTCCAGTCCTTGACCAGCTGCCGGTGCTGGCGATCCAGTTCGGCATCGCTGTGGGTGGTGTCCTCGGCCAGCGCCTCGATGGCGTCGCACAGCTGCTCGCGCTTGGGGCCGGCGACGAAGCCGCGCCAGTCGCGCAGTTCGGCAAGCTGGGCGCCGAGCCGCTTGAGGGTGGGCTGGTGGCGACGCCGCTCCGCCTCGGGCAGCAGGGCGAGGCGCTGGCGCAGGCTCTGGTGCAGGCGGCTGGCGCGCTTGAAGGCACCGCGGTCGAGCAGGTCGTCCAGGGCGTCGAGATCGCGGGCGAAGCGGGCGCTCTGCTGCGGCGACCCGGCCGGCTCCGCGGGCGGTGTGGCGAGTACCTGCCGGGCGCGGGCGAGCTGCGGCGTGGGCGGCAGGTCGCCGGGCCAGTCGATCCGGTCGAGGATGCCGGTCAGGGCGGCGGCGTCCTCGGCTTCCAGCGACGCAGCCAGCTCGGCCCCCTGGCGGTCGAGCCGCTCCCAGGCCTGCAGCAGGCGGTCGTATTCCTCCAGTGCGCGGGCATAGCGTTCGCTGAGCGCGGCCTCCGGTGCGTGGCGGTCGGAGAGGGTCTGCCACTGGTGTGCCACCAGGTGCTTCTGGGCCTGCAGGCTGGCCATGTCCTGCTCGGTGAGGCACTCGCCCTGGGTGAAGCTGGCCAGGGTGTCCTCCAGCGACTCGATCAGCGAGCGCCGGGTCTCGTCGGCGTCGTCGCGACGCTCCTCGGCGGCGGCCAGGGCATGATGCCGGGCCTCGTGGTCGGCGATCACCTTGCGGCAGCGCTGCGAGGCCTCCTGGTAGCGCTGCTCCTGGCTGGCGGTGGGCAGGTCGCCGAGCGCCTCCCACTCGCGCTCGAGATGGCGGTAGCGACCCGGGTAGAGCGGTTCCCAGGCGTGCTGGGCATGGGCCTCGAGGGCGGCGAGGATCCGTTCACGGCGCTCGCGGGCCTCGCGGGCCTGAGCCTCGTCCTCGCGCAGCCGGTTGAGTCGGGCCTTGGCCAGCCGGGCCACCTGCTTGTCGCGCCGCGAGCGGCGGGCCAGGCGGGTCAGTCCGGTCTCGCTGGTGATCCGCTCGGCGGCGGCGTGGCGGACCGCGGCGATGCCGTTGTCGCAGGCCTGGCGCAGCAGGCGTTCCTCGTCGTCGAGGCGGGCCAGGGCGGCCAGGCGCAGCGCCTGATTGTCTCCCTCCCGGGCCAGGGTCTCGAGCAGGTCGGGGTCATCGAGCGTCTCGACCAGGGTCAGGCGCCGGGCCAGCGGGGTGGCGCCCTCGCGGCCGCTGAGCAGCTCGCGCAGGCGCTCCTGCAACTCGGGACTGTCGTGCGTGTCCCGCAGGGCCAGCAGGGCGGCCGGCTCGTCGAGCGCCGCCAGCGCGGCGCGGCGCACGGCCGCGTCGGGGTCGCCGGCAAGTCGCTCGAGACGCCGCCGGTCGTCGTCGGTGTCGGGGTCGAGGCGCTCGATGGCCTGGCGGCGCACGGCGGGGTCGTGGTGCTGCCAGCGGGGCGCGAAGAATCGTCGTAGGAATCCGGGCATAGGTCGCGATACATCCCTGAAAGAGGCGCGGAAGACGCCGGCCGGCACGGCGTCGGCCGGGCCTGTCGACGCGGCGTGCGCGCAAGGCGTTCCAGTCGTTTATCTAAGCATGGCTCGGCGTGGCCGAAAAGGCCGGGCGTCGGTGCCCGGAGACACTGACAGGTCATGTCCACAGGGCGTATGATCGGTTGCAGCCCGGCAACCCCTCGCTTAGCTTTAAATGTCACCATCCGACTGTGGAGACCGGCAATGAGCCTCAACATGGACAGGGCCGGCAGTGCCTTCGCCTTCAAGGGGGGGATGCTGCCCATGACGGTCATGGAGCTGACCAGTGCAGACCCCGAACAGATACGCGAGCAGCTGGTCGGCAAGCTCAATCAGGCGCCGGCCTTCTTTCAGCATACGCCAGTGATGCTGAGTGTCGAAAAGCTCGAGGAGCCGCACCTGGCGCTGGAGCGGATCTGTGCCGTGTGCCGAGCCCACAAGCTGCTGCCGGTGGCCGTGCGCGGCGGGGGCGATCCCGTCAAGCAGTCGGCCTGGGCGCTGGGGCTGGGCTGGTTTCCGCCCCAGGAGGTGCGCCCGCGCACCCTCGAGAGCGTGCTGCCCGGGGCCGGCGAGCCGTCCGCCGAGGACACCGCGCCTCCGGAAGCCGCGGCGCCGGTCGTGCAGGGCGGGGTCGGCAGCCGCATTCATCGCGGCACGGTGCGTTCGGGGCAGCAGGTCAGCGCCCCGGAGGGGGATCTGGTGGTGGTCGGTGCGGTCAATGCCGGGGCCGAGGTGCTGGCCGGCGGCAACGTGCATGTCTACGGCGCGCTGCGCGGGCGGGCGCTGGCCGGCATCCACGGCGACCGCGAGGCCGGCATCTTCTGCCGGGAACTGCGGGCGGAACTGCTGTCGCTGGCAGGGAACTACAAGCGTCTCGAGGACATCGACCCCAGGCTGCTGGGACGGGCCGTGCAGGCGACCCTCGACAACGACCAATTGAGCATCACGCCGCTGGACTGATGACCGCGGCGTGAACGGACGATCTTCGATTTCAGCAACAGGAAGCTTACCTTGGCCAAGATCATTGTAGTGACCTCCGGCAAGGGCGGGGTCGGAAAGACGACCAGTGCAGCGGCAATCGCGACCGGACTGGCGCTGCGTGGAAAGAAGACCGTGGTGATCGACTTCGACGTGGGGCTGCGCAACCTCGATCTGATCATGGGCTGCGAGCGGCGCGTGGTCTACGACCTGATCAACGTGATTCAGGGCGAGGCCGGACTCAACCAGGCGATGATCCGCGACAAGCGGGTCGAGAACCTGCACATCCTGCCGGCCTCCCAGACCCGGGACAAGGACGCGCTGACCGCCGAGGGCGTGGAGAAGGTGCTCGACACGCTGTCATCCGACTTCGACTACGTGGTCTGCGATTCGCCGGCGGGCATCGAGCGCGGCGCCCAGCTGGCCATGTACTATGCCGACGAGGCGGTGGTGGTCACCAACCCCGAGGTCTCCTCGGTGCGCGACTCCGACCGGATCCTCGGCCTGCTGGGCTCGAAGACCCGCCGCGCCGAGCAGAACCGCGAGCCGGTCAAGGAGCATCTGCTGATCACCCGCTACGACCCGGAGCGGGTGACCGGTGGCGACATGCTCAACCTCGAGGATATCCAGGAGATCCTGGCCATCCACCTGATCGGGCTGATCCCCGAGTCGGAGGCGGTGCTGCGGGCTTCCAACCAGGGGATTCCGGTGACACATGACCAGAAGAGCGATGCGGGGCTGGCCTATGTCGATACCGTGGCACGGCTGCTGGGCGAAGAAGTCCCGCTGCGCTTCCACGAGTACCAGAAGAAGGGGCTGCTCTCGCGCATGTTCGGAGGAGGTCGTCGGTGAAGCTACTCGAGTTTCTCAAGCGTGAACGCAAGAAGTCGGCGTCGGTGGCCAAGGAGCGGCTGCAGATCATCGTGGCGCACCAGCGCAGCCAGCGTGATCAGCCGGATTATTTGCCGCTGCTCGAGAAGGAGCTGCTGGAAGTGATTCGCCGTTATGTCAACGTCGACCAGGAAGCCATCAACATCAGCCTGGACAGCGAGGACGACTGCTCGGTGCTCGAGCTCAACGTCACGCTGCCGCGCTGAGGTGCGGCTGAGTCGTCGCCGGGGCTGTGCTAGGCTGGGCGCTTTCCTCTGAGGCGTTGGGAGAGCGAGCATGGCCCGTCGCGGCGATTCGCAGCAGACCTTTCTCTGGCACGACTACGAGACGTTCGGCGCCGACCCCCGGCGTGACCGGCCGTCCCAGTTCGCGGCAATCCGTACCGACGGCGACTTCCGGGAGATCGGCGAGCCGCTGACGCTCTATTGTCGGCCGGCCGACGACTACCTGCCCTCGCCGCAGGCCTGCCTGATCACCGGCATCACCCCCCAGGCCGCGCTGCGCCGCGGGCTGCCCGAGATGGCCTTCGCCGAGCGCGTCAATGCGCTGATGAGCGAGCCCGGCACCTGTGCGCTGGGCTACAACAGCCTGCGCTTCGACGACGAGGTGTCGCGGCATCTCTTCTATCGCAACCTGCTCGATCCCTATGCCCGCGAATGGCAGAACGGCAATTCGCGCTGGGACCTGATCGACGTGGTGCGTGCCTTCCATGCGCTGCGCCCCGACGGGATCGCGTGGCCCCGGCGCGAGGACGGCTCGCCGAGCTTTCGCCTCGAGGATCTCACCGCCGCCAACGGCATCGCCCATGCCGGCGCCCACGATGCGCTGGCCGATGTGCGTGCGACCATCGACCTGGCGCGCCTGCTCAAACGCTGCAACGCCAAGCTCTTCGACTACCTGCTGACGCTGCGCGACAAGCGCACCGTGGCCCGCCAGCTGGACGTGCCGTCAGGCAAGCCGATGCTGCACATCTCGCGCCGCTATCCGGCCAGCCGCGCGTGCAGCGCGCTGGTGATGCCGCTGGCCGAGCATCCCTCGAACCCCAACGGCGTGATCGTCTACGACCTCGGCGTCGACCCGGCGCCGCTGTTCGAGCTCGATGCCGCGGCGATCCGCGAGCGAGTCTTTGCCAGCGCCGACGAGCTCAGCGAGGGCGAATCGCGCATCCCGCTCAAGGTCATTCACATCAACCGCAGTCCGGTGGTCATGCCGGCGACCTTCCTCAAGGACGTCGACGGGCCGCGGCGCGGTGAGTACGGCGATATCGTCGAGCGCCTGGGGCTGGACATCGCCGCCTGCCGCCGCCACTGGAAGGCGCTGAGTGGCCGGCCCGATGCGGCGCGCAAGGCGGCCGAGGTATTCGCCGAGCCGCCCGCCGACGTACCCCGGGACCCGGATCTGATGCTCTACTCGGGCGGTTTCTTCTCGCCGGCCGACCGCCAGCAGATGCAGCGGGTCCACGAGACGCCACCGGAGTCGCTGGGCGACACCGTCTTCGCCTTTCAGGATCCGCGGCTCGAGGAGATGCTCTTTCGCCTGCGCGCGCGCAGCTACCCGGACACCCTGAGTGCCGAGGAACAGGCGCAGTGGGAGGCCTACCGCTGGGCGCGCATGAACGATGCCAGCCTCGGCATCCTGACCCTCAAGGGCTTCGCCCGCGAGATCGAGCGGCTCAACCAGCAGCCGCTCGGTGATCGCGAGCGGCAGATTCTCGAGGAGCTGGTGATGCACGTCGAGGCGATCGTCCCGCCCCAGGCCTTCGGGTAATCGCCAGCCCGCCCGCCACGAGGCGGGCGGGCTGCTTTCAGCGAGTTTCCGGCAACGGCGTGAAGCCGTCGGTCAGTTCGCCGACGTCACTGGCGGTGTCGCCGGGGGCGAAACGGATGCTCAGCGGCGTGCTGTCGCGCAGGGCCTGCCAGGCGCCGCGAACGTCCTCCGGCGTCAGCGCGGTGACCGTCTCGGCCAGGTGCCGGCGGCGCTGGAAGTCGGGCGTCGGGTGGACGGTTTCCTGCCACAGCCGCCCGGTCAGTTCGGACAGCGACGAGGGGCGCTCCAGCAGGCGGTCGTGCACCGCCTTGCGGTAGGGCGCCAGGCTCGCCTCGTCGAGGCTGGCGATGCGCTTGTCGAAGTCGGCCAGGAAGGCATCCATGCGCGAGCGGATCGTCGCCACGTCGGTACTCGGTGATTGCACCAGCAGCCCCAGGCCCGGCGCGTCGAGCAGTGGCTGGTAGCCGGCGTTGACGATGTAGCCGAGCTGTTCCTGCGTGCGCAGCTGGCTGTAGAAGGGCGCCTGAATCAGCTGGCCGAGCACCGCCAGGCGGGCCTGGCTGGCAAGGCTGCTGTCCGGCCCCTGCAGGTAGCGCAGCACGGCGCTGTCGTTGCGCGTCGAGGCCGGGTGCAGCACGGGCGGTGTAGTGGGCACGGCCAGCGGCGTCAGAGCGGGCACGCCGGTCTCGTCGAGGGTCGGCGAGAGGGCTCGCTGGACCTGCGCGTCGACCTGCCGAGCCTGGTCAGCACTCAGATTGCCCACGGCCATGCTTTCCAGATGCAACTCGGCCAGGAACCGGCGGCGATACGCGCGCAGGGCGTCCGGCGACGTTTCGTCGAGGGCGGCGAGCAGGGTCTCGGGGGACCAGCTCGGCCGGATCAGGGCATCGCCCAGGGTGCGCTGCATCTGCTGGTAGAGGGGGGAGTCCGGGGCGTTCTGCCACTGCTGCTTCAGCTGCAGCTTGACCCGCGCGACGCTGTCCGCGTCGATGGCGGCCGTCTTCAGCTGGTCGAGAACCCGTTTCACCAGCACGTCCTGATGATCGCGCCAGCCGGAGAAGGCCAGGGTGATGCCGCGGCCGTGGGCGTAGGCGGAAAACGACTGGCCGGCCAGGCGTGCCGGATACAGCGCCTCGTTGAGGCTGTCGCCCAGCCAGCCGGCGAGCAGGCGAGCGAGCACCGCATCGCGCGGCGAGTCGGCGGCGTCCGGGGTCTGCAGGCTGAAGCGCCACTCCACCCGCGGCGTGCCGAAGTGGCTGTCAGGCCGGTACCAGAGGGTGTGCTCGGCGGTGTCGACGAGCGCCTTGGGCGGCTGGGCCTCGAGCGGTTTCACCTCGAGGTCATCGGCGATATAGGGGTTGTGGCCGGGCAGGGCCAGGCCGTCGAGCGGCGTGGCCTCGGGCCAGTGATCGACCCGGGCGAGGCGGTAGGGGGCATCGAACCAGCGGGTGGTCTTGTCACCCTCGACATCCGGACCGCTGTAGACGCGCAACAGGTGCTGCGGCGTCAGCCGGCCGAGCAGGTCACGCAGCTTGCCGGGCTCGAAGCCGTCCATCCGATAGGGTCCGTACTGGGCATCCTTCAAGGGATAGTAGCCCAGGTTCATGGCCAGGCTGCTGGCCGTGTGGATCGGCTCGCCCCGCTGCTGGAAGCGGAAGTCCTGCTCGGCGAGCTCGGCCTGCTCGCGATAGCGCCAGGCGTTGATGCCGTTATCGCGGATACGCTGGATCATCGCGAACAGGCTGGCCTGGATGCGGTCGAGGTGGCGGGCGCCTTCGGGGGTCAGATCCACATTGACCATGAACAGGGCATCGTCGCCGTCGCCGCGGGCGCTGCCCGCGGACAGTCCGTCGGCCCAGCCGGCATGGCGCAGGGCCGCCAGCAGGCTGCCCTCGCCTTCATGGCCGAGCAGGTTGGCCAGGTAGTCCACCGGCTTGTGGCGATAATCCTGCTGCGGGTCGGGGATCGGGAAGGCGAAGCGCACCTGGCGATGCTGCTTGAGGCTCTGGACCTGCAGTCGGGCTGGCAGCTGGTCCGGGGTCACCAGGGCCTCGGGGATCGTCGGGCGCGACAGGCCGCGGTCGGGAACCGCCGCGAAGTCCTGGCGGACCCAGGTGCCCAGTTGGTCCAGCGGCTGCGGGCCGATGACCACCAGGTCCATGACGTGCGCCCCGTAATGGGCCTTGTAGAAGTCGATCAGCGACTGGCGCAGCGGCTGCTTGCCGTCCTTCAGCGTCTCGAGGCTGCCCACCGAGAAGCGCGTGGCGGGATGATCGGGATTGAGTGCCCGATCCATGGCCTCGTTGACCCGCCGGGCATCGTCGCGCAGACGCGCCTGATATTCGGAGTGCACGGCATGGCGCTCACGGTCGACGTACTCGGCGTTGAAGCGCGGTGCGACGAAGAACTGGCTGAAGCGGTCGAGTGCGCCTTCGAGGGCCTGCGGCTCGACATCGAAGAAGTAGTTGGTGTCGCGGTCGGCGGTGAAGGCGTTGTGGTCGCCGCCGTGCTGGCTGATGAATTGCTGGTAGCTGTCGGCCTCGGGGTACTTGTCGGTACCCAGGAACAGCATGTGCTCGAGGAAGTGGGCCAGCCCGGGCACGGCATCCGGGTTCTGGTCGCTGCCCACCGCCACGTTCATCGCTGCGGCCGCCTTGTCGGCATCGGCATCATGGATCAGCAGGACCTCGAGGCCGTTGTCGAGGGTCAGGCTTCGATAGTCGCGGTTGTCGTTGGGGCTGACGATAACGCCGCCGGAGGTCGGCAGGGGCGACGCGGTGCTCGGTGCATCGGCCGCCGTGGCCACCGCAGGGCTGCCGAGCGCGGTGACGATGACCAGCGCCCAGGCGCCGAGGGGGGATCGCAGTGCAGGCATCATCTCTCCTGTTCGGGGTCCCAGCGGAGCATCCGGCCGGTGGGGCGTCCGCAGGCCCAGTCCTGATTCGAAGGATCGTTTACCTGTCTTGATACCGGAAATGCGCCCAACAGTTCCACGGGGGCCGGTTTCAGCAGGCCCCGGGCCGTGGTCAGCGGAGTGTCCGGGTCGAGCCAGGTGGCGAGGTCCTCGGCGGCGATGAGCGCCGGCAGGCGGTCGGTCAGCGGGCTCAGCAGCGGGCTGGTGGCCACCGTGATCAGCGCCGTGGAGTCGGTCCAGGTGGTCAGGGTGGTGTGGTAGCGACACCACAGGGCGGCCAGCAACAGCGGGCCGCGATCGGCGCGGGTGATCAGGTAGGGCTGCTTCATGCGTGGCTGGGGTCGCCAGGCGTAGATGCCGCTGACCGGTACCACGCAACGTCGGGCGGCGAAGGCGTCGCGGAACATCGGGCGTTCGTCCAGCGACTCGGCCCGGGCGCAGTGCGGCGCATGGTCGAGCACCTTGAGCCAGGGCGGCGTCAGCCCCCAGAACAGGGTGACGAGACGGGGCGTGCCGTTTTCCCGCCGGATCGCCGACAACGGATGGCGCGGGGCCCGGTTGGGGCTGGTGCGCAGCGGCTGGTCACGCTGCAGCGACGGCACCAGGGTGTTGAGTGCCAGGTCGGCAATGTGCAGGCGTCCGGCCATCGGGCCTCCCGAACTCGATAGGCAAGCGAAGCGGCGCGACCGTTGCCGGTCGTGTCGCAGGCGGCATGGTATCAGTCGCCACGGGAAACCGTGTAGCACAAGGGGCCCCGGCGGGCTTGCGTTTGCGCGCGGTGTCGATATGCTGGGGTGAAAACACTGTTCGACCACGCCGTCCCCCATGGACGGGCGATTGACGAGGCGATTTCATGGCACGTCCCAGACAGCACGCGCCCGAGGCGTTGCATGCCCAGGTAATGGCGGCATGCGATGCCTGGCTGCGGGAAAACCCCGTGCACACGCTGTCCCTGCGTGCGCTGGCGCGCGAGATCGGTTGTGCGCCCAGTACCCTGCTGAAACTCTATGGCAGCTTCAACAATCTGTTGCAGCACGTCAACATCCAGACCCTGGAGCATCTGGGCGGCGCCGTCGAGGGGCTGCACGACGCGCCGCCCGAACCGCGGCTGAAGTCGCTGGCCCTGGCCTACTGGCAGTTTGCGCAGCAGGAGCCCTACCGCTGGCAGCTGCTCTTCGACTATCCGTTGGCCCAGGAGGGCGAGCTCGACCAGCGTCAGCACAGCATGATCGAGGGGCTCTTCACTCGGGTCGAGGCGACCCTCAAGGAGTACCAGCCGGCGCTCGGTGACCTCGACGCCCGCCGCATGGCGCGGACGCTGTGGGGCAGCGTGCATGGCCTGGTGCAGTTGGGGCTGAACGAGCGCCTGGGCTACTGGCAGGGGCAGCCGCTCGAGGTGAGCGAACTGCTCGACCAGCTGCTCTCCACCATTCTGGCCGGTCTCAGGGCGTCACCGGGAATGGCATGAGTCGTCCGCTGCTGCTGCGTCGCGAGTTTGCCCCCTTCTTCTGGACCCAGGCACTGGGGGCCTTCAACGACAATGTTTTCAAGAACGTCCTGCTGTTGCTGCTGACCTTCGTCGCCGTGCCGCGTTTCGGCTGGGACACGGGGCTGCTCAACAATCTGGCGGCGGGGCTGTTCATCCTGCCGTTCCTGCTGTTCTCCGCCTGGGGCGGGACGCTGGCCGACCGCCTCGACAAGCAGGTGCTGGTGCGTCGGCTCAAGCTCCTCGAACTGGCGACCATGACCCTGGCGGCGGCGGCGGTATGGTTCGAGCAGTTCCTGCTGCTGCTGGCGCTGCTGTTTCTGATGGGCACCCAGTCGGCGCTCTTCGGACCGGTCAAGTACGCCATCCTGCCGCAGCATCTGCCGCGCACCCAGCTGGTCAAGGGCAATGCCTGGGTCAATCTGGGCACCTTCGTGTCGATCCTGCTGGGCACGCTGCTGGCCGGCGTGCTGGCGTCGCTGGAAGGGGCGCTGGCACGCGGAGCCATTGCTGCCGCACTGATCGGCGTGGCGGTCATGGGGTATCTGGCCAGCCTGGCGGTGCCGGCGGCACCGTCCAGCGACCCGGGTCGCGTCAGCTGGCAGCCGCTGGCGGGCAGCATCGCCGTGCTGCGCGACAGCTGGCGCCACCGGCGTGTCTTCCGGGGGTTGCTGGGAATCAGCCTGTTCTGGTTTCTGGGGGCCTGCTACCTGACCCAGTTGCCCGCCTGGGTGCGCGACATGGTACACGGCCAGGAAACCGCGGTGAGCTGGCTGCTGGGTGCCTTCGCGCTGGGCGTCGGCGGCGGGGCGTTGCTCTGTGCGCGGCTTTCCGCCGGGCGACTCGAGCTGGGGCTGGTGCCGCTGGGCGCGCTGTTGATCGCGCTGGGCGGCTTCGATTTTGCGATTCGCCCCGCTCTGGCGGGGAGCGAGACGGTACTGTCCGAGCTGCTGCTCATGCCCGCATTCTGGCGCATGAGTCTCGACCTGACTCTGGTCGGCGTGGGCGGGGGGCTGTATATCGTGCCGCTCTACACGCTGGTACAGGTGGCCAGCAGCGACGGCCACCGAGCGCGAATGATCGCCGCCAACAACCTGCTCAATGCCTTGTTCATGATCCTGGCCGCGCTGTTCGGCATTGTGCTGCTGACGCTGCTCGACCTGCCCCTGGCCGTCTTCTTTGCCGCGCTGGCGGGCGTGGCGCTGGCCATCTGTCTGGGCGTGATGATCATCAATCCGCGAGCGGTACTGCGCCTGGCGATCTTCACCCTGATGCATCTGGTCTATCGCCTGCGCTTCCGGGGCCGCAGCCGGGTGCCCGCCGAAGGGCCGGCGCTGGTGGTCTGCAATCACGTCAGCTTCATGGATGCGCTGATCATCGGCGGTGCCTGCCCGCGGCCGCTGCGCTTTTTGATGGACCGGCCGATTTATGAGTCCCCCTGGCTGAACTGGTTCTTCCGTCTGGCCGGGGCGATCCCGGTGGATTCCGAGCGCCGTGACCCGGGCGGCGTGCGCCGGGCCATGGCGGAAGTGAGCCGGGCGCTGCGTGCCGGCGAGGTGGTGATGGTATTCCCGGAAGGGCGCCTGACCACCGACGGCGAGATTCATCGCTTCCGGCGTGGCGTGGACATGATTCTGGCGCGTGATGCCGTGCCGGTGGTGCCGGCGGCGCTGGCCGGGCTGTGGGGCTCGTGGACCTCGCATCGCCACGGACGCGCCTTTTCCACCCGCCCGCGCCGCTTCCGGGCGCGGGTGGCGCTGATCTTCGGCGAGCCGGTGGCGCCCGAGGCGGCCGATCGCGAGACGCTGGAGACCCGGGTGCGCGCGCTCAAGCGCGAGGCCGACGCGCTTCTGGCGAACTGAGCCCGCTCAGGCGTTGCGCGGGCGGCGAACCGCAGGCTGCCAGCAGCGCGCCGCGGTGATCAGGTTGTCCTTGACCTGCAGGATTTCCATGCGCGTCTGGCCGAGCTGCAGGCAGGCCGGAGCGTCGGGGAAGGACTCGAGGTGTTCGATGATCAGGCCGTTGAGGGTCTTGGGGCCGTCGGTGGGCAGCTGCCAGCCCAGAGTCTTGTTGATCTCGCGGATGTTCGCGGTGCCCTCGATCACGTAGCTGCCGTCGTCCTGCAGGTGGATCTCCTGATGCATGCCGGCCACGTCGGTGGTGAACTCGCCGACGATCTCCTCGAGGATGTCCTCCAGCGTCACCAGACCTTCCACGTCCCCGTACTCGTCGACCACGATGCCGATGCGGCGCTTCTGCTGCTGGAAGTTGAGCAGCTGGGTGTGCAGCGGGGTCGACTCGGGGATGAAGTAGGGCTCGCGGGCTTCCTGCACGATCGAGGCCTTGGTGACCTCGGGTCTGGAGAGGAAGCGAGCGGCGTTGCGCAGGTGCAGGATGCCGATGACGTTGTTGATGTCGCCCTTGTAGACCGGCACGCGGGTGTGCTGGCTGGCGCGAATCTGGGCGAGGATGCTGTCGAGGTCGTCGTCGAGGTCGATGCCGGCGATCTCGTGGCGCGGCACCATGATGTCGTTGACCGTGACGTTCTCGAGATCGAGGATCGACAGCAGCATCGACTGGTGGCGGCGCGGGATCATGGTGCCGGCCTCGTGGACCACGGTGCGCAGCTCGTCGCGGGACAGGCTGTCGGCGCCGCCCTCGATGTTCTTCACCCCCATCAGGCGCAGCAGGCCGTTGGAGATGGCGTTGACCAGCCACACCAGCGGGTAGAGCAGCTTGAGCAGCGGCTCCAGTGCCAGCGACGACGGATAGGCGATGCGCTCGGGCTTGATGGCGGCGTAGGTCTTGGGCGTGACCTCGGCGAAGATCAGCACCACGATGGTCAGCGCCAGGGTGGAGATGGCCGGGCCGGAGACCTCGCCGAAGTAGTGGATGGCGATGATGGTGGCGATCGAGGCGGCCAGGTTGTTGACGAAGTTGTTGCCGATCAGGATCACGCCGATCAGCCGGTCGGGGCGGGAGAGCAGGCGCAGCACGCGCTGGGCGCGACGTTCGCCGCTTCTCGCCTGATGGCTCAGGCGGTAGCGGTTGATCGACATCATGCCGGTCTCGGAACTCGAGAAGTAGGCAGACAGGAGTATCAGCAGGGCAAGCAGGCCGAACAGCAGTCCCAACGGGATGTCGTCGCTCAAGGTCGGAGGATCCTCAGTCGCGTACCAGGCTCGTTTGTAGGGAATGGGAGCGCGCGGTGTCAAGGCGCGACGCGGCTAGACGTCGTGGAACACCACCTCGATGGCGAACTTGCTGCCGAAGTAGGCGAGCAGCAGCAGCAGGCAGCCGCCGAGCGTCCAGCGGGCCGCCCGGGCGCCGCGCCAGCCGAAGAAATGGCGCCCGGCGAGCAGGGCGGCGAAGATCACCCAGGCGGCCAGCGACAGCACGGTCTTGTGCACCAGGTGCTGGGCGAACATGTTGTCGATGAACAGCATGCCGCTGATCAGCGAGACGGTGAGCAGGATCATGCCGGCCCAGATCAGCTCGAACAGCAGGCGCTCCATGGCGGTCAGCGGCGGCAGCGACTGCACCAGGCCGCGGGTATGATGGCGGCGCAGGGCCTGGTTCTGGCGGGCCAGCAGCATGGCCTGCACGGCGGCGATGGCGAACAGCGCGAAGGCCAGGATCGAGGTCAGCACGTGGACCATGATGCCCGGCGTCAGGCCGGCGGGGTGGCTGCCCACCGGCAGCTCGGTGGCCAGCACGATGGTCAGCGCGGCGAGCGGAAACAGCCCGGCGGCGGCGCTGAGCACCGGCTTGATGAAGCTCGTCAGCACCAGCAGGATGGCCACCAGCCAGCTGATCAGCGAGGCGCTGGCCGAGATGCCCAGGCTGACCTCGCCCAGCTCGCGCAGGGCGGAGGCCACCACCACGGTATGACAGGCCACGGCCAGCAGGCCGAGGCCGCGGACCAGGACCGGACGGGCGGGGACGCGGCGCAGCAGCACGAGGCTCTGCCAGGAACCGGCGCCGAGATAGAAGGCGATGGCCAGAAACGCGAACGGAAGCACCTGCATGAGGACCTAATCGACCCGTGGAGTGGCTCAACGAGAGAGAATCATTCGCGGGTCACTATATCGGAATCGCCCGGCGCCGCCCAGCCTGATCGCGGCGCGGGGCAAGCATGGAGACGGCGCGGCGTAACGCGTATAATCGTCGGCCAACGCGTCGGCACCCGCCGGGCCGGCCATCACGGCCCGCCCCGGGGCCTCGTGCACCCACTGCCGGAGAGTCACATGTTCGAAAGTCTCTCGCAACGTCTGTCGAAGACGCTCAAGTCGATCACCGGTCAGGCGCGCCTGACCGAGGACAACATCAAGGATACGCTGCGCGAGGTCCGCCGGGCGCTGCTCGAGGCCGACGTCGCCCTGCCCGTGGTCAAGGCCTTCGTCGAGCGCGTGCGCGAGCGCGCGGTCGGCCAGGAGGTCTCGCGCAGCCTGTCGCCGGGCCAGCAGTTCGTCAAGATCGTCCAGCAGGAGCTCGAGGCGATCATGGGCGAGGGCAACGTCCCGCTCGAGCTCAAGCAGCAGCCGTCGGTGATCCTGATGGCCGGCCTGCAGGGGGCGGGCAAGACCACCTCGGTGGCCAAGCTGGCCAAGTACCTGCGCGAGCGCGAAAAGAAGAAGGTGCTGGTGGTCTCCGCCGACGTCTATCGCCCGGCGGCCATCGACCAGCTCGAGACGCTGGCCAGGGAGGTCGAGGTCGACTTCTTCCCGTCGCGCAGCGACCAGCAGCCGGTGGCCATTGCCGAGGCGGCGCTCAAGCACGCCCGTATCCAGTTCCATGACGTGGTGATCGTCGATACCGCGGGGCGCCTGCACGTCGACAGCGACATGATGGACGAGATCCAGGCGCTGAATAAGGCCATCGCGCCGCAGGAGACCCTGTTCGTCGTCGATGCCATGACCGGCCAGGATGCCGCCAATACCGCGAAGGCCTTCCACGAGGCCCTGCCGCTGACCGGGGTGATCCTCACCAAGGCCGACGGTGACGCCCGCGGCGGGGCCGCGCTGTCGGTGCGCCACATCACCGGCAAGCCGATCAAGTTCATGGGCATGGGCGAGAAGGTCGATGCCCTCGAGCCCTTCCACCCGGATCGCGTGGCCTCGCGCATCCTCGGCATGGGCGACATGCTGTCGCTGATCGAGGAAGCCGAGCGCACGGTGGACAAGGGCAAGGCCGAGAAGCTGGCCAAGAAGGTCAAGAAGGGCGACGGCTTCGATCTGGAGGACTTCCGCGATCAGCTCCAGCAGCTCAAGAAGATGGGCGGCATGGGCGGCCTGATGAGCAAGCTGCCGGGCATGGGGCAGATGGCCGAGATGGCCCAGGGCCCCGGTGTCGAGAAGGAGCTGGGCAAGCTCGAGGCGTTGATCAACTCGATGACGCCCAGGGAGCGCCACAAGCCGGAGATCATCAACGGGTCCCGCAAGCGGCGCATCGCCATGGGCGCGGGCCTGCAGGTGCCCGACCTCAACCGTCTGCTCAAGCAGCACAAGCAGATGCAGAAGATGATGAAGAAGGCCGGCAAGAAGGGCGGCATGCAGAAGATGATGCGCGGCATGGGCGGCATGCCGGGTATGGGCGGCCCTGGAGGCGGCATGGGTGGCCCCGGTGGCATGGGCGGCCCGGGCGGCTTCGGCGGCGGATTCCCGAAGCGCTGAACGGGGCGCGCCGGCTGCGTTGTCAAGGAAAAAGGTTCCCAAGCCGGGCTGGTTTCCGTAAAATGCTGCGTCTTCGTGGCAGGCTGCGCGTAGGCGCGTGGCACGAGATGCCGTCGCCGTTGGTGCGGCGGCGTAATGTCTAAATTCAACCGAAGGACTCATAACGCAATGGTTACCATTCGTTTGGCACGGGGTGGCGCCAAGAAGCGTCCCTTCTATCACGTGACCGTCAGCGATTCCCGCAAGTCTCGCGATGGCCGTTTCATCGAGCGCGTCGGCTTCTTCAACCCGGTCGCCCGGGGTCAGGAAGAGCGTCTGCGTCTCGACCTGGACCGCGTCAGCCACTGGGAAGGCCTGGGCGCCCAGGTGACCGAGCGCGTCGCCGAGCTGGTCAAGGAAGCACGCAAGCAGCAGGCTCAGGCCCAGGCCTGAGATGGCTCCCGGCATGCCGATTGACGCAGCGCCCGAGGCGGCAGCGGACGATTACGTCGTGCTGGGCAAGCTGACCAGCCCCTATGGTGTCAAGGGCTGGCTCAAGGTGTATTCGTACACCGACCCGATGGAGGGCATCCTCGACTATCCGGAGTGGATCCTCGTGCAGCGCGGCACGCAGCATGTCTACCGCGTGGCCGGGGGGCGCCGCCATGGCAAGGGCCTGGTGGCCGATCTGGAGGGTGTGGATACCCGCGAGCGGGCCGAGCAGCTGGCCGGTGCCGAGATTCGTCTGGCCAAGCAGCAGCTGCCGACGCTCGATCCCGGGGATTACTACTGGCACCAGCTCGAGGGCCTGCGGGTCGTGACGCGCGAGGGCGTCGACCTGGGCTTCGTCGACTACCTGTTCGAAACCGGCGCCAACGATGTGCTCGTGGTGCGGGGTGACGCGGACAGTCGCGATGCCGAGGAACGTCTGCTGCCGTTTCTGCCCGACGAGGTGATCCTCGAGGTGGATCTCGAGGCCGGCCGTCTGACGGTCGACTGGGATCCGGAATTCTAGGACCGGGGGAACCCGGCCGCATGCCGCGCCATGGCGTGGCAGCCGTGATTGGGCCATGGGGCAAGCCGTGTGGATTGGTGTCGTTTCCCTGTTTCCGGACATGTTCGAGGCCGTGACCGGCTACGGCGTGACCGGGCGGGCGGTCAAGCAGGGGCTTCTGGATCTCGAGTTCTGGAACCCGCGGGATTACGCCACGGACCGCCACCGTACGGTGGACGACCGGCCCTATGGCGGTGGCCCCGGCATGCTGATGAAGGTCGACACGCTGCGCCAGGCGATTCACGCGGCGCGTGATCGCGGCGAAGCGCAGTTCGGCGTCCCGCCGAAGGTGGTCTACCTGTCGCCGCAGGGGCGACCTCTGGATCAGCGGGGCGTGGGCGAGCTGGCGGCCGACGGCCCGTTGGTACTGGTCGCCGGGCGTTACGAAGGTATCGATGAGCGCGTCGTGGAAAGCGACATCGACGAGGAGATCTCGATCGGCGACTATGTGCTCAGCGGCGGCGAGCTGCCGGCCATGGTGCTGATCGACGCCGCGGCCCGGCTGGTGCCCGGCGTGCTGGGCCACCAGGGCTCAGCCGAGGAGGACTCCTTCACCGATGGGCTGCTGGACTGCCCGCACTACACGCGCCCCGAGGTGATCGACGGGCGCCGGGTGCCGGAGGTCCTGCTCAGCGGCAACCACGAGCGGATTCGTCGCTGGCGTCTCCAGCAGGCGCTGGGCCGCACCTGGCTGCGGCGGCCGGAGCTGCTGGAGGGGCGCACGCTGAACACGGAGCAGCGCGCGTTGCTCGAGGCGTTCATCGAGGAGCACGCCACAATGGCGGAGGAGCGTGACCGATCGGTCGTCGACGACTGAGCGCCACGCGTCACCCATACAGTCGTTCCCGCGTCTTCGAACGTCGGGATCACACGTCGGGCGGGTATCGCCACGGCCTCGGGCCGTCAGCGCAACGCGGCGGGCCCGCCCGGCACACTATCAGTCAAGGAGTTTGCATCATGAGCAGCAAGAACAAGGTGATCCAGGCGTTGGAAGCCGAGCAGATGGAAAAGGCCATTCCGGAGTTCGGTCCGGGCGACACCGTGGTCGTGCAGGTCAAGGTCGTCGAGGGCAACCGCGAGCGTCTGCAGGCCTTCGAGGGCGTGGTGATCGGCAAGCGCAACCGGGGTCTGAACTCCGCCTTCACCGTGCGCAAGATCTCCCACGGTGTCGGCGTCGAGCGGACCTTCCAGACCTACAGCCCGCTGGTCGACTCCATCGCCGTCAAGCGTCGCGGCGACGTGCGCCAGGCCAAGCTCTACTACCTCCGCGAGCGCAGCGGCAAGTCGGCACGCATCAAGGAAAAGCTGGCCTGATACGGCCTTCGTTCCGGAGCATGGCGCGAGCCGTGCTCCGCGCCGTGCGACCCCGTCGCCGCGTAATGCGGGGCGGGGTTTGTCGTATCCGGAAGGAGGCGAGTCGCGTCCATGAGCCACACGCGGGACCGCGATGAACGGCGTGTCGAGGCGTTTCTCGATGCGCTGTGGCTGGAGCAGGGCGCCAGCGAGCATACCCTGAGCGCCTATCGCCATGACCTGCTGGCCTGGCTCGCGCAGCTGGACGAGACGGGCGGGTCGCTGCTGCAGCCGGCGAGCGAGGCGCTGCCGGCCTGGCTGGACGGTCGCCGGGAAGCCGGTTATCAACTGCGCAGCAATGCCCGGCTGGTGTCCAGCCTGCGGCGCTTCTACCGCTGGGCCCTCGAGCAGGGCGAGTGCGAGCACGACCCGCTGGCCGACGTGCGCCTGCCGCGGGTGCGGGCGAAGCTTCCCGACACCCTCGATGAGGGCGAGGTGGAGCGCCTGCTCGAGGCACCGGCCACCGACACCCCGCTGGGGCTGCGCGACCGGGCCATGCTCGAGGTGCTCTATGCCTGCGGCCTGCGGGTCTCGGAGCTGGTCGGCCTGCGCCACGACAGCATCAACAGCCGCCAGGGCGTGGTGCGCGTGCTGGGCAAGGGCGACAAGGAGCGCCTGGTGCCGCTGGGCGAGGAGGCGCAGGCGTGGCTGGAACGCTATCTGCGTGCGGGTCGTCCCGCGCTGATGAGCGACGTGCGGCGGGCGCCGCTGTTTCCCGGCCGCGGCGACAACTTCATGACCCGCCAGACCTTCTGGCACCGCATCAAGCACTATGCGCGCCTGGCGGGCATCGACAAGCCGCTCTCGCCGCACACGCTGCGCCATGCCTTCGCCACGCATCTGCTCAACCACGGTGCCAATCTGCGTGTCGTGCAGCTATTGCTGGGGCATAGTGACCTGTCGACGACCCAGATCTACACCCATGTGGCCCAGGCCCGCCTGGAAGCCCTGCATGCGGCACACCACCCGCGAGGTTGAATCATGCAGCGAATGACACGGATCCTGTCCCTTCTTCTTCTGAGTGGCCTGATGCTGGCCGGTGTGGCCCGGGCGGCGGTCCCCGAGGCGCTGACCGACACCTTCACCGTCAATGGCAAGCCGGTCCCCGTCAAGACGGTCAGCGAAACGCCCCTGAAGGGTCTCTACGAGGTGCGCCTGACCACCGGGGAAACGCTCTACAGCGATGCCGAGGGGACCTACTTCATCGCCGGTGAACTCTATGCCAATCGCGACACGGGGCTGGTCAACCTGACCCGACAGGCCGAGAATGCCGAGCGCGACAAGCGCCTGGCCGCCATTCCCGAGTCGCAACGCGTCATCTTCCGCGGCACCGGCAAGCCAAAGGCGGTGCTGCGGGTGTTCACCGACGTGACCTGCCCGTACTGTCGCAAGCTCCACGAGGCGGTGCCGACCCTCAATCGCATGGGCATCGCGGTGGAGTACCTGGCCTTTCCACGCAGCGGGCTGGGTTCCGCCGGCGCGCGGCAGATGGCGCAGGTCTGGTGTGCCGACAACCGTCAGGAAACCCTGACCGACGCGATGCACGGCAAGGCACCCACCAACCCGCCGGACTGCGACAATCCGGTGGCTGACCAGTATCATCTGGGCCTGAAACTCGGCGTTCAGGGCACGCCGGCGATCGTCCTGCCCGACGGCCGCCTGGTGCCCGGCTATGTGCCGCCCAGGCGCCTGGCCGCCATGCTGGGGCTGGACCCGGCCGGCTGAGCCGCCCACGGCGCCGCTCTCGGGGCAACCCGGGCGCCGATCGACAATGACATGCCCCGGGTTCTCGGGGAGACTGGACACAGGCGGCCCTCGGCGGGCCGCGATCGAAGCACGGAAAATCGGGGGAGCAAGACGTTGAAACCGGTGAGAGTTGGGATCTGTGGACTGGGGACCGTCGGCGGCGGCACCTTCAATGTGCTGATGCGCAATGCCGACGAGATCGCGCGACGCGCGGGGCGGCCGATCGTCATCGAGCAGATCGGTGCCCGCCGCGACAACCCCGAGTGCGACACCGCCGGGGTCAAGGTCACCGCGGACATCTTCGAGGTCGCGCGCAACCCCGACGTCGACGTGCTGGTCGAGCTGATCGGCGGCTATGACGTGGCCCGCGAGCTGGTGCTCACGGCCATCGAGCACGGCAAGCACGTGGTCACCGCCAACAAGGCGCTGATCGCCGTGCACGGCAACGAGATCTTCCAGGCCGCCCACGCCAAGGGCGTGATCGTCGCCTTCGAGGCCGCGGTGGCCGGCGGCATCCCGGTGATCAAGTCGCTGCGGGAGGGGCTGGGCGCCAACCGCATCCAGTGGGTCGCCGGCATCATCAACGGCACCGGCAATTACATCCTCACCCACATGCGCGACGAGGGCCGGGCCTTCGAGGACGTGCTCGCCGAGGCCCAGGCGCTGGGCTATGCCGAGGCCGACCCGACCTTCGACGTCGAGGGCATCGACGCCGCCCACAAGCTGACCATCCTCGCTTCCATCGCCTACGGCGTGCCGCTGCAGTTCGAGAAGGCCTACACCGAGGGCATCTCGCGGATCACCGCCGAGGACGTCGAGCAGGCCGACAACCTGGGCTACATCATCAAGCACCTGGGCATCTCCAAGCGCACCGAGACCGGGCTGGAGCTGCGCGTGCATCCCACGCTGATCCCCAAGGAGCGGCTGCTGGCCAGCGTCCACGGGGTCAAGAACGCCATCGCCGTGATGGGCGACGCCGTGGGACCGACCCTCTACTACGGCGCCGGCGCGGGGGCCGAGCCGACCGCCTCGGCGGTGGTCGCCGACCTGCTCGACGTGGCCCGCGACATCACCACCGCCCATCACTACCGGGTGCCGTACCTGGCCTTCAGCGGCATCCGCGAGGGTGACCAGAGCCTGCCGATCCTGCCCATGGAGGAGATCGTCACCGCCTACTACCTGCGCCTGCTGGCGGTGGACCGCCCCGGGGTGCTGGCGCGGGTGGCGACGATCCTCTCCGAGCAGGGCATCTCGATCGAGGCGCTGATCCAGAAGGAAGCCACCGAGGGCGAACTGGTGCCGATCATCCTGCTGACGCACCGTACCCGCGAGCAGCACATGAACGAGGCGATCCGTCAGCTCGAGTCGCTGGCCGACATCGCCGGGCCGGTGATGCGGATCCGGGTCGAGTCCCTGGACGAACAGGAGTAAGTCACCCCGAATCCGGGGCTGCGCTCGGCCATGCGTCGTTGAAACGCGGCTTGGACTGCTCATTTACCTCGGTAAACTCCGCGTCCGCGCCACGTTTCGTCTAGCCTGGCCATCGCTCGCCTCCGCCTTCGGCGCGACTTGCAGTATGAGCTTACAGTAGGGGCTGACAGCTCACGACCGAGTGGAAATCAAGATGCGTTATATCAGTACGCGCGGCCAGGCGCCGGCGCTCAACTTCGAGGATGTGGTGCTGACCGGCATGGCCAGCGACGGTGGCCTCTACGTGCCCGAGACGGTGCCGCAGCTGTCCCGCGACGAGCTGGCCGAGATGGCCGGGCTGTCGTACGCCGAGATCGCCTTCCGGGTGATGAAGCCGTTCGTCGGCGGCGAGATCGACGACGCGACCTTCCGCGAGATCGTTCACGACGCCTACGCCACCTTCAGCCACGAGGCGGTGGTGCCGCTCAACCAGCTCGGCGCCAATCACTTCCTGCTCGAGCTGTTCCACGGCCCGACCCTGGCCTTCAAGGACGTCGCCCTGCAGCTGCTCGGCCGGCTGCTCGATCACTTCCTGAAGAAGCGTGGCGAGCGCGCGGTGATCATGGGCGCCACGTCCGGCGACACCGGCTCGGCGGCGATCGAGGGCTGCCGCCATTGCGACAACCTCGATATCTTCATCCTCCACCCGCACAACCGGGTCTCGGAGGTGCAGCGCCGGCAGATGACCACGGTGCTCGCCGACAACGTCTTCAACATCGCCATCGAGGGCAACTTCGACGACGCCCAGGCGATGGTCAAGGCCAGCTTCGCCGATCAGGCCTTCCTGAACGGCACCCGGTTGGTGGCGGTCAACTCGATCAACTGGGCGCGCATCATGGCCCAGATCGTCTACTACGTCGCCGCCGGCGTGGCGCTCGGCGCCCCGCAGCGCAAGGTCAGCTTCTGCGTGCCGTCGGCCAACTTCGGCAACGTCTTCGCCGGCTACATGGCCTACCAGATGGGGCTGCCGGTCGAGCGCTTCGTGATCGCCACCAACGCCAACGACATCCTGCATCGCACCCTGGCCGCCAACGACTTCTCGAAGCGCGAGCTCGAGGCGACGCTGGCGCCGTCGATGGACATCGTGGTGTCGTCGAACTTCGAGCGGCTGCTGTTCGACGCCTACGAGCGCGACGGCGCGGCGGTACGCGCGCTGCTAGAGCGCTTCCAGAACGAACCCACCGCGCTCGCCGACGCGCCGCTGGCCCGGCTGCGCGAGAAGTTTGCCAGCCACAGCGTGGACGACGCGACGATTCTCGAGGTGATCCGCGAGGCGCACCATCGCACCAAGGAGATCCTCGACCCGCACACCGCCACCGGCTACCGGGCGGCCGAGGTCTGCCGCGGCGATGCGGCCGTGCCGATGATCACCCTGGCCACCGCGCATCCGGCCAAGTTCGCCGATGCGGTGGTCAAGGCCGGCTTCCCCGGCGTGCCGCTGCCCAGCCACATGGACGACCTGCTCGAGCGCGAGGAGCGCTACAGCGTGCTGCCGGCCGAGCTCGACGCCGTGCAGCGGTTCGTCGCCGACAACCGCCGGTGAGTCCTTGTCGCCGGTGAGCTGACTCGCCATTCGGGCGAGGGGCGCCGGGGGCAGGCCCGAAGAGGAGGTCCGGCGCCAGGGACGGCGCCGGTAGCGCCCAGGGAGGGGTCTACAGCGCCTCCTCGGCGGGCCTGCCCCCGGTTCAGACCCGGGCGACCCTCCCGGCGTCTGACCGAATTCGCTATCCCATCCAGAGGAACCGGGCTTGGATGCCGTGACCGATCCCCACGACCTGCAAGAACATCTCGCTCCCCGCATCCTGCCGCGCACGCGTGACGAGGCGCTCTACCGCCGCGCCCGGGAGGCCGGCCTGACCGAGCTCCAGGCACGGGTGCTGGCCGGACGCCTGGCCGGCTATCAGGGCGAGCTTGCGCCGCTGGTGGCACCCAGCCTGCGCCATCTCGAGCATCCCGAGCGGCTGGCGGATGCCCGGCGCGCCGCCGAGCGACTCGCCCGGGCGGTGGCCGAGGGCGAGCACATCGGCATCCTCACCGACTACGATGTCGACGGCATCACCTCTCACGTGGTGATCCGGCGTACCCTGAGCGAGCTGTTCGGGGTGCCGGAGCAGCGCATCCACAGCCTGATCGGCCACCGCATATTCGATGGCTACGGCATCAGCCTGCCGCTGGTGGAGCGCACCCTGGCGCTGACGCCGCGACCCAGCGTGATCATCACCGCCGACTGCGGCTCCTCCGACGAGCCGCGCATCGCCCGGCTTGCCGCGGCGGGCATCGACGTGATCGTCAGCGATCACCACGCCCTGCCCGAGGCGGGGCCACCGGCCTCGGCCCATGCCACGGTGAATCCCACTCGCCGCGACTGCAACTTCCCCGATCCGACCATCGCCGGCTGCATGGTCGCCTGGCTGGTGATGTCGCTGACCCGCGCAGTGCTGATCGAGATCGGCCACCTGCCGCCCTCGACCCCCAAGCTCTCGCCCTGGCTCTCCTATGTGGCGCTGGGCACCGTCGCCGACTGCGTGTCGCTGGGCGGCAGCGCCATCAACCGTGCCGTGGTCGCCCAGGGGCTGACGCTGATCAATCGCATGGAGGCGCCCTGCTGGCGGGTCATGGCCGAACGCCTGGGTCCCGACAGCGTGCCCTTCGACGCCGAGACGCTGGCCTTCCAGATGGGGCCGCGCATCAATGCCCGCTCGCGGCTCGACGACCCCTACGCGGCGCTGCACTTCGTGCTCGCCACCGATGACGCCAGCGCGCGCCGTCACCTCGAGGTGCTCGATGCCGACAACCAGTCGCGCAAGGCGATCGAGGCGGAGATGGTCGAGCAGGCCCGGGCGTCGGCCATGGCGCAGGTCGCCGACGGCGCGCGGGTGCTGATCGTTTACCTGGAAACCGGGCATGCCGGGGTGCAGGGCATCGTCGCCTCCCGGCTGGTGCAGGCCTTCGGCCGCCCGGCGCTGGTGCTCACCCCGGCGGCCCAGCCGGGCATGCTGACCGGCTCGGGCCGCTCGGTCGAGGCGCTGCACCTGCGCGACGCCCTGCAGCGCGCCCACGAGCTCTCGCCCGAGGCGCTGCCGCGCTTCGGCGGGCATCGCGGGGCGGCCGGGGTCGGCGTGCCGCTGGAGCGGCTGGCGGCGTTCCGCGAGGCGTTCGCCCGTGCGGTGGACGCGCAGCTCGGCGAGCGCGAGCTCTATCCCTGCGTGCTCACCGACGGCGCGCTGGCCCCCGAGCAGCTCGACCTGACGACGCTGGACGAGCTCGAGCGCCTGGCGCCCTACGGTCGCGAGTTCGAGGCACCGCTGTTCGACGGCGAGTTCCGGGTCGAGCAGCTGCGGGTGGTGGGCGCCGACGGCAGCCACCTGATGCTGACGCTGTCGCAGGGCGCCGTCAGCGTGAGGGCGATCTGGTTTCGCGCCCTGACGCCCGGCGAGCTGCCGGCGTTCGATCTCGGTGCACGGCTGCGCTGTGCCTACAAGCTGTCGCGCAATCGCTGGCGCGGGCGGGAGTCGCTGCAGTTGATGGTCGAGCATGCCGAGCGGCTGCCCGACTGAGGCGGGAAACAGCCGGGCCGGCCGATGGCTCGGCCGGCCCGGGCTCGGCGGGTCAGTGGCGGGGCGCCCAGAACCACCAGGCGATGCCGGCGATCAGCGCCAGGCCGATGAGGTTGACGAGTACACTCATGCCGAAGCCTCCCGTGTCGTTTCTTGCGGGGTGAACAGGCGCAGCCGGTTGGCGTTGCTGACCACGGTGACCGAGGACAGCGACATCGCCAGCGCCGCGATGACCGGCGACAGCAGCATGCCGGTGGCGGGGTAGAGCGCCCCGGCGGCGATGGGAATGCCCAGCACGTTGTAGCCGAACGCCCCCCACAGGTTCTGCTTGATGTTGCGCAGCGCCGCGCCGCTGATGGCGATGGCGTCGGCGACGCCGTGCAGCGAGTTGCGCATCAGCGCGATGCCGGCGGACTCGATCGCCACGTCGGTGCCGGCGCCGATGGCGAAGCCCACGTCGGCGCGGGCCAGGGCGGGCGCGTCATTGATGCCGTCGCCGACCATGCCGACGGTCTCGCCGCGCGACTGCAGCTCGGCGATGGCGTCGTGCTTGTCCTCCGGCAGCAGCCCGGCCCGGTAGTCGTCGATGCCGGCTTCCGCGGCGATCGCGGCGGCGGTGGAGGCGGCATCGCCGGTGAGCATCACCACCTTCAGCCCCGCCTCGCGGAGCCGGGCGACGGCCGCCACGGCGTCCTCGCGCAGCGGGTCGGCGACGGCGAACAGCGCCGCCAGCCGGCCGTCGACGGCCAGGTGGATCACCGTGCGGGCCCGTGACTCGGCGTCATCGATCCAGTCGCGGCCCGGCGCGAGATCGACCCCGGCCTCCTGCATCAGCGCGGCATTGCCCAGCAGCAGGCGCTCGCCGTCGGGCCCCTGGGCCTGGACGCCGCGCCCGGTGAGCGAGGTGAAGTCGCGGATGGCGGCGGGCGTGGTCGAGGCGGCCTCGGCATGGGCCACCAGCGCCGTGGCCAGCGGGTGCTCGGAGCCGCGCTCCAGCGCCAGGGTCAGGCCCAGCACGCGCGCTTGGTCGTCGAAGGCCTGCCAGTCGGTCACGCCGGGCTTGCCCTCGGTCAGGGTGCCGGTCTTGTCGACCACCAGCGTGGTAAGGTGGCTGGCGGTCTGCAGTGCCTCGCCGCTGCGGATCAGCACGCCGTGCTCGGCGGCCTTGCCGACGCCGATCATGGTCGAGATGGGCGTGGCCAGGCCCAGGGCGCAGGGGCAGGCGATGATCAGCACCGTGGTGGCGGCCACCAGCATGTGGATGATGCGCGGCTCGGGGCCGACGTTGAACCACACCAGGGCCGTGATCACGGCCAGGATCATCACGGTCGGCACGAAGACCGCCGCGACCCGGTCGGCCAGCCGGCTGATCGGCGGGCGCGAGTTCTGGGCGTTGCGGACCTGCTCGATGATCCGCGACAGGCGGGTGTGCTGCCCCACGCGGGTGGCGCGGTAGACCAGCGAGCCCTTGCCGTTGACGGTGCCGGCGACCACCTCGTCGCCCTGGCGCTTGGCGACCGGCATCGGCTCGCCGGTGAGCATCGACTCGTCGATGAAGCTGTCGCCCTCGACCACCTCGCCGTCCACCGGCAGGCGCTCGCCGGGGCGGACCCGGATCTGGTCACCCTCGCGGACCTCGTCGATGGCCACGTCGCGCTCCTCGCCGTCACGCACCACGCGGGCGGTGTGCACCTTGAGGTCGAGCAGGTGCTTGAGGGCCTGGGAGGTCCGGCCGCGGGCGCGGACCTCGAGGGCCTGGCCGACATTGATCAGGCCCACGATCATCAGCGAGGCCTCGAAGTACAGGGAGCGCGCCGCCTCCGGCACGATGCCGGGGGCCAGGGCGACGACCATCGAGTACAGCCAGGCCACGCCGGTGCCCACCGCGACCAGCATGTCCATGTTGGCCTGGTGGTGGCGGAAGGCCTTGAGCGCGCCGACGAAGAACACGCGCCCGGCGGTGGCCAGCACGCCCAGGGTGGCCAGCCCCACGAGGACCCACAGCCAGCGTTCGCCGCCAGCGAGTACCGGCTCGTGGACGAACGCCAGGCCCATCAGCGCCAGCCCGGGGACCAGCGCGATGACGGTGTCGCGCAGCCGGCGGCGGTACTCGTGGGCCTCGTTGGCCTCGCGCTTGGCCTCGCCGCGCTCCAAGTCCTCGATCACCTCGGCGCCGTAGCCGGCGTCTTCCACCGCCTTGACCAGCGCCTCCGGCGAGGCCGAGCCGCTGACCGAGGCGGTGCGGCTGGCGAAGTTGACCTCCGCCCGGGCGACGCCGTCGGTGGCATCCAGCGCCTGCTGAATGGTCCGCACGCAGCTCGCACAGGTGATGCCGGACAGCGCCAGCTCGAGGTTCCGGGGCTGCCCCTCGGATGCCGTGGACGCCGGAGACGGCTTGGCGTCGGCTTCGGGCTCGGGCGCCGCGGGTGCGGCGCCTGGCGCCTCGGCGGAGGCCGATTCGGTATCGGCAGTTTCCGGCGGGTAGCCGGCCTCGGCGAGCGTCGTGTCGATCAGGGCGTCCGGCAGGTAGCTGGCCACCGTCAGTCGCTTTTCCGCGGGTTCGCCCTCGACCCGCGCCAGCGGGTCGCGTGCCTGAAGCGCCTCGCGCATGCGCTTTACGCAGCCCTGGCAGGACATGCCGGGCACCTGGCGGGTGCGGGTCGTGAAGGGCGCGGGGTCGGCATGGTAGCCGGCGGCCTCGATGGCCTCGGTCAGCGTCGCGGTGTCCAGCGTGCTGTCGACCGTCAGCCATCCCGCCTTGGGCTCGCCCTCGACGACGGCCGCCGCGTCCTGTTCTTGAATGGTCCGGCGGATCTTGCCGACGCACCCCTGGCAGCTGACGCCCTCGGTCAGGAAGGCGTGGGGCGCGCGATCGACGGGCGCGGCATCGAAGCCGGCCTCGCGGATCGCCGCGATGAGCGCTTCGGTGTCTTCCGTGGTGGTAACGCGGGCCAGGCGCGTGTCGAGGTCGATGTCCGCCTCACCGTCGAGCGCGGTCAGTGCCCGTCGCGTCTTGTTGACGCAACCGTTGCAAGTCAGCCCCTGCAGCGCCAGCGCATGGGGCTGGCGCCGAGTCGCGGTATCACTCATGGTGTTCAGTCTCCTGCGGCAGGTTCCAGTGCTCGATCAAGCGACAGATGGTATGACCGTCGGGGGCACCGTCGGGCATGCCGGACCAGTTGGCCAGGGCATTTTCCATGCGCTCGGCCAGGCGCTCGAGCTCGATGATGCGCTGCTTGATCTCGGGCAGACGGGCCGCGAGCAGGTCGCGCACCATGGGGCAGGGGGAGTCGCCGTGGTCGGCGTGATCGAGGATCTCGCCGATTTCCCGCAGGCTGAAGCCCAGGGTCCGGGCGCGTTGAATGAAGCGCAGGCGGTTGAGATCCGCCTGATCGTAGATCTGGTAGCCGTTGTCGGGGTCACGCACGGGGCTCAGCAAGCCCTCTCGCGTGTAGTGGCGCACGGTTTCCGCGGTCACGTTCGCCGTCTTGGCCAGTTCACCCACTTTCATGTCTGATTCCTCCCTGACGGTAACCGAAAGCTTAAAACCTTTGGGTAACACAATGGTCAAGGAAGCGTGTGCAGCGGAATACGACCAATGGGGGAGGCACAGGGCGTATTAAAACGGACGTTTGTCCTTGACTTGATATCGGCGATCAGCCAAAACGGTGAGACGTCTCATTGTCCGGTATGGGCAAGCCGATCCACCGCCAGCCCTTCGGGGAACAGGATGTCGATAATCATGCATAACAACAGGAACAAGCTCGCCATCGCCATCGCCGCTGTCTCGGCCGCGATCTCGACCTCTGCTGCGGCCGGGGGCTTCCAGTTGAACGAGCAGAGCGTCAGTGCCCAGGGCACCTCGTTTGCCGGGCGCACCTCGAACGTCACCGATGCGTCGATCGTCTTCGGCAACCCGGCGGGGATGTCGTTTCTCGACCGTGCCCAGGTCACCGCGGGGGCGACCTACCTCGACGTCAACAGCAATATCGACAACGCCGCGGGGACCACGGCGCTGGGTACCCGCGTTACGCCGGGGACCAACGAGGGCGACATGGTGCCGGGCAAGACGGTGCCCTTCGGCTACTTCGTCCAGCCGATCAACGATCACCTGCACTTTGGCCTCGGCGTCTATGCACCGTTCGGGGTGATCACCGACTACGAGAGCAGTTTCGAAGGGCGTTACTTCGGCAATTACAGTGACGTCGAGGTGATCACCGTCCAGCCGACGCTGTCGATCAAGTTCAACGACCAGTTCTCGGCCGGTTTCGGCGTGACCTACAATCGCATCGACGGTGAGCTGGAAAAAGCCACTTACGGTGGTCCGTTCGGTGACGGCAGCGTCAATGTCCAGGGCGACGATGAAGCCTGGGGGTTCACCTTCGGCCTGATGTACAAGCCGGTCGACTCCACCACCCTCGGCGTGACCTATCGCTCCGACGTCGACTACACCCTGGACGGCGACCTCAAGACCCGCAATGTCTATGCCGGTGGCACGAGCACGCTGCCCGATGCTTCCTACGATGCCTCGCTGGACATCACCCTGCCGGAAACCATCGACTTCTCGGTGACACATGACGTCAACGACCGCTGGACGCTGATGGCCGGGGCGGCGCTGGTCAAGTGGAGCAGCTTCGATCAGCTGGTGATCGAGAACAACAGCCCGCTGGGCACGCGTACCGAAGTCCAGGATTACGATGATGCCTGGCAGTATGCGCTGGGGACCGCCTATCAGGTATCGCCGGCCTGGGTGCTGCGTGCCGGCATCGCCTACGATGACTCGCCGATCCGCGACGCGGTGCGTACCGTGCGCGTGCCCTCCGGAGACCGCACCATCTACTCGCTGGGCGCGGGCTGGACGCCGGTGCCGGACCTGACTCTCGACGTCGCCTATACCTACATCGACGAGGCGACCGCCTCGGTCGACGAAGCCTCCCGCACGGCCGGCCGCTACCGGGCCGACTACCACAACAAGATCCACGGCATCGGGGGCCAGCTGACCTACCGCTTCTGATCCCTTCACGTCCCCGCCGGGCTCGGCCGTTCGGCCGGGCCCGGCGCCCGTCATGCGGATGACGCCCTCGGGCTGTTTGGCTACAATGGGCGCCTTTCGACACGCGGCGCCCGGCCGTCGTCTCGCCGGCGTCCGGTGTCGCCATCGCCCATCAAGACGGGATCACCATGCAAGAGATCAATCCGATCAATCACCTCATCAAGGACCTGTCCGAACGGACAGACGTCCTGAGGGGGTATCTTTGACTATGCCGAAAAGAAGGATCGGCTAGAGGAAGTCACCCGCGAGCTCGAGAACCCGGACATCTGGAACGACCCGGACTACGCCCAGAAGCTGGGCAAGGAGCGCGCCACCCTCGAGAACATCGTCGCCACCATCGACCAGCTGGACCAGGGCCTGGCCGACAACCGCGAGCTGCTGGAACTGGCGGTGATGGAGGAAGACGACGCCACCGTCGACGAGGTCAGAAACGAACTGGCGCAGCTCGAGACGGCGCTGGAAAAGCTCGAGTTCCGGCGCATGTTCTCCGGCGAGATGGACGAGAACAACGCCTATCTCGACATCCAGGCCGGCTCCGGCGGCACCGAGGCCCAGGACTGGGCCAACATGCTGCTGCGCATGTACCTGCGCTGGGCCGAGCATCACGGTTTCAAGGCCGAGATCACCGAGCTCTCCGCCGGCGAGGTGGCGGGCATCAAGTCGGCCTCCGTGCATGTCCAGGGTGAATACGCCTTCGGCTGGCTGCGCACCGAGACCGGCGTGCACCGTCTGGTGCGCAAGAGCCCGTTCGACTCCGGCGGCCGTCGCCACACCTCCTTCGCCTCGGTGTTCCTGTCGCCGGAGGTGGACGACAGCTTCGAGATCGAGATCAACCCGGCCGACCTGCGCGTCGACACCTATCGCTCCAGCGGCGCCGGCGGTCAGCACGTCAACACCACCGATTCGGCGGTGCGCATCACTCACGAACCCACCGGCATCGTGGTGGCCTGCCAGAGCCAGCGCAGCCAGCACGCCAACCGTGACTTCGCCATGAAGCAGCTCAAGGCGAAGCTGTGGGAACACGAGATGGAGAAGCGCAACGCCGCCAAGCAGGCGGCCGAGGAATCCAAGGCCGATATCGGCTGGGGCAGCCAGATCCGCTCCTACGTGCTGGACGACCAGCGCATCAAGGATCTGCGCACCGGCGTGCAGTCCAGCAACTGCGAGAAGGTGCTGGATGGGGATCTGGATCAGTTCATCGTGGCCAGCCTCAAACAAGGCCTTTGAGCGACGCTATTGCGCTCGACGAGGCGGTGTTGCGGCGCTGCTCATCATGCTCATGGACAACCGCGTCCACTGCGCTGATTCGCACCGCCGCGTCTTGCCTCGTCGTCGCTCATGACGCGTCTCGACCTGGGTGGCACCTTCATCGCGCCACAATCGATAGCGACCTTCCATAGACAGGCAGAACCATGGCGAACCAGGACAACCAAGCGGCCGTCGAGGGCCAGGACGAGAACCGTCTGATCGCGGAGCGTCGTGCCAAGCTGGCGGCGCGGCGCGAGCAGGCCGCCGCGCACGGCACGAGCGTCTTTCCCAACGACTTCCGCCGCGACAGCACCGCCGCGGCGCTGCAGGCCGAGCTGGGCGACAAGGACAAGGAGGCGCTCGAGGCGCTGGACCGCCAGGCCGCGGTGGCCGGGCGCATCATGCGCAAGCGCGGGCCCTTCGTGGTCATTCAGGACGCCTCCGGCCAGATCCAGCTCTACGTCGACAAGAAGGGCCTGCCGGCCGCGACCCTCGAGGACATCAAGGGCTGGGACATCGGCGACATCGTCGCCGGCCGCGGTCCGGTGCACAAGTCCGGCAAGGGCGACCTGTACGTCAAGATGGACGAGGCGCAACTGCTGACCAAGAGCCTGCGCCCGCTGCCGGACAAGTTCCACGGCCTGACCGACATGGAAGCCCGCTATCGCCAGCGTTACGTCGATCTGATCATGAACGCCGACTCGCGGCGGGTGTTCGAGACCCGGGCCCGGGTGATCAGCGCCATGCGCCGCTTCTTCGAGGACCACGGCTTCATGGAGGTCGAGACGCCGATGCTGCAGCCGATCCCCGGCGGCGCCACGGCCCGGCCGTTCATCACCCATCACAACGCGCTGGACCTCGACATGTACCTGCGCATCGCCCCGGAGCTGTATCTCAAGCGGCTGGTGGTGGGCGGCTTCGAGCGGGTCTTCGAGATCAACCGCAATTTCCGCAACGAGGGGCTGTCGACGCGCCACAACCCCGAGTTCACCATGATCGAGTTCTACCAGGCCTATGCCGACTATCACGACCTGATGGACCTCACCGAGGCCATGCTGCGCGAGGTGACGCGTTCCGTGCTGGGCACCACCACGGTGACCAACACCGTGCGTGACGCCGACGGCGAGGTGCTGGAGACCTTCGAGTACGACTTCGGCCAGCCGCTGCGCCGGTTGAGCGTGTTCGACGCCATCCTCGAGTACAACCCGGAGATCCGTGCCGAGGCGCTGGCCGACGCGTCCGCCGCCCGCCAGATCGCCGAGCGCCTGGACATCGACGTCAAGGACGGCTGGGGGCTGGGCAAGGTGCAGATCGAGATCTTCGAGAAGACCGTCGAGCACCGTCTCCAGCAGCCGACCTTCATCACCGACTATCCGACCGAGGTCAGCCCGCTGGCGCGGCGCAAGGACTCGGATCCCTTCGTCACCGACCGCTTCGAGTTCTTCGTCGGCGGCCGCGAGATCGCCAACGGCTTCTCGGAGCTCAACGACGCCGAGGATCAGGCCGAGCGCTTCGCCGCCCAGGTGGCCGAGAAGGAGGCCGGCGACGACGAGGCGATGTACTACGATGCCGACTACATCCGCGCCCTCGAGCACGGCCTGCCGCCCACTGCGGGCGAGGGCATCGGCATCGACCGGCTGGTGATGCTGCTGACCGACAGCGCTTCCATCCGCGATGTGCTGCTGTTCCCGGCGATGCGCCCGGCCGCCGACTGACGGTACTGCGCGGCGGCGGGATCGGGAAACATTGGTAAGGGGCGCGCCAAGCGCCCATAATGGCGGGCGGCGTTTCGGCGTCGCGCCCCGTCTGCGAGGAGAATCCCGATGAAACTGCTCAACCGCTCCGCCCTGAGCGTCAAGCCCACCCAGGCGTTCGTCGACTGGGTCAACTCGCTCGAGCCCGTGATGGGGGACGACGACCTGACGCTGGGTGACGTCGACAGCGAGAGCACGGTGTACCTGATCCCCGAGATGGATACGCCGGAAGCGTTGCAGGCCTATGTCCGCGAGCGGTATCTGGACATCCTCGAGAACGAGCTGCGCGCCTGGGAGGAGGACACCCGGCAGTGGCCGGAATCCCTGGACTGGGCGCTGTTCGAGCGCTTCCTCGTCGTCGAGCACAGCTATCTTGCCCTGGACCTCGAGAACGATGAGCCCATCGAGATCGCGGACATCGACGACGACCTGCTGATGGACGCCGACGAGGACTGACCACGCGGTGCCGCCTTCGCCTTGCCCTGATTGCCGTTCCTGCCGCGGCCGCCGGACGTTTTCGGCGTGCTGACGCGTCGCCTGTTCGAGACCCGACCCGGCGACACCGGCCTGCCCGGCCCGCAACGGCGCTGGGCGCTGCTGGTGCTGGTGATGGGTACGCTGATGGCGGTGTTCGATGGCGGCATCGTCAACATCGCCCTGCCGACCCTGGCCCAAGAGCTGGATGTCAGCGAATCCCGGGCGGTGTGGATCACCAATGTCTACCAGCTGGTCAGTGCCTCGTCGCTGCTGGCCTTCGCGGCACTGAGCCGCCTGCTGGGGCGGCATCGCCTCTACATCGGCGGCCTTGCGGTGTTCACCGTGGCCTCGCTGGCCTGTGCGCTGGCGCCGAGCTTTGCCTGGCTGGTGGGGGCGCGGGTCGTCCAGGGGCTGGGCGCAGCGGCGATGCTGTCCATCGGTCCGTCGATGTACCGGGTGATCTTCCCACCGCGGCTGCTGGGCTCGGCGATCGGTATCGGTGCGCTGGTGGTGGCCTTCGGCATCGCCTTCGGCCCGTCGCTGGGCGGCGGCATCCTCTATCTGGCCAGCTGGCCCTGGCTGTTCGCCATCAACGTGCCGATCGGCATTGCCGCCTTGCTGCTGGCGCTCAGGGCGCTGCCCCGCGAGGCGCCCGAGGCGGGGCGCTTCGACTGGCCGGGAGCGCTGCTCTCCGCCGGCATGGTCTCCACCTTCGTTCTGGCGCTCGACCAGCTGGGGCACGGCGGGATGCGCCTGATCGCCCTGGTGCCGCTGGTGGTGAGCCTGGCCTGCCTGGCGGGCTTCATCCGGCGCCAGCGTCGGGCGGCGACCCCGCTGGTGCCACTGGCGATGTTCCACGAGGCCCGTTTCAGTTACGCGGCGACGATCTCGATGTGTGCCTTCATCGCCCAGGGGGCGGCCTTCGTCGGTCTGCCGTTTTTGTTCCAGAGCGTCATGGGGCGCAGTCCCCTCGAATCGGCGATGCTGTTCACGCCCTGGCCGCTGGCGCTGATGGTCACCGGCCCCTTTGCCGGCCGCCTGGCGGACCGCTTCAATCCGGCGGTGATCTCGTCGCTGGGGCTGGCGCTGTTTCTGGCGGGTATGCTGTCGCTGGCGCTGCTGGGCGATGACACCACCCTCGGTCATATCATCTGGCGGGTCGCGCTGTGCGGCATCGGCTACGGTATCTTCCAGGCGCCCAACAACCGCGAGCTGCTGGGGGGCGTGCCGATGGCCTACAGTGCCAATGCCTCCGGGGTGATGGCGTCGGTACGCACCTTCGGCCAGGCGGTGGGCACCGCGCTGGTGGGGCTGGTCCTGGCGCTGTCGCTCGGCGCACCCGAGTCGCCGATCGGCTCGCTGACGCTGGCGCTGTGGCTCGGTGTCGTCACCGTGAGCCTGGCCCTGGCCTTGAGCCTGCGGCGGATACCGTTGGCCCGCCATGCTCGGTGACCCGGCTTATCGCGGGTCGCCGCCAGACGTTACAATGGCTGTATTCTTGCCAGGAGGAGTGGTCATGAGTGTTCAGGCACGCATCGAAGAGAAGCTGCACACCCTCGAGCCCGTGCATCTGAGTGTGGAGAACGAAAGTCACAAGCATCACGTGCCGCCGAACTCCGAGACGCACTTCAAGGTGACGCTGGTGTCGACGCGCTTCGAGGGGCTGATGCCGGTCAAACGCCACCAGCAGATCTATGCGCTGCTGGCCGAGGAGCTGTCCGGGCCGGTCCATGCCCTGGCGCTGCACCTCTACACCCCGGCCGAGTGGGATGCCCGCGGCAGCCAGCGCCCCGACTCGCCCAACTGCCGAGGCGGCGGTGGTCGCTGAGCCGCTCGGCGAGCCGCAGCGCTCGCAGTATCTGGAGGCCATGGGGCTGACCGCCTGGGTCGGCCGCTATCGCCTGCCCAATGCCCGCGAGAGCCAGGCCTGCGACTGGCCGGAGCCGTCGCGCGAACCGGCGCGTCCGCCGGCGCAACGCCTGCACGCCCTGCTCGACGAGGCCGCGTCCGAGCCACGCCTGGCGGTGGCGAGCGACGAAGCCCCGGTGGCGCCGCGCACGCACGCCCGGCGGGCCCGGGCCCTGCTGGGCCCTGACGATGAGCCCGCCGAGCCCGAGACACCGCAAGCCGCCCCCGCTGCCACGCAGGCGGACGCCGCTCCGACGCCTGAGGCGCCTCAGGAGGCGCTGCGCTTCGCCCTGCAGGTGGCGGCGCTGGAGGGGCGCTGGCTGATCCTGCTGCCCGGCGAAACGCCTCCCGATGCCCGGGCCCTGCGCCTGCTCGGCAACCTGCTGCAGGCCGCCGGCATCGAGGTCGAGATGCCGGCATTCCAGGCGTTCCGCTGGCCGCTGATGGACGGGCCGAGTGTCGAATCACCGTTGCAGGAGGCGCAGGACGGGCTGCGGGCCTTTATCGACGGGCGTCGTCGGCGGGGCTGGCAGCCTGAACGGGTCCTGCTGTTCGGCGACGACCCCGTGCTGAAGCGGGTGCTGGCGAGCGACGCGGAACACAGCGGGCTGCTGGATCTGCCATTGTGGCAGGGCGAGACGCTGCCGGCCCTGGCGACGTCGGCCGAGGCCAAGCGCGCCCTGTGGCCGCGCCTTGCCGAATGGCGGGCGGCCTGGCGGTCGCTGGAGGGAGTCGTGTCGTGATGCTGGTACTCGAACGGCTGACCCCGGCGGCGCGGGAGGCGCTGGTCGCCGTCGAGCGCGCCGGCCAGGCGCATCCCTGGTCGGAGGCGGCGCTGGCCGACGCGCTGGCATCATCAGCGTACGAACTCTGGGGGGCGTACGACTCGGCGACGGGCACGGAACTGCTCGGCTATGCCGCGCTGTATCGGCTGCCCTTCGAGGCGGAACTGCAGGCGATCACCGTGGCGCCCGGTGCGCGACGCCGGGGCATCGCCCGACTCCTGATCGAGCGACTGCTGGTGCGGGCGGCCGCCTGGCGCAGCGAACGCCTGCTGCTCGAGGTGCGCGCCTCCAACGCGGCGGCGCTGGCGCTGTATGCGGCGATGGGCTTTCGGGAGGACGGGCGGCGGCCGAACTATTATCCTGCCGAGGCGGGGCGGCGGGAGGCGGCCGTATTGATGTCGCGGCCGCTGTAAGCGGCCGCGGCGCGGCTCAGGAAACGGAAGACGTCTCGCTGCCTTCCATCTCGCGAAACTTCTCCAGCAGGCCGCTCAGGCGGCGTTCCCACTCGTCGTGCTGCTGCTTGAGGCGGGCGTTTTCCTCGCGCAGTTCCTCGGCTTCCATCTTCAGCATCTCGAGCGACTCGACCGCATGGGTCACCTTCTGTTCGAGCTGATTGAAAAGTTCGCTACTCATCCGTTTCTCCTGGTCGCTGATCGCGTTCGGGGGCCGTGTCTGCGCAGACTACGCCGTGGCGCGGGGCTCAGCAAGCACCGCCGGCGGGCGGCGGCGTGCGGCGGTAGAGACGGCCGTGCGCGTCGCCCGCGCGGACCTCGCGATACAGCCTCCAGGTGGGGGGCACTTCCGGTGCCAGCTCGGCTTCGTGCTCGGCGTAGATCCAGGCGTCCTCGCTCAGCCAGCCGCCTTCCTCCAGGGCCCTGCAGGTCGGCGCGACATGCCCCTGACGAAACGGCGGGTCGAGAAACACCAGCGCAAAGGGCGCTTCGGCGGGAGCGGCCAGGAAGGACTCGGTCGTGGCGCTGACCAGCCGTGCCGTCACGCCGAGCGTGTCGATGTTGGCCTGCAGGGCCCGGGCCACGGCAGGCTGCGCCTCGACGAACACCGCCTCGGCCGCACCGCGGGACAGCGCCTCGAAGCCCAGCGCGCCGGTACCGGCATAGAGGTCCAGCACCCGGCGCCCGGCGAGCTCGAAGGCCAGCCAGTTGAACAGCGTCTCGCGGACGCGGTCGGGGGTGGGGCGCAGGCCGGGACTGTCGGGCACGCTCAGCAGGCGGCGCTTGAAGCACCCGCCGATCAGGCGCAGCTTGCCGCTGTGCGGGGACGAGGCCCGGGCGTTGCGGCGCGACGCGGGCTTGCGGTGACGATGACGGCTCATGACCGGCGGATTGTACGCGCGCCGTGTCCACAGTGGTAGCGGGGGGTGTTAGGATACGGCGATTGTTTCCGTCCAGGTTTTGACTGCCCATGTTCGGTTTTTTCAAGCGCAAGAAGAAGCAGCAGGAGGCCGCGGAACGCGAGGAGCCGCGGCAGTCGTCGGTCGAGGACCTCGAGGAGGAAGCGCCGGCGGACGCCGCGCCCGACGGCGAGGGCGGCGAGACGCGTGCCGCGCCGGCCGCCGCCGAGGCGGAGGCGGCCGTCCACACGGTGGACCCCGAGGCCGACGAGGTCACCGACTATACCCCCGAGACGCGCGAGCAGGTGGCCGCCCGCGAGGCGCTCGGCGGTGACGTCGCGCCCGGCGAGGCCCGCAGCGCGCTCGAGGAGGCGCCGGTGGACCCCGGTACCGTCCGCGAGTCTCTCGCCGAACCGGCCGGGCGGCCCGCCGATGCGGCTGAGCCGACGCCGGACGAGGAAGCCGTCGAGGATGACACCGTCGCGACGCCGGTACAGCCTGTTGCCGAGCCCGAGCCCGAGCCCGAGCCCGAGCCCGAGCCCGAGCCCGAGCCCGAGCCCGAGCCGCGGGCCGATAGCGCCACTGCCGGCCGCGAGAAGCCGCGCGGCGAGAAGCGGGGCTGGTTGGCGCGTATCCGCGCCGGGCTCGGCAAGACCCGCGCCAACCTGACCGAAGGGCTGGCCGGCCTCTTCCTGGGCAAGAAGCAGATCGACGACGATCTGATGGAAGAGATCGAGACCCAGCTGCTGATGGCGGACGTGGGTATCGAGGCTACCACCGAGATCATCGACAACCTGACCGAGCGCGTCTCGCGCAAGGAGCTCAATGATCCCCAGGCGCTGTATCGCGCCCTGCAGGAAGAGCTCGGCGCGCTGCTGGCGCCGGTGACCACACCGCTGACCCTGCCGCCCAGGGGTGAGGGGCCGTTCGTGATTCTGATGGTCGGCGTCAACGGTGTGGGCAAGACCACCACCATCGGCAAGCTGACCCAGCGCTTCCAGAACGAGGGGCGCAGCGTGATGCTCGCCGCCGGCGACACCTTCCGTGCCGCGGCGGTGGAGCAGCTCAAGGTCTGGGGCGAGCGCAATTCGGTGCCGGTGATCGCCCAGCACACCGGCGCCGACAGCGCCTCGGTGATCTACGACGCGCTGGCTGCCGCCAGGGCGCGTGGCGTCGACGTGCTGATCGCCGATACCGCCGGTCGCCTGCACAACAAGAGTCACCTGATGGAGGAGCTCAAGAAGGTCCAGCGGGTGATGGCCAAGCTCGACGCCGAGGCCCCGCACGAGGTGATGCTGGTGCTGGACGCCGGCACCGGCCAGAACGCCCTGGCCCAGGCCCAGACCTTCAACGAGGCGATTCCGGTCACCGGCATCACCCTGACCAAGCTCGACGGCACCGCCAAGGGCGGGATCATCTTCGCGCTGGCCAAGCAGCTGGCCACGCCGATCCGCTTCATCGGCGTCGGCGAGTCGCTCGACGACCTGCGGCCCTTCGCCGCCGACGACTTCGTGACGGCCCTGTTCGATCGCGACGAGCCGGCGGATTCGTGAACGCATGATCGCCTTCGAACACGTCGGCAAGCGTTACGGCGGGCGCTACGAGGCGCTCGCCGACATCAACTTCCGCATCACCCGCGGCGAAATGCTGTTCCTGACCGGTCACTCCGGGGCCGGCAAGAGCTCGCTGCTGCGGCTGATCATGCGCCTCGAACGGCCGTCCCGGGGGCGGCTGCTGGTGGCCGGGCACGACATCGACCGCCTGCACGCCAGCCAGATTCCCTACTACCGGCGCCAGATCGGCGTGGTCTTCCAGGACCACCAGCTGCTGTTCGATCGCGATGTCTTTGCCAATGTCGCCCTGCCGCTGGCGATCCAGGGGGTCGAGCCGCACGAGTCGGCCCGGCGGGTCCGGGCGGCGCTCGACAAGGTGGGCCTGCTGCACCGCGAGCGGGCCCTGCCCATCGAGCTCTCCACGGGCGAGCAGCAGCGCGTGGGCATCGCCCGGGCGGTGGTCAACAAGCCGCCGCTGCTGCTCGCCGACGAGCCCACCGGCAATCTCGATCCCCAGCTGTCCGCCGATATCATGCGCCTGTTCGAGGAATTCAATCGCATCGGCACCACGGTGCTGGTGGCCAGTCACGACCTGGCGCTGATCGCGCGGTTGCGGCATCGCGTGCTGCGCCTGCGGGAAGGGCGCCTGGTCAGCGATGAGCAGGTCGGCGACGGGGAGGGCGCATGAAGAAGGCATCGGGGTCTCGTCAGTCGCCGCCGCGGCGCGGGGCGCGCAGCCGGCGAGCGGGTATCGACAGTCGCGCTCGTGCCTGGCTGCGCCATCATCGGGCCGTGGGGCTCGACAGCGCCCGGCGCCTGCTGCGCCATCCACTGAGCAGCCTGTTGACCATGCTCGCCATCGGCATCGCCCTGGTGCTGCCGGCCGGACTGTGGCTGACGCTGTCCGGTGCCGACGACGTCGGCCGGCGGCTGCAGGACAGCGCCACACTCACCGTCTACCTGTCACCCTCGGTCAGCGAGAGCCGGGCCATGACAGTCGCCGACACCCTGAGACGCCACCCCGACGTGGCGAGCGCCCGGCTGATCACCGCCGCCGAGGGGGCGGCCGAATTCCAGCAGGCGCTGGGGCTCGAGGACGCCCTGGCCGAGCTCGACGACAACCCGCTGCCGGCCAGCGTGGTGATTTCGCCCGTCGATACCTCGCCCGCGGCGGTGCGGGACCTCGGTGACCAGCTCGAGGCGGTCGAGGGAGTCGACGAGGTGCGTGTCGACCTGGCCTGGCTGGAGCGTCTGCGGCGGCTGGCGGCGTTCGGGCGTCGGCTGACGCTGGCGCTTGGGGGGCTGTTCGGGCTCGGTGCTCTGCTGGTGGTGGGCAATACGATTCGCCTGTCGGTGGAGAGCCGCCGCCGGGAGATCGAGGTGGTGACGCTGATCGGCGCCACCCATGCCTTCGTGCGCCGCCCCTTCCTCTACAGCGGTGCCTGGTACGGCCTGGGGGGCGGCGTGGTCGCCTGGCTGCTGCTGGCGCTGGGCGGGCGCTGGCTGGCGGCGCCGCTGCACGAGCTGGCCCAGAGCTACGGCGCGCACTTCGGCATGCCCGCCCTGGGCTGGCAAGGCTCAACAATGCTCCTGCTTTCGAGTACACTGGTGGGCTGGCTGGGCGGCTGGATCGCCGTGCATCGTCACCTGGCCGACATGCGCCCACGCTAGACTCGGATCAAGAAACTCCCTGTACAGGTGCCCCGGCGGCTTGCACGAAAGTTGAACTTCTTTCTACGCTGAGGGTCCGAGGTTGGGGAAACAAGGTTAGAACACTAACGGTTACCGGATCGAGGTCACGCGGCATCGATCCTTCAAGGGCAACATGGAGACATCTTGCATGAGCACAAGTCTTCAGCCTATTGGCCAGCTTTCACCCGGCCATGACCTGAACGGCTACATTCAGGCAGTCAACAGCATTTCGGTGCTGACCGCCGACGAGGAGCGCGAGCTCGCCTTCCGCCTGCACGAGGAGAACGACCTCGAGGCGGCGCGCCGGCTGGTCATGGCCCACCTGCGTTTCGTCGTGCACATCGCCCGCAGCTATTCCGGCTACGGCCTGCCCCAGGCCGACCTGATTCAGGAAGGCAACGTCGGGCTGATGAAGGCCGTCAAGCGCTTCGACCCCAACCAGGGCGTACGGCTGGTGTCGTTCGCCGTGCACTGGATCAAGGCCGAGATTCACGAGTTCGTGCTGCGAAACTGGCGCATCGTCAAGGTGGCGACCACCAAGGCGCAGCGCAAGCTGTTCTTCAACCTGCGCAGCGCCAAGAAGCGCCTGGCCTGGCTGAACAGCGATGAGGTCGATGCCATCGCCAAGGATCTCGACGTCAAGCCCGAGGTGGTGCGCGAGATGGAAGGTCGCCTGTCCGCGTTCGACGCCGGCTTCGACGCCTCGCCCAGTGAGGAGGAGGAGCAGGGCTACCAGGCGCCGGCCCATTACCTCGACGATGCCAGCTACGACCCGGCGACCCAGCTCGAGGACAGTGACTGGGAGGCCGACTCGACCCGCCGCCTGCAGGACGCGCTGGCGAGCCTCGACGACCGCTCCCGCGACATCCTGCAGCGCCGCTGGCTGGCCGAGAACAAGGCGACGCTGCACGAACTGGCGGACGTCTACGGCGTATCGGCTGAGCGCATCCGCCAGCTGGAGAAGAACGCCATGAAGAAGATTCGCCAGCAGCTCGGCGAGATGACAATGGCGGCCTGATTCCGGCTTCCGTGTTGCCCCGCATGATGAACGACGCCCGGCTCCAGGCCGGGCGTCGTCGTTTTCAGGATCTTGATCAGCCGGCCTGGGGCTGGGCGACGCCGGCCAGCAGCTCTCGGGACAGGTGTGCCCACTGGGTGTCCCACTGTTCGGTGGGGCGGCGCCGGAAGTCGCTGCGCACGTACTGGCCGATACGCCCCTCGGCGTAGGCCAGCAGCAGGTTGGCGGCGGCGGGGACCGGCATCGAGGGGCGCATCCCCTCGCGCAGCTCGGCCTCGCGCAGTACCTGCTTGAGCTGGGTTTCCAGGCGCTCGAAGAGCTGGCCCATGCGTACCCGCAGCCGGGCGGTCTCGCCGGTCAGGGCGTCGCCGTTGAGCAGCCGGCACAGTCCCGGGTTCTTCTCGGCGAAGCCCAGCAGCAGCATGAGGATATGCTGACAGCGGGGCAGGGCCTCCTGAGTGTCGTCGAGGATCAACCGGATGCGCTCGAACAGGGTCGACTCGATGAATTCAATCAGCCCCTCGAACATCCGCGCCTTGCTGGGAAAGTGGCGGTACAGCGCGGCTTCGCTGACGCCGACCTGGCGGGCCAGCGAGGCCGTGGTGATGCGCTTGCCGCTGTCCTCCTCGAGCATCAGCGCCAACGCCTGGAGGATCTGCTCGCGGCGGTTCTGCTTGGTGGTTACCTGCGTCATGAGGATTCTTCTAATATTTTATGATGTCCCCAATCGTACTGGCGGGTCTGCCTGGTAGCAAACCATGCTCAGGCGTTTTCGGCAGCAGCGGTCATCCTGCCGTCGGGCGGTGTGTCAGGCCGTCTCCCCGGGTGCCGGCTGATTCGAGATCAGCGTGCCGACCCCGGCGTTGGTGAAGATCTCCAGCAGGGTGGCGTGCGGCACGCGGCCATCGATGATGTGCGAGCTGGCCACGCCGCCTTTCACCGCTTCCAGAGCGCAGCGGATTTTGGGCAGCATGCCGCCGTGGATGGTGCCGTCACTGATCAGGGCGTCGACCTGCTCGGTGGTCAGTCCGGTGAGCACCTCGCCTCCGGCGTCCATCAGGCCGGCGACGTTGGTCAGCAGCATCAGTTTCTCGGCCTGGAGTGCCTCGGCGACCTTGCCGGCCACCAGGTCGGCGTTGATGTTGTAGCTGCGGCCCTCGGCGTCGACGCCGATCGGCGCGATGACCGGGATGAAGTCGCGGGCGGTGAGCATCTCGATCAGGTCCGTGGAGATGTGTTCGACCTCGCCGACGTGGCCGATGTCGATGATTTCCGAGGCGGCCATCTCGGGCGTCTTGTGCTCGACCTTGAGCTGGCGGGCGCGAATCTGAGCGCCGTCCTTGCCGGTCAGGCCGATGGCCTTGCCGCCGCACTGGTTGATCAGGTTGACGATGCTCTTGTTGACCAGCCCGCCGAGTACCATCTCGACCACATCCATTGTCTCGGCATCGGTGACCCGCATGCCGTTGACGAAGCGTGACTCGATCTGGAGCTTGGCGAGCAGCTCGCCGATCTGCGGGCCGCCGCCGTGGACCACCACCGGATTGATGCCGACCTCCTTCATCAGCACCATGTCGCGGGCGAAGGAGTCGATCAGGGTATCCTCGGTCATGGCGTTGCCGCCGTACTTGACGACCACGGTCTTGCCGGAGAAGCGCTGGATGTAGGGCAGCGCCTCGGAGAGCACCTCGACGACGAGGCGGGGATCGCGGGGTTGTTCGCTCATGGGCGATCGGTCTCCTCAGGATGGGGGCGCCGCCGGCCCTCAGGCCGGCGGCGGGGTGGGGATCAGAACGGCAGTTCGGCGTCCGGGGCGACCTGCTTGAGGGCGTCGCGGAAGCACCCCTGGATGCGCTCGAGCGCTTCCTGGCTCTTGCCTTCGAAGCGCAGCACCAGCACCGGCGTGGTATTGGAGGCGCGGCACAGACCCCAGCCGTCCGGGTAGTCGACGCGGATGCCGTCGAGGGTGGTCTTGACGCCGTCGTTGCCGAAGTCGCCCTCGCGCGCCAGCTTGTCGACGATCGCGAACTTGTTGTCGTCGGTGACCTTGACGTTGAGTTCCGGGGTGCCGAGATCCTGCGGGAAGTGCGCGAAGAAGGCATCGGCGTCGCCGGACTGCTTGGAGAGAATTTCCAGCAGTCGCGCGGCGCCGTAGAGGCCGTCATCGAAGCCGTACCAGCGCTCCTTGAAGAAGATATGCCCGCTCATCTCACCGGCGAGCTGCGCGCCGGTTTCCTTCATGCGCGCCTTGATCAGCGAGTGGCCGGTGCGCCACATCTCCGGCTCGCCCCCGGCCTCGTCGATCACCTTGGCGAGGTTGCCGGTGCACTTGACGTCGAAGATCACCTTGGCGCCCGGATTGCGGGTGAGCATGTCCTCGGCGAAGGCCATCATCAGCCGGTCGGGATAGATCACCTCCCCCTTGGGGGTGACCACGCCGAGGCGGTCGCCGTCGCCGTCGAAGGCCAGGCCGATGTCGGCGTTGGTCTCCTTGACGGTGCGGATCACGTCCTCGAGGTTCTCGAGCTTGCCCGGGTCCGGGTGGTGGTTGGGGAAGTCGCCGTCGATCTCGTCGAACAGGGTCACGGTCTCGGCGCCGAGGCGCGCGACCAGCTGGGGCCCCAGCTCGCCGGCCACGCCGTTGCCGCAATCGACCACCGCCTTGATCGGGCCGGCCAGCTTGACGTCGCCGAGGATACGATCGAGATAGGCGTCACGCACGTCGTGCTCGCGAACGCTGCCCTCGCCGTGGGTCAGGTTGTCGTCGACGATGCGCTGGTACAACGCGGTGATGGCGTCGCCGGAGAGCGTCTCGCCACCCAGCACGATCTTGAAACCGTTGTACTCGGGCGGGTTGTGACTGCCGGTGACCATCACGCCGGAAGCGCTGCCCTCGAGGGTGTGCGTGGCGAAGTAGAGCACTGGCGTGGGCACCATGCCGATGTCGATGACGTCGCGGCCGGCGGCGGTCAGTCCCTTGATCAGTGCGGCCTGCAGGCGCGGCCCCGAATGGCGGCCGTCGCGGGCGACGATGACGGTCTGCTCGCCGCGCTCGGCGGCCTCGCTGCCGATGGCCCGGCCGATCAGCTCGACATTGGCCTCGGTCAGGGTGTCATCGACGGTGCCGCGGATGTCGTAGGCACGGAAGATGGATGGGGTGATATCGCTCATGGGTCCCTCCTTGGTCATGGGATGCAAAACGAACGAGGCGGATGGTCGTCCGCCGGTGGTGGGCCGCCCTCGGCGGCCCGGTCTGCCTAGGCTTTGTCTGAAAACTGGCTGCGCTCGACCATGCTGCGTTAAAAATCATCTCAAAATGCTCATTTACACCCCGTAAACTCCGCTTTTTCGCTGATTTTTGCCTTGCCTGGTCGTCGCTCGCCGACTTTTCGGACAAACCCTAGTGTCGGCCGGAGTGGCCGAAGCCCCCCTCGCCGCGCTGGCTGGCGGCGAAGTCGTCGACCACCGTGACGTCGGCCTGCACGACCGGCACCAGCACGAACTGGGCCAGGCGCTCGCCGGGCTCGAGCACGAAGGGCTCGCGGCCACGGTTCCAGACCGAGACCATCAGCTCGCCCTGGTAGTCGGAATCGATCAGCCCCACCAGGTTGCCCAGCACGATGCCGTGCTTGTGGCCCAGCCCCGAGCGCGGCAGGATCATGCCGGCGAGCCCGGGATCGGCAATGTGCACGGCCAGGCCGGTGCGCACCAGTTCGCAGTCGCCCGGCGCGAGCTCGAGAGGCGCGTCGAGCAGGGCGCGCAGGTCCATGCCGGCGCTGCCGGTGGTGGCGTAGTGCGGCAGCGGGTAGGCGTGGACGCGCTCGTCGAGTACCTTCACGGCCAGTTGCGGGCGGGTGGCTTGCGGGGGCGGGGAAACGGTGTCGTTCATGGGGAGTCCTGTCGGGACGCGGAAGCATTCGTGGAAGCACGCTCGCGAAAGCGTGCGATGACCTGGTCGATCACGGCCTCGGCCAGCGCGGCCTTGGACTGGGCCGGCAGCTCGCGACGCCCCTCGCTGCCCTGAGCCCCGCGCCACAGCATCAGCGCGGCGTTGCGGTCCGAACCGAAGCCCAGTCCGGCGCGCGAGACGTCGTTGGCGACGATCATGTCGAGGTTCTTGCGGGCGAGCTTGTCACGGGCATAGGCCTCGAGGTCGCGGGTCTCGGCGGCGAAACCGACCACGAAGGGGCGTGGGGTCTCGGCGGCGATCGTGGCGATGATGTCGGGGTTCTTGACCAGTTCCAGGGTCAGGGTGTCCTGGCCGTCGGTCTTCTTGATCTTGTGCTCGGCGGGGCGGGCGGCACGGTAGTCGGCAACCGCCGCGCAGCCGATGAAGACATCGCTGTCGGCGACGGCCTCGCGGGTGGCCTCGAGCATCTCCTCGGCCGAGGTGACGTCGACGCGCTCGACCCCGGCGGGCGTTCCCAGGGCCACCGGGCCACTGATCAGGCGCACCCGGGCGCCGCGGGCGGCCGCCGCGGCGGCCAGCGCATAGCCCATCTTGCCGGAACTGTGGTTCGAGAGGTAACGCACCGGGTCGAGCGCCTCGCGGGTCGGGCCGGCGGTGAGGGTGATGGTCAGGTCGGCCGCGTCGGTATCGCCGGCTGCCGGATCGGTGGGTACGGCATCGGGCGACACGTCAGGCACGTCGTCGGGCGTCGAAAGGAGCCGCTCGACGATCGTCTCGGGCTCGAGCATGCGCCCGGCGCCGACGTCACCGCAGGCCTGGTCGCCGCTGTCGGGGCCCAGCAGGCGCCAGCCGTAGCCCGCGAGGCGACGGGCGTTGTCGCGGGTCGCCGGGTGTGCCCACATCGCCTGATTCATCGCCGGGGCCATCACGCAGTCGGCGCCGGTGGCCAGGCACAGGGTGGTGAGCAGGTCGTCGGCGTGGCCGTGGGCCAGGCGCGCCATCAGGTCGGCCGTGGCGGGTGCGATCAGCACCAGCTCCGCCCAGCGGGCCAGCTCGATGTGGCCCATCCCGGCTTCCGCCTCGGGGTCGAGCAGCGAGGTGCGCACCGCCTCGCCGGTCAGCGCCTGGAGGGTCAGCGGCGCGATGAAGGCCTGGGCGCCCTCGGTCATCACCACGCGCACCTCGGCGCCCGCCTTCTTGAGCAGGCGCGCGAGCACGGCGCTCTTGTAGGCGGCGATGCCGCCGCTGATGCCCAGCAGGATACGCTTTCCGGCCAGGGGCGGCCCGAAACCCGACATGACGGTTCACCTTCGAGAATGAAAGGGCAACTTTACCATTTCGCGGGGCGCGGTGCGTAATGTCGGCGTCAGCCCAGCCGGCGGATCGCGGCCTCCACGCCGCTCTCGTTCAGTGCGCGGTAGGCATCGAGCACCGCCCCGGAGAAGCGGGTATTCCCGGCCAGCTCGCGCGGGACGATGGCATCGAGGGCGAGAAAGGCCGCGACCAATGCGGCCGGTTCCTGGTGTGCCTCGTGCAGGGCGGCGAAGGTCTCGGCCATGGGGTCGTTCACCGGGTGGCTCTCGCCCGCCAGGTTGTTGCCGGCGGTGTAGCGAATCCAGGCCGCCACGCCGAGCGCCGTGCAGGCGACGTCGCCGCCGGCGTCGATCCTTGCCCGGGCACCGGCGAGCCAGCGCTGGTGCAGCTTCTGCGAGCCGTCCATGGCGATCTGCTGCAGGCGGTGATGAAGGCTGTCGTTGGCGAAGCGCGCGAGCAGGTTCGCCGCGTAGGCATCGAGGTCGGTGCCCGCCGGCAGGGTCAGCGTCGGCGCGGCTTCCTCACCCATGTAGCGGTGCAGCAGCCCGACGAACTGGTGACGACCCACGGCCTCGCTGACGGTCTCGATACCCGCCAGCGCCCCCAGGTAGGCGAGCAGCGAGTGACTGCCGTTGAGCAGGCGCAGCTTCATGGCTTCGAAGGGCGCGACGTCGGCGACCATCTGCACGCCGTCATGCTCCCAGTCGGGACGGCCCTGCGGGAAGTCGTCCTCGATCACCCATTGGCTGAAGGCCTCGCAGACCACCGCCGCCGGGTCGTCTGCGCCCAGCGCCGCGAGGCGCGCGACGTCGTCGTCGGTCATCGCCGGTACGATGCGGTCGACCATGCTGCAGGGAAAGGCGACGTGCTCGGCGATCCACTCGGCGAGGCCTTCGTCGCGATGGCGCGCCAGCTCGATCACCGCGCGGCGAACGCGCCTGCCGTTGTCCGGTATGTTGTCGCAGCTGAGTACCGTGAAGGCCGGCGTGCCGGCGGCACGGCGGCGGGCCAGCGCCTCGACGAGCATCCCCGGGGCGCTGTGCGGTATGGCGGGCTCGGCGATGTCGTGGGCGATCGGCGGGGCGTCGACGAGCAGACGGCCGTCGGCGGGACTCAGATGGTAGCCCTTCTCGGTGACGGTCAGGGTGACGATGCGCACGCCCGGTTCGCTCATGCGGGCCAGCAGGGCCTCGAGGTCGGCGCCGTCGGGACCGGCGTAGAGCGTCTCGCGGATCGCGCCGATCTCGCGCAGCGTGACATGCGCGCGGTCGGCGTATTCGGCGACGTGGTAGCGCCGGTCGCGCTGGCGCATCAGTTCGACGAGCCGGCGGTTGGAACGGATGTTGGCGCTGATGATGCCCCAGTCCCCGCCGCCGTGGCGCGCCAGGTTGCGCTCGACGTAGACCGCCTGGTGGGCGCGGTGGAAGGCACCCAGGCCGAGGTGGACGATACCCGACCGGGCGTCTGCATACTGGCTGCCCACCCTGTGAAGTGCCATCTCCTGACTCCTTGTCGCGCTGGTCGCCGCGTATCCCATGCCAGGCGATGGCCGTGGGCGGCCTCAGTATAGAGGCCGCTTGCCCGGGAGCAGGCCTGTCGTGCCGGAAGCGCCGACAACGCCACCTGGGTGAGGTGTGTATTTATTTATGCATCATTGCTGATATTCTGCGTGAGGATGCCGTGAACACACCCGGAGCTGGAGTGGAGGGAGCCGATGGGGATTCGTGACTGGCCGGAGGGCGAGCGCCCTCGCGAGAAGCTGCTGAGCCTGGGGGCGGATGCGCTCAGCGATGCCGAACTGCTGGCCATCTTCCTGCGGGTGGGGGTGAAGGGGCGTTCGGCGGTGGATCTGGCGCGGGATCTGCTCGGCGCCTTCGGTGGCCTGCGGCCGCTGCTGGAAGCCGATCGCCAGCGTTTCTGCGCCGAGCACGGCCTGGGCGAGGCCAAGTACGTGCAGCTCCAGGCGGTACTCGAACTGTCCCGCCGGCACCTGGCCAGTCAGCTCGAGCGTGGCGGGGCGCTAACCTCGCCGTCGCTGGTGCGCAGCTACCTGGCGTCGCAGTTGCGTCATCTCGGGCACGAGGAGTTCGCCGCCCTGTTTCTGGATACTCAGCATCGGGTGATCCGTTTCGAGTCGCTGTCCCGCGGCACGCTGGACAGTGCCTCGGTCTATCCGCGCGAAGTCGCCAAACGGGCCTTGGCGCTGGGGGCCGGCGCCCTGATCTTCGCCCACAATCATCCCTCGGGGGTGGCCGAGCCCAGCGACGCCGACCGGCGCATCACCACCCGGCTGCAGGAGGCGCTGGCGCTGTTCGAGATCCGCGTACTCGATCATTTCGTGATCGGCGACGGCGAGGTGGTGTCGTTCGCCGAGCGCGGCTGGCTGTAGCGTCGGCGTCGAGGGGAAGCCGGCAGACGTTTTCGTCGCCATTTCCGGTTGCCGGAAGACGGGGTCTCTGGTATAAAGTACGCCCTTTGACTTCCTTGGGTTAATTAAGGGGCGGAAGGCGGTTACCTGCCATTCTCTCTTCCCGGTTTGCCCGACAGGTTTTGAACAACTCGCCCAGCGGTTGGAGGCTCTCATGTCCAAAGTATGTCAGGTTACCGGCAAGCGTCCGGTGACTGGTAACAACGTATCCCACTCCCAGCGCAAGACGCGTCGTCGTTTCGTGCCGAACCTGCACACCCACCGTTTCTGGGTGGAAGCCGAGAAGCGCTTCGTCAAGCTGCGTGTTTCCTCCAAGGGCATGCGCATCATCGACAAGAAGGGCATCGAGGCGGTGCTGACCGATATTCGCAAGCGCGGCGAGCGCATCTAAGGGGAGACGAGACTCATGCGTGACAAGATCAAGTTGGTGTCCAGCGCCGGTACCGGCCACTTCTACACCACCGACAAGAACAAGCGGAACACCCCGGACAAGCTCGAATTCAAGAAGTACGATCCGGTGGTCCGCAAGCACGTGATGTACAAGGAAGCCAAGATCAAGTAACGCGTTGCCGTCGAACGCGGCGCCTTTTGCGGTGGCGCGATCCGGCACGTGAAGCTGTGCTTCCGCCGCAGGCGTGTTGCGCCTGCCGAGAAAGACCCGGCCTTGCCGGGTCTTTTCGTCTCTGCTCGCTATATGACTTGCCCTCTCCTCGGTTCGTGACGGAGTCTCTCCATGCCCGAGTTGCCCGAAGTCGAGACTACCCGCCGCGGCATCGCGCCGTACCTGCAAGGCCGCGAGATCCGCGAGGTGATCGTGCGCGAGCGCCGTCTGCGCACCCCGGTGCCGGTGGATCTCGAGGACGCACTCGTCGGCCGCCAAATCGGCGAGCCGGGTCGCCGCGCCAAGTATCTGACGATCCCCGTGGGCACGCGCACCCTGCTGTGGCATCTGGGCATGTCGGGCAGCCTGCGCATCGCCCGGCTGGGCGAGCTGCCGAAGAAGCACGACCATGTCGACCTGGTGGTCGATGACGGGGTCATCCTGCGCTATCACGACCCGCGCCGCTTCGGCTTCGTCGACTGGTTGCGCGGCGGGGTGAGCGATGACCCGCGCCTGGCCAGGCTGGGGCCGGAACCGCTGTCGCCGGACTTCGACGGCGAACGTCTGTATCGGCTGTCCCGCGGCCGGCGCCTGGCGGTCAAGCCGTTTCTGATGGACAACGCCGTGGTGGTGGGCGTGGGCAATATCTATGCCGCCGAGGCACTGTTTCTGGCCGGCATCGATCCGCGCCGACCGGCCGGGCGTATCGCGGGGGAGCGCTACGCGCGACTGGCCGAGGCCGTCCGCGAGGTGCTCGCCGCGGCCATCACCCAGGGCGGCACCACGCTGCGTGACTTCGTCAGCGGCGTGGGCGAGCCCGGCTACTTCGCCCAGCGCCTCAATGTCTACGGGCGCGCCGGCGAACCCTGCCGCCGCTGTGGCGGTGAACTGCGCAACGTCACCCTGGGGCAGCGGGCCAGCGTGTTCTGTCCGCGCTGCCAGAGTTGAGTAACAACGCAAATGCCTGCGCAGGCAAATCGCTGCGTTGCGCGGTGCTCGAAATCCTCACCTATAACTCATAGGCTCCGGTTTCTGTGCTCCGTGCGCCTTGCGCTTTACACTGCTCGGCGATTTGTTCAGCGTTTCTCCGCGCATGAAGACCCGTGGACTTTTCTCGGGGGCCTGCAAGCGCGTTAAAATGCCGCCAATTCCCGATGATCTGAACCGGAGTTACCGTGACCGAACGCCTGCGCCTGAAGAAGAACGCCGATCGCCGCCTCAAGGCCGGTCATCTCTGGCTCTATTCCAACGAGATCGACATCCAGGCCACGCCGCTCAAGACGGTGGAGCCGGGTAGCCAGGCGATCATCGAGGCCGCCAACGGCAAGCCGATGGGCATCGCCTATGTCAATCCGCACTCGCTGATCTGCGCCCGCGTGGTATCCCGCGATGTCAACGTGAGGCTGGATCGCTCGCTGCTGGTGCACCGCTTCAACCAGGCGCTGGCGCTGCGCGAGCGGCTGTTCGACAAGCCGTTCTATCGCCTGGTGCACGGCGAGGGCGATTTGCTGCCGGGGCTGGTGGTCGATCGCTTCGGGGACGTGCTGGTGGTCCAGCTCAATACTCTGGGCATGGAGCGGCTGGCCGAGGAAGTGATCGCGGCGCTGGACAAGGTGCTCTCGCCGCGGGCGATCGTGTTCAAGAACGATACCTCCGGGCGCCGCCAGGAGCAGCTCGAGAGCGAGGTGGCGGTGGTCCACGGCGAACTGCCCGAGCAGGTACTGCTCGAGGAGAACGGTGTGCGCTTCGTCGCGCCGGTGCTCGACGGCCAGAAGACCGGCTGGTTCTACGATCATCGCCCCAACCGGGCCTGGCTCAACGCCTTGGTGGAGGGCAAGCGGGTGCTGGACCTGTTCAGCTACATCGGTGGCTGGGGTGTGCAGGCGGCGGCGCACGGCGCCAGCGAGGTACTGTGCGTGGACCGTTCCGCCGAGGCGCTGGAGCGTGTGGCCGAAAACGCCACGCTCAACGGGGTGGACGACCGGGTGGCGGTAGGCGAGGCCGATGCCTTCGAGGCCCTGGCCGCGCTCAAGGCCGACGGTGAGCATTTCGACGTGGTGATTCTCGATCCGCCGGCGTTCATCAAGCGGCGCAAGGACATCGCCAACGGCGAGCGCGCCTACGCGCGTCTCAACCGCGAGGCGATGCGCCTGCTGGGACGCGACGGCCTGCTGCTCTCCGCCTCCTGCTCGATGCATCTGGCTACCGAGCGGCTGGTGGAGTGCGTGCGCGGTGCGGTGCGTCACCAGGACCGGCACGGTCAGATCCTCTATCAGGGCGGACAGGGACCGGACCACCCGGTGCACCCGTCGATTCCCGAGACGGCCTACCTCAAGGCGCTGGGCGTGCGCGTGTTCCGCGACTAGCCGAGACGGCCGGGAGGCAAGGCATGGACTGGGATCTGGCGGCCCCCTTCACGATCACGATTGTCGTCGACGAGGCGGCAATCGATCACTACGGCCACGTCAACAATGCCGAATACCTGCGCTGGGTCGAGCAGGCCAGCTGGGCGCACTCCCGCTCGCTGGGGCTGAGCCTCGACGATTATCGGGCGCTGGACCGCGGCATGGTGGTGCATCGCCATGAGCTGGACTACCTGGCGCCGGCCTTCGCCGGCGATGCGCTGCGCCTGGCGACCTGGATCGTGGCCTGCGACGGCCGGCTGACGCTGACGCGGCGCTTCCAGCTGATCCGCCCGAGTGACGGCGCGACGCTGTTGCGGGCCCGCACCCGCTTCGCTTGCGTCGCGCTGTCCAGCGGCCGCCCCCGGCGCCTGCCGGCCGCCTTTCGCGACACCTATGGCGGCGCCCTGGTAATGGAGCCCGCCTAGGTCACGAAAGTTTTTCGTGTCATGCGCTCTTGCCGCGGTTTTTTCTGGCAGAAAACCGCTGTCCGGGCGAAGTTTTTGTTTTGCGCCGGCTGCCTATCGTGATCCCCCAAAGCTGCTGTACTAATGGCGTGTGAATCCACGGGCTCGCCCTGTCCAACACGTCCATCGCAGGAGGGTGTCATGAAGATTGCCGTTCCCAAGGAAATCAAGAACCACGAGTATCGCGTCGCGCTGACCCCGACCGGGGTGCGTGAACTGGTCGAGCGCGGTCATCAGGTCATCGTGCAGACCGGGGCCGGCGACGGTTCCGGTTTCGCCGACAGCGCCTTCGAGGCGGCCGGGGCGAGCCTGGAGTCCGATGTCGAGGTGCTGTGGAGCGCGGCCGAGCTGATTCTCAAGGTCAAGGAGCCGCAGCGCGAGGAAGTCGCGCGTCTCTCGTCGGGCCAGACCCTGTTCACCTACCTGCACCTGGCGGCCGAGGAATCGCTGACCAAGGGCCTGATGGCTTCCGGGGCGACCTGTATCGCCTACGAGACCATCACCGATGCCCAGGGCGGCCTGCCGCTGCTGGCGCCGATGAGTCGTGTGGCCGGTCGCATGGCCGTGCAGGCCGGGGCGCACAGCCTCGAGAAGGCCCAGGGCGGTTCCGGCGTGCTGCTGCCGGGTGTGCCCGGCGTGGCGCCGGCCAAGGTCACGGTAATCGGCGGCGGCGTGGTCGGCGAGAACGCGGCGCGCATGGCGCTGGGTCTGGGTGCCGAGGTGACCGTGCTGGACAAGTCGCTGCCGCGCCTGGAGGTGCTCGATCATCGCTACCAAGGGCGGGTGCGTACCGTCTATTCCACCGCCGACTCCCTGGAAGAGGCGATTCGCGAGTCCGACCTGATCATCGGCGCGGTGCTGGTGCCGGGGGCCGCCGCGCCCAAGCTGATCACCCGCGCCCAGCTGGCCGACATGCAGCCGGGCAGCGTGCTGGTCGACGTCGCCATCGATCAGGGCGGCTGTTTCGAGACCAGCAAGGCGACCACCCATGCCGAGCCCACCTACGTGGTCGACGGCGTGGTGCACTACTGCGTGGCCAACATGCCGGGTGCCGTGGCGCGCACCTCCACCCAGGCGCTGACCAACGCCACCCTGCCGTTCATCATCGCCCTGGCGGACAAGGGCTGGAAGCAGGCGCTGGCCGATGACCCGCACTTCCTGCCCGGCCTCAACGTCCACGACGGCAAGATCACCTACCGTGCCGTGGCTCAGGCCTTCGGCCTCGACAGCGTCGACCCGGCCAGCCTGGTCGCGAGCTGACGGGCCGGGGCCTTCCCGCCGAACGCCCGGCGTGACCGTCGGGCGTCGGTCGCCTTGATCGGGGGCGCGCGTTACCATAGCGGGCATTTCCGACAGCAGAGTCCGCTTTCCATGAGTACAGCCGCCAAGACGACCCGCGTGCTCACCGGCATCACCACGACCGGCACGCCCCACCTCGGCAACTACGTCGGCGCGATCAAGCCGGCGATCGCCGAGAGCCAGAACCCCGATGTCCAGTCGTTCTACTTCCTCGCCGACCTGCATGCCCTGATCAAGTGTCAGGATCCCAAGCGTGTCCAGCAGTCGCGCCTGGAGATCGCCGCCACCTGGCTGGCGCTGGGGCTGGATACCGACAATGCGATCTTCTACCGCCAGTCGGACATCCCCGAGATTCCCGAGCTGACCTGGATGCTGTCCTGCGTCTGCGCCAAGGGGCTGATGAACCGGGCCCATGCCTACAAGGCCGCGGTCGCCGAGAACGAGGCGGCCGGCAGCCAGGACCTCGATCGCGGCATCACCATGGGGCTGTTCGGCTACCCGGTGCTGATGGCCGCCGACATCCTGATGTTCAACGCCAACAAGGTGCCGGTGGGGCGCGACCAGATCCAGCACATCGAGATGGCCCGCGACATGGCCGGGCGCTTCAATCATCTCTACAAGAGCCAGTACTTCACGCTGCCCGAGGCGGTGGTCGACGAGAAGGTGGAAGTGCTCGGCGGGCTCGACGGACGCAAGATGTCCAAGAGCTACAACAACACCATTCCGCTGTTCGTCTCCGAGAAAAAGCTGCTCAAGCTGGTGCGCAAGATCAAGACCAACTCCCTGGAGCCGGGCGAGCCCAAGGATCCGGATAGCTGCACCCTGTTCCAGATCTACTCGGCCTTCGCCAGCGCCGAGGAGAGTGCGGCGATGCGCCAGCGCTACGCCGAGGGCATCGGCTGGGGCGAGGCCAAGAACGAGTTGTTCGAGTACCTCAACGCCCACCTGCGCGAGCCTCGCGAGCGCTATCAGGCGCTGATGGAGGACCCGGGCCATATCGAGGCCGTGCTGCGCAAGGGGGCCGATCGAGCCCGGGCGGAAGCCGCGCCGCTGATGGACAGGCTGCGTCACGCCGTCGGTCTGGGGCGCTTCATCTAGCGGCCGGTAGCGCACACAGGGCCGGCTTCGACGACGGGGCGCCCGGCTGCCTGGTCCTCGCGGCCTCGCTGGCCGCCTTCGCCGGCAACATGCTGGGTGTCAGGCTGCGCCCGTGGTTCTTCGCGGCGTCACCGCGCTGAGGCGTCGCGAGCGCGACGGTACCGGGTCCATCTGACCCGTCCCCATTCGGCGGCGGCACCGGCGACCAGCCCCCAGAAGGGATTCACCGCGACCGTCACCGCGGCGGTCGCGGCGATCACCGGCCAGCAGTCGGGCCGGCTGTCGAACAGCCGCCGGGTGACGGCCAGCTGCCAGGCGGCCACCAGCAGCAGGGCGCCCAGCCCGGCGGCGGGGATGGCGGCCAGCATCGCCAGCCCCCACTGTGCCGGCAGGCAGGCCATGACGAGCAGGGCCAGGCCCAGCAGCAGGGGGGCCGTACCGGTGCGTGCGCCGAAGCGGTAGTGGGCCGCCAGTCCGCCCGCGCCGTGGCACATCGGCAGGGCGCCGAACGGCGCGAGCACCAGGTTGGCGAGGCCGGTGGTGATCGACAGGCGCGCGGGCGTGACATGCGCCGCGCGTTCGCCGAAGTAGTCGCCGGCCACCAGGGCGGTCAGCACCACGGCATTGGTCACCGTCAGCGACAGCTGGGGCAGCACCAGCGTCGTCAGGGAGTGCTCGATGGTGCCGAGGTCCGGCCAGGCGGCCAGCGCCAGCAGGGGGTGGGAATCGGGCATGGCGATCGGGCTGTCGCCGCCCTGCATCAGGCCCAGCCCCACCGCGACCAGCAGGGTGATCAGCACCGAGGGGCAGCGCGGCCGGCGCATGCTCACCAGCAGAACCGCCAGCGTCACGCCTCCCAGCCAGGGCGCCTCGGCCATCAGCGCCAGGCTGGCCCGGGCCAGCATCACGCCCAGGCCGAGCTGCAGCCCGGCGAGCACGGACTGCGGTATCGGGCGGCTCAGGCGATTGATCCACCCCGTCAGCCCGAGCATCAGCATCACTCCCCCGATCATCACGCCGCTCAGGGCCACCGCCTGGGCCGTCATGCCCGTGGCCAGCAGCATCGCCGCCACGGCCTTCATGGGCTGCACGGGAAGCGGCAGACGGTAGCAGCAGGCGGTGGCGAGATAGAATGCCGCAAACCCGAACAGCACCGGCCCCGGGGGCAGGACGCCCAGGGCCAGGATGCCCAGCGTCAGCGGCAGCAGGGTGCCCAGATCCCCCAGGGCGCCGTTGATCTCCTGCCCGTTGAAGGCGAATCCGGCGGCCGGCGTTCCGGCGGCCGACGTCTCGGCGCTGCGCCGGACCGGGGGAAGGGCTGCCATGCTGTGTCTCTTGCCGTCGATCGCGAGCCATCAGTTGAGCAAAGCCCGATGCCCCGGTCAATGCACTTCCTGTCGAAGCGCAGGAAAGCGCCGTGCTTTCGAGGCGGTCGAACGGGCGGCTGTGTTATCGTATCTGTCGCTTTTCCGTGTTCGCCGCGTCGTTTGCTGAACGTCATCGCAGCCCGCGCGAACGTCGTCACACCAACCTCGAGTCGAGAGATGAGCGAGAACGCCAAGCGCCCCCTCTATACCCCCTATGCCGGTCCGTCGCTGCTGGAGATGCCGCTGCTGAACAAGGGCAGCGCCTTCACCCTGAAGGAGCGCATCGACTTCAATCTTATCGGGCTGCTGCCCCAGAATGTCGAGACCATCGAGGAGCAGGCGGAGCGCGCCTACCGTCAGTACCGCCTGTGCAAGACCGATCTGGACAAGCACATCTACCTGCGCTCGATCCAGGACGACAACGAGACGCTGTTCTTCCGCCTGCTGGAAGAGCATCTCGAGGAGATGATGCCGATCATCTACACGCCGACGGTGGGCGAGGCGTGCGAGGAGTTCTCCAATATCTATCGCAACCACCGCGGGATCTTCGTCTCCTATCCCGACCGGGAGCACATGGACGATATCCTGCGCAGCGCCACCAAGGACCGGGTCAAGGTGATCGTGGTCACCGACGGCGAGCGGATCCTGGGGCTCGGCGACCAGGGCATCGGCGGCATGGGCATTCCCATCGGCAAGCTCTCGCTGTATACCGCCTGTGGCGGCATCAGCCCGGCCTACACGCTGCCGATCATGCTCGACGTGGGCACCAACAACCAGCAGCTGCTCGATGATCCGATGTACATGGGCTGGCGCCACAAGCGCATCGGCGACGAGGAGTACGCCGAGTTCATCGACATGTTCATGCAGGCGGTCAAGCGTCGCTGGCCCAACGCCCTGGTGCAGTTCGAGGACTTCGCCCAGACCAACGCCATGCCGCTGCTCGAACGCTACCGCGACGAGCTGTGCTGCTTCAACGACGACATCCAGGGCACTGCCGCGGTCTGCGTGGGCACCCTGCTGGCGGCCTGCAAGTCGCGCGATGCCCGGCTCGGCGACCAGCGGGTGGCCTTCGTCGGCGCCGGTTCCGCCGGCTGCGGCATCGCCGAGCAGATCATCGTCGCCATGCAGGCCGAGGGGCTGAGCGAGGACGAGGCACGCCGGCGGGTCTACATGGTGGATCGCCACGGCCTGCTGACCAGCGACATGGACGGCCTGCGCGACTTCCAGCAGCGCCTGGCCCATGACCCCGCGGAGCTGGCCGACTGGCCGGGTCGCTCGCTGCTCGACGTGATCGCCTCGGCCAGGCCGACCATCCTGATCGGGGTATCCGGTCAACGCGGCCTGTTCACCGAAGAGGTGATCCGCACGTTGCACGAGAACTGCCCCAACCCGGTGGTGATGCCGCTGTCCAACCCCACCTCGCGGGTCGAGGCGACGCCCCAGGAAATCGCCGACTGGACCGACGGCCAGGCGCTGGTCGCGACCGGCAGCCCCTTCCCGGCGGTCAAGGTCGGCGAGCGCGAGATCGCCATCGCCCAGTGCAACAACGCCTACATCTTCCCCGGCGTGGGGCTCGGCGTGGTCGCGTCCAACGCCTCGCGGGTCACCGACGGCATGCTGATGGCGGCTTCCAACGCCCTGGCCAACGGCGCGCCGATCGTCAGGAAGGGCGAGGGCGCGCTGCTGCCGTCACTCAAGGATATCCGCGAGATCAGCAAGTCGATCGCTTTCGATGTCGCCAAGCAGGCCCAGGAGGAAGGCGTGGCGCTGTCCTCCAGCGATGAAGTGCTGTGGGAGGCGATCGAGCACAACTTCTGGTATCCGCGTTATCGGCGTTATCGGCGTCGCGCGTTCTAAGCGCTTTTCTAAAAAGCGGGTCATGGCAGGCAGTGACAAGTCGACGCGAGGGTCTTTTGCCATGGCCGAAAAATGATCCCTTCCATTTCGGCATTTCCGCCATCCATGGCGGTCAGATGGCAAAAGTAGCGCCCAGGGAAGGGTCTACAGCGCCCTCGCATAGCCTTGTCTCGGCCGACTATGCCATGACGTGAAAACGCCCTGCCTCGCTGGCAGGGCGTTTCCGTTTGCGCCGAGTGATGCCCGGGGCGCTTCCCCGGCACGGCTTCACTGGAGCATGTTGCGCAGCACGAAGTGCAGGATGCCGCCGTGGCGGTAGTATTCCAGCTCGTTGGCGGTGTCGATGCGGCACTTGGCGTCGAGCGTCTTCTCGCCCTTGTCGGTGCCGATGGTCACCTTGACGGTGCTGCCCGGCTCGAGGTCCTTGAGCCCTTCGATGGAGAAGGTTTCGTCGCCGGTCAGCCCCAGCGACTTGCGGTCCTCGCCCTCGGGGAACTGCAGCGGCAGCACACCCATGCCGATCAGGTTGGAGCGGTGGATGCGCTCGTAGGACTCGGCGATCACCGCGCGCACACCCAGCAGCCGCGTGCCTTTGGCGGCCCAGTCGCGTGACGAGCCGGTGCCGTACTCCTTGCCGGCGACCACTACCAGCGGCGTGTCGTCCTCGACATACTTCATCGCTGCGTCGTAGATCGACAGCTGCTCGCCGGAGGGCACGTGGCGGGTGTAGCCGCCCTCGACGCCGTCGAGCATCTCGTTCTTGATGCGCACGTTGGCGAAGGTGCCGCGCATCATCACCTCATGATTGCCGCGCCGCGAGCCGTAGGAGTTGAAATCCTTCACCGCCACCCCGTGTTCCTGCAGGTAGCGCCCGGCGGGGCTGTCCGGCTTGATCGCGCCGGCCGGCGAGATGTGGTCGGTGGTCACCGAGTCGCCGAGCATCGCCAGCACGCGCGCGCCCTTGACGTCCTCGACCGGCTCGGGCTGCTTGCCCATGCCCTCGAAGAACGGCGGGTGCTGGATGTAGGTGGAATCCTTCGACCATTCGTAGACCTTGCTTTCCGGCACCTTGATCGAGCGCCACGTCTCGTCGCCGTCGAAGACCTCGGCGTATTCCTTGCGGAACATGTCGGTCTTGACCTGCTCCACGGCCTTGGCGATCTCGGCCTGGCTGGGCCAGATGTCCTTGAGATAGACCGGCTGGCCATCCTTGCCGGTGCCCAGCGGTTCCCTGGAGAGATCGACACGCACGTTGCCGGCCAGGGCGTAGGCCACTACCAGGGGCGGCGAGGCCAGCCAGTTGGTGCGGACCAGCGGGTGCACGCGCCCCTCGAAGTTGCGGTTGCCCGAGAGCACGGAAGCCACGGTCAGGTCGCCATCGTCGATCGCTTTCTCGATCGGCTCGGGCAGCGGGCCGGAGTTGCCGATGCAGGTGGTGCAGCCGTAGCCGACCAGGTTGAAACCGAGTTCGTTCAGGTCGTCCTGCACGCCGCCGGCGGCGAGGTAGTCGGTCACCACCTTGGAGCCCGGCGCCAGCGAGGTCTTGACCCACGGCTTGGTGGTCAGGCCCTTCTCCACGGCCTTGCGGGCCAGCAGGCCGGCGGCCAGCATCACGCTGGGGTTGGAGGTGTTGGTGCAGGAAGTGATGGCGGCGATCACCACCGCGCCCGGGTTGAGCTTGAACGACTCGCCGTCGAACTCGACGTCCTGGCTGTCGGTGTGCTCGTAGTGGCGATGACGGTCGTGCAGCTCGACGTCGTCCACCGCGTGGCCGCCCTCGGACTGCCACTTGCCCTGCTCCTCGGGAGGGGCATCCGGCGCGTCGCCGTTCATCAGCTTTTCGAAGGTGGTCTTCATGTCGGTCAGTGCCACCCGGTCCTGCGGGCGCTTGGGCCCGGCCAGGCTGGCCACGACATCACCCATGTCGAGTTCCAGGGTGTCTGAATAGATCGGCTCGTGCCCGGGTTCGCGCCACAGGCCCTGTTCCCTGGCGTAGGTCTCGACCAGGGCGATCTGCGCCTCGTCGCGCCCGGAGAGGCGCAGGTAGTCGAGGGTCTGCTCGTCGACCGGGAAGAAGCCGCAGGTGGCACCGTATTCGGGCGCCATGTTGGCGATGGTGGCGCGATCTGCCACCGGCATGTCCTTGAGGCCGTCGCCGTAGAACTCGACGAACTTGCCGACCACGCCCTTCTGACGCAGCATCTGGGTCACCGTCAGCACCAGGTCGGTGGCGGTGATGCCCTCGCGCAGCTTGCCGGTGATCTTGAAGCCGATCACCTCGGGAATCAGCATCGATACCGGCTGGCCGAGCATGGCGGCCTCCGCCTCGATGCCGCCGACGCCCCAGCCGAGTACGCCCAGGCCGTTGATCATGGTGGTGTGGGAGTCGGTGCCCACCAGGGTATCAGGGTAGGCGAAGGTCTTGCCGTCCTGCTCCTTGGTCCAGACCGCCTTGCCCAGGTACTCCAGGTTGACCTGGTGGCAGATGCCGGTGCCCGGCGGCACCACGCGGAAGTTGTCGAAGGCCTGCTGGCCCCAGCGCAGGAACTCGTAGCGTTCGCGGTTGCGCTCCATCTCGATGGCGACGTTGTCCTTGAACGCCGACGGGTCGCCGAAGTGGTCGACCATCACCGAATGGTCGATGACCAGGTCCACCGGCGACAGCGGGTTGATACGCGCCGGGTCGTCGCCGAGCCGGGCCACAGCGTCGCGCATCGAGGCCAGGTCCACCACGCCGGGCACGCCGGTGAAGTCCTGCATCAGCACGCGGGCGGGGCGGTAGCCGATCTCGCGGCTCGAGCGGCCTTCCTTCTGCCAGTCCACCAGCGCCTGCATGTCCTCGCGAGAGACCGTCTCGTCGTCGGCGAAGCGCAGCTGATTCTCGAGCAGCACCTTGAGGGTGAAGGGCAGCCGGTCGATGTTGCCCAGTGCCTCGGCGGCCCTGGGCAGGCTGTAGTAGTGGTAGGTCGAGCCCCCGGCCTCGAGAGTGCTCAGGGTGGTCGGCGTTTCGTCAGCGCTCATGGACTCCTCCTCATGCCTTGCTTGGGCGTCGACTCGGGCGGCGGAACTGCCGGCTTCAACGGCCTGCCGGTGGTGCCGGTCACCGTCTCCCGAGTGGTCAGGTTCCTGATTGACTAGGGCTACGATACTACGCCCAGGGGCGGGATTGTCGACACTTGGCCCGCATTGCCTTTATCCATCACATGGCAATGATAGGTCGAGAATTCAAGCGGGCCCAATCGGCGATGGGTGTTCGGCGCCGGCTCGACTATCCTGAACAGGACCGTCAATTCGCCCCTTGAAAGCTGGCGCCGATGCCCCCAAATCCTGATCTCAGAGATGGCATCGACGCGCAGGGTGGGAGCCGATCATGAATGAAGAGATGCTCACCTCGCATGCGACCCACTGCCCCTATTGCGGGGCTGCCTTCGACCTGCTGGTCGATGCCAGCCAGGGCAGTCACGTGACCTGGGAGGATTGTCCGCGCTGCTGTGCCCCGATGCAGGTCGGCGTGGAGGTTTCTTGCGTGCTCGGCGACATCGAACGGGTGACGGTGGCGCGCGACGACGACATCGTGTAGGGCACGGCCGATAGGCATGCCCTATATCGATCATTGGGGTTATCAAATTGGCAGATCGCGGGGGCGATCGTAACCTCGTCCTCGTCATCATTCACAAGCGACCACACTCAACTCTCAAGGAGCGTTACATGAGCGTACTGGTTGGACGTCAGGCACCGGATTTCGAAGCGGCCGCCGTTCTGGGCGATGGCACCATCGTCGACAACTTCAAGCTGTCCGACAGCAACGGCAAGCTGCGCGTGCTGTTCTTCTGGCCGCTGGACTTCACCTTCGTCTGCCCCTCCGAGATCATCGCCCACGACAACCGTCTGGCGCAGTTCAAGGAGCTGGGTGTGGAGGTCATCGGCGCTTCCATCGACTCCCAGTTCACCCACTACGCCTGGCGCAAGACCTCGCCGGACAACGGTGGCATCGGTGAAGTCGGCTTCCCGGTCGTGGCGGACGTCAAGCACGAGATCGTCCAGGCCTACGGCATCGAGCATCCGGAAGCGGGTGTCGCCCTGCGCGCCTCCTTCCTGATCGACGAGGACGGCGTGGTCCAGCACCAGACCGTCAACAACCTGCCGCTGGGCCGCAACGTCGACGAGATGCTGCGCATGGTCAAGGCGCTCAAGCATCACCAGACGCATGGCGAAGTCTGCCCGGCCGGCTGGGACGAAGGCCAGGAAGGCATGAAGGATACCGCCGAAGGTGTCGCCAAGTACCTCGGCGAGCACTCCAAGGAACTGTAACGGTTCCCGGGTGTGACGGGGCGGCCTGCGGGCCGCCCTTCGTCGTCTGGGACAGGGAAAACACGGTAGACTGCGATCTGCATTCGATGAGGTGGTCGGCGTCGAGTCCAGCTCCCAGTCCACCTCGAGACTTCAACGGCCGCTGTTGTTTCCCGACGGCGTCCTTGCCGAAGAGGATTTTTTCATGAGTGAAGCGCGTCATCAGCGGTTGATCATCCTGGGCTCCGGTCCGGCGGGCTACACGGCGGCGGTCTACGCGGCCCGGGCCAACCTGAGCCCGCTGCTGATCACCGGCATGCAGGCCGGCGGCCAGCTGACTACCACCACCGATGTCGATAACTGGCCGGGCGACGATGCCGGGGTGCAGGGCCCGGAGCTGATGGAACGCATGAAGCGTCACGCCGAGCGCTTCAACACCGAGGTCCTCTTCGACCACATCGACGAGGTGGTGCTGGGCAGCCGGCCCTTCACCCTCAAGGGCAGCAACGGCCTCTACACCTGCGACGCGCTGATCATCGCCACCGGCGCCAGCGCGCGCTATCTGGGCCTGCCTTCCGAGCAGCAGTTCATGGGCCAGGGGGTGTCCGCCTGTGCGACCTGCGACGGCTTCTTCTACCGCAACCAGGAGGTCGTGGTGGTCGGCGGGGGCAACACCGCCGTCGAGGAGGCGCTGTATCTGTCCAACATCGCCTCGCGGGTGACGCTGGTGCATCGCCGCGACAGCCTGCGCGCCGAGAAGATCCTGCAGGACAAGTTCTTCGAGAAGGTCGACAACGGCAATATCGCCGTCGAGTGGAACCAGACCGTCGACGAGGTGCTTGGCGACGGCTCCGGCGTCACCGGCGTGCGGCTGCGCTCCATGCTGGATGACAGTACCCGCGAGCTGTCGGCCCCGGGCGTGTTCATTGCCATCGGCCATACGCCCAATACCGGCCTCTTCGAGGGCCAGCTGGAGATGAACGGCGGCTACATCACGGTGCGTTCCGGGCTCGACGGCAATGCCACCGCCACCAGCGTACCGGGCGTGTTCGCCGCCGGGGACGTCATGGACCACGTCTATCGCCAGGCCATTACCTCCGCCGGCAGCGGCTGCATGGCCGCGCTTGACGCCGAGCGCTACCTCGACGGTCTGGAGTGATCGCTGGCCGGGCTGGCTGCGCCTGACAGCAGTCTGATCGACTCAGGGAGCGCCATGCGGCGCTCCTTTTCGTTTTCGCCTTCGCTGTCCCCCCGGCCCTTGCCGGCCGCCTCGAGTCCGGTCGGCACGTCGCGCCTTGTGGGCCTCAGTAATGGGGCGGGCGCTCGTCCGATGCCCCGGGCTCCGGAGACAGGCTTTCCAGAGCCTGGTTCTGATCGCGCAGGCGCTGCTGCATCAGTTCGTTCATGCGCTCGAGCTGGCTCAGGCGCTGTTCCTGCTGCACGGCGGCGCGGTCCAGCGTGTCCAGCCAGTGCTCCTGATAGGCCAGCCGGCTCTCCAGCGCCTCGATGTGTGCCTCCAGGCGGCTGATAAGCGTGCCATTTTCGATCATGCTAGAATCGCTGCGCTGTGTGTTGCCGTTCATCGCGACACCTTGATTTTTCATGACATCGCCCGTCGCCTCGGCGATCGGGCCGTTTTTGGTTGACAACAAGAGAACCCGAGGTCCATGAATCGAAAGGTATTACTGCGTTGCAGTATCATCAGTCTCCTGCTGGCCGCTCCCGCACCGCTGCTGATCGCCCTGTTTGCCTCGCTGGCCGATGGCGCATTGACCGGCGAGCTGGAAAAGGCCCTGGAGCTCGATGGTATCGAGCGTATCTACGTGGCCAGCGCCGTGGCGATCTTCGTGATTCTACTGGTGGCGACGCTGGCCGTTAACATTCTCACCCCACAGCTGGCCAACCTGGCGGACATCGAAAGCGATGATCGCGAGACCGGCGAGGTCAAGTGGTTCAACGTCAACAAGGGCTACGGCTTCATCACTCGCGAGAGCGGTGAGGATGTATTCGTGCACTTTCGCGCCATCCGCGGCAAGGGGCATCGTACCCTGGCCGAGGGGCAGAAGGTGCGCTACCACGTGGTCCAGAACGAGCGCGGATTGCAGGCCGACGACGTCACCGTCATCACCTGAGTCCCACCCGCGCTTCCCGAAACGCCATCGCCCCGGCCCTCGCCGGGGCGATGTCGTTCAGGCCGGGGCGTTGGCCGGCTCCTCGCCGTGATCCGGGCGTTCGTCCACATCGGCGCGGGCCTCGGCCTCGACGAACACCCGCTTGACCGTCGGCACCTCGGCCTTGATGTCCCGGTCCAGCGTGGCGATGGCCCGCTCGATGCGCTCGGCGGGCGTGCCGCGCCGGAAACGGATGCTGAGCGTGGCGAGGACGAAGTCCGGCCCCATGTGCATGGTCAGCACCTCGTTGACCGATTCCACGGCATCGGCGTTGCCGGCCAGGTGGCGAATGGCATCGACCACACCGCGATTGGCACTTTCACCGATCAGCAACCCCTTGGTCTCGACCGCAAGCCAGATCGCCGTGCCGCCGAGGATCAGGCCGATAATCACCGAGGCGATGCCATCGAAGATTGGGTTGTGGGTCCACTCGCTCAGCCAGATGCCGCCGAGCGCCACCAGGAGACCGAGCAGGGCGGCGGAGTCCTCGAACACCACCATGAACATGGTCGGGTCCTTGCCACGGCGCACCGCCTGCACATAGCCCCACTTGCCCTTGGTCTTGCGAAAGGCGTTCAGTGCGAAGGCCCAGGACGCCCCCTCGAAGAGAATCCCCAGTCCCAGCACGATGTAGTTGATCAACGGCGACTGCATCGGCTCGGGGTGAAGGATGTGGTTGATGCCCTCGTAGATCGAGACGCCGGCGCCCACGGCGAAGATCAGCAGCGCGACCACGAAGCTCCAGAAATAGACCTCCTTGCCGTGGCCGAAGGGAAACTGCGCGCTGGGTGGTCGACTGGCGCGCTTCAGGCCCAGCAGCAGCAGGCCCTGGTTGCCGGTGTCGACCACCGAGTGAATGCCTTCGGAGAGCATCGCCGAGCTTCCGGTGAAAGCGGCGGCAACGAACTTGGTGATCGCGATCAGCAGATTGCCGCCCATGGCGGCATAGATGACCGGCTTGGATTCCGCCATGGCATCGCATCCTTGTCGGCATGGGGAGAGTGAAGAGCGAGCAACGTGCCCGCAGCATGGCCTATTGGCCCGAGTCCGGCCAGTCGATGGGGCCTTCGTGGCCGTTCGGGCAGACCTGCCAGAAGCGGTCGGGGTCGTCGCCGGGCTGCCAGCCGCCCAGCGAGCAGCGCACCTCGCAGCCCAGGCGCTGCACGGCCTCGCGGGCGAGGTCGATGTCCCGCGGCCAGGGCGTGGCGGGGCTGTCGAGCCACAGGCTGGCGAAGCCGTCGGCCACGCCCTCGACCAGCAGCACCGGGATCGCTTCTCCCGCGCAGTAGCCGCGACCGCGCCACTTGCGCTTGCCGGCCGGCTGCAGCGGGGCGGCATCGAGGCGCTCCCCCAGCCAGGCGTTGAGGGCCTCGAGGTCGGCGCCGGCCAGATAGATTTCGATATCGGGGTAGCGTTCCATGGCAGCCTCAGGTGAACAGCCGGACGAGAATCGACTCGTAGACCCGGCTCAGTGTGTCGAGATCCGCCGCGCGCACGCGCTCGTTCACCTTGTGGATGGTGGCGTTGAGCGGGCCGAGTTCCACCACCTGGCAGCCGAGGGTGGCGATGAAGCGCCCGTCCGAGGTGCCGCCGGCGGTGGACAGGGTCGGCGTCAGGCCGGTCACCGCCTCGACCCCGGCCACGGTGGCGTCGATGAGCGGGCCATGGTCGGTGAGGAAGGGCTCGCCGTTGAGCGTCCAGTCGAGGCGGTAGTCGAGCCCGTGGGCGTCGAGGATCGCCTCGGTGCGCCGGCGCAGCGTCTCGTGGGTGAGCTCGGTGGAGTAGCGGAAGTTGAACACCACCTCCAGCTCGCCGGGGATCACGTTGGTGGCGCCGGTGCCCGAGCGGATGTTGGAGATCTGGAAGCTGGTCGCCGGGAAGAAGGCGTTGCCGTCGTCCCAGTGCTCGCGGCACAGGGCGTCGAGCGCCGGGGCCGCCTCGTGGATGGGATTGCGCGCCATGTGCGGGTAGGCCACGTGCCCCTGCACGCCGTGCACATGAAGCACGCCGCCCAGTGAGCCGCGGCGGCCATTCTTGATGGTGTCGCCGAGGCGCTCGCTCGACGAGGGCTCGCCGACGATGCAGTAGTCGAGCCGCTCGTGGGCCTCGCGCAGGTGCTCGACCACCGCGCGGGTGCCGTCGACCGCGGGGCCTTCCTCGTCGGCGGTGATCAAAAAGGCGAGCTGGCCGGGGTGGTCCGGGTGCGCCGCGACGAAGCGCTCGACGGCGGTGACCATCGCCGCCAGGCTGCCCTTCATGTCGGCCGCACCGCGCCCGCACAGCTCGCCGACGGCATTGATGCACGGCTCGAAGGGCGGGGCGTCCCACTGCGCCGCGGGACCGCTGGGCACCACGTCGGTATGGCCGGCGAAGGCCAGCACCGGGCCGTGATGCCCGCGCACCGCCCAGAAGTTCTCGACCTCGCCGAATGGCAGACGCTGGACGCGAAAGCCCAGGCGCTCGAGGCGCTCGATCATCAGCGCCTGGCAGCCGGCGTCGTCGGGCGTCACCGACGGGCGGCGCATCAGCGCCATGGCCAGTTCGAGCGTCGGCGACAGCGACGCGGGGGAGTCGGACGAAGACATGCGGATTCCTGGTAGTCGGCCGGTGGGGCGCCCGCGTGGGCGGGCGCCGCCATCTCAGTTGTGGGCGTGCAGCGCTTCGTTCAGCGCGACGGCGCTCTTGTTGGTCAGGCACTCGATGCGCCCGTTGAGCGAGTTGCGGCGCAGCAGCAGGTCGTTCTGGTTGGCCAGCTCGCGGGCCGCCACGGTACGCACTTCCTGGCCCTGGTCGTCGAGCACCACGACCTTGGCGCCGGCGGTGAGGTAGAGGCCGGCCTCGACGGTGCAGCGATCGCCCAGCGGAATGCCGATCCCGGCGTTGGCGCCGATCAGGCAGCCCTCGCCGACCTTGATGACGATGTTGCCGCCACCGGAGAGGGTGCCCATGGTCGAGCAGCCGCCGCCCAGGTCCGAGCCCTTGCCGACCATCACGCCGGCAGAGATGCGACCCTCGATCATGCCCGGGCCTTCGGTGCCGGCGTTGAAGTTGACGAAGCCCTCGTGCATGACCGTGGTGCCTTCGCCGAGATGAGCGCCGAGGCGCACGCGGGCGGTGTCGCCGATGCGCACGCCGCGGGGGACCACGTAGTCGGTCATCTTGGGGAACTTGTCGACGCAGTCCACCGACAGCACGCGGCCTTCGAGGCGGGCCCTGAGGCGGCGCTCCGGCAGCTCCTCGACGTCGATCGGGCCTTCGCTGGTCCAGGCGGTGTTGCGCAGCAGGCCGAACATGCCGGTGAGGTCGACGCCATGAGGCTTGACCAGGCGGTGCGAGAGCAGGTGCAGCTTGAGATAGACCTCCGGGACGCTCTGCGGCGGCTGGTCCACCTCGAGGAAGGTGGCGACCAGCGGACGCTGGCTGGCGGCGAGGCTGGCGGCCAGCTCGGCCTGTTCGGCCTGGCCGGCGGCCTTGAGCGCCTCGGCGAGTGCCGCGCAGTGCTCGGGCAGGAAGCTCACCGCGGCGTTGCCGGCCGGGGCGTCGAGCGCCTGGCGGGCGGCATCGATCAGCGCGGCGTCGGGCTGGAACAGCGGTGCCGGGTAGTAGACGTCCAGCCAGTCGCCTTGGGTGTTCTGATGGCCGATTCCGAGGGCGAAACTCAGCATGTGCAGTCTCCTGAAACGTGGATGAAGGGCAGGTTCAAGTCAGGTCGGCATAGTCGTCGCGCGCTCGGCCGACGATCAGCGTCTCGCCGGTGTCGAGCAGCGGGCGCTTGAGCAGGGTCGGCTGCGCCAGGATCAGTGCCCGGGCGCGCCCGGCGTCGTCCCGGGCGGCCTGGCGCTCGGCCTCGTCGAGCCCGCGCCAGGTGGTGCTGCGGGTGTTGAGCAGCGTCTCGAGGCCGGCCAGCGCGATGAAGCGATCCAGCGTCGCGGCGTCGAGCCCGTCGGCGCGCAGGTCGTGGTAGCCATGGGCGATGCCGCGGGCGTCGAGCGCCTTGCGGGCCTTGCGGCAGGTATCGCAGCTCTTGATGCCGTAGAGCGTCATCATCGGGGCGGGGTTTCCTCTCACTGGCGGCGTTCGATGAAGGCGCGGAGGCGCCGGGCGGCCTCGGCCGTGGCCTCGACCTCGGCGACCAGCGCCAGGCGGATGCGCCCGGCGCCGGGATTGCCGTCCCGGGTGTCGCGGGACATGTAGCGCCCGGGCAGCACGCTGACGTGCTCCTCGGCGAACAGCGCGCGGGTGAAGGCCTCGTCGTCGCCGCCCGGCACCGCCGGCCACAGGTAGAAGCTCGCCTGCGGGGCTGGGAAGTCCAGTACCGGCGCGAGGATCGCGGTGACGGCGGCGAACTTCTCGCGGTAGGCATCGCGATTGGCGCGCACGTGGGCTTCGTCGCTCCAGGCGACGATCGAGGCCTTCTGCACGTGCAGCGGCATGGCACAGCCGTGGTAGGTGCGGTAGCGCTTGAAGGGCGCGATCAGTGCGGCGTCGCCGGCGACGAAGCCGGAGCGCAGCCCCGGCAGGTTGGAGCGCTTGGACAGCGAATGGAAGACGATGCAGCGCCGGTAGTCGTCGCGGCCCAGCGTCCGGCAGGCCTCGAGCAGCCCCGGCGGTGGCGCGGCCTCGTCCAGGTAGAGCTCCGAGTAGCACTCGTCGGAGGCGATCAGGAAGTCGTGCTCGTCGGCGAGTTCGATCAGCCGCCGGAAGTCGTCCAGCGGCGTCACCGCCCCGGTGGGATTGCCCGGCGAGCAGACGAAGACCAGCTGCACCTCGCGCCAGACCTCGGCCGGCACGGCATCGAGATCGGGGCGGAAGTCATTGGCGGCGGTGCAGTCGAGATACAGCGGCGTGCCGCCGGCCAGCAGGGTGGCGCCCTCGTAGATCTGGTAGAAGGGGTTGGGCATCGCCACCTTCGCCGGACGGCTGCGATCGAGGGCGGCCTGAACGAAGGCGAAGATCGCCTCGCGGGTGCCGTTGACCGGCAACACGTGGCGTTCCGGGTCGAGGCTGGCCGGCGCGAGGCCGAAGCGCCGGGTCGCCCAGCCGGCGAGGGTCTCGCGCAGCTCGGGCAGCCCGGCGGTGGCCGGGTAGCGGGCGACGTCGCCCTCGTGGCGGGCGAGCGCCTCGAGCACCGCCGCGGGCGGCGCGTGCTGGGGTTCGCCGATGGTCAGCGGAATCGGCGAGCGGTCGGGGGGCGTCAGGCCGGCCTTGAGCGCGGCGAGCTTCTCGAAGGGGTAGGGCTTGAGCGCGTCGAGATTGGGATTCATGGGGTGCCAGCGGCCCGGCGAGCGGGCGAATGTCGTTATGAGTGCCGTACGGCGCGAAGCCACCGATTATAGGGAAGCCAGGAGACCCCCTCAAATACTCAGGATTGGCCCGACGCGTCACACGTCGAGGGTCTCGCACAGCCGGCGGCGCAGCTCGGCCTGGCGCTCGGGGTCGGTGAGCGGCTCGCCGTTCTTGTCGGTGATGAAGAACACGTCCTCGACGCGCTCGCCGAGGGTGGCGATCTTGGCCGCCGACAGCGCGATGTGCTGCTCCATGAAGATTCGCCCCACGCGGGCCAGCAGTCCCGGCCGGTCGGGGGCGATCAGCTCCAGCATGGTGCGGGCGTTGGCGCCGTCGGGCTCGATCAGCACCTGGGTGGGCACGCGAAAGTGCTTGAGCTGACGCGGCGTGTGGCGGTTGACGATCTGCGGGTAGTCGTCCGGGTCGTCGAGCTCCTCGATCAGGTGCTCGCGGATGCGCTCGAGCCGGGCGGGCTCGCGGATCGGCTCGTTGTTGTCGTCGAGCACGATGAAGGTGTTGAGCGTGCGGTTGTTGCTCGAGGTGGCGATGCGCGCGTCGTGAATCGACAGGTCGAGCTGGTCGAGCGCCGCGGCGGTGGCGGCGAACAGGTCATCCACCGAGGGGGTGTGGATGAACACCTTGGTGCCGCCCTCGCTGGTGCCCTCGGCCGGCGCGCTGACCAGCACCATGGGCAGCTCGGAGCCGCCGTGGGCGAGAATGCCCTGGGTGTGCCAGGCGATCTCGCTGGGGGCGTACTGCACGAAGTAGTCGTCGCCGAGGGTGTCCCAGAGCGCCTCGACGCGCTCCGCGTCGACGCCCAGGGTGCGCAGCAGGGCCAGGGCCTCGGTGCGCGTCTCGCGGATCCAGTCGTCGCGGTCGATGGGGTTTTCCAGGCCGCGGCGCAGGGCGCGCTTGGTCTCGCTGTGCAGCTGGCGCAGCAGGGCGGCCCGCCAGCCGTTCCACAGCGAGGGGTTGGTGGCGGTGATGTCGGCGACGGTGAGCACGTAGAGGTAGTCGAGGTGCACCTCGTCGCGCATCTGGCCGGCGAACTCGCGGATCACGTCCGGGTCGGAGATGTCGCGCTTCTGCGCGGTCTTCGACATCAGCAGGTGGTGCTCGACCAGCCAGGCGACCAGCCGGGTGTCGCGGGGCGACAGGCCGTGGCGCTCGGCGAAGGCGGTGACCAGGCCGGCACCGATGTGCGAGTGATCGCCGCCCTGGCCCTTGCCGATGTCGTGGAAGAGCCCGGCGATCCACAGCAGCTCCAGCTTGGGCAACTGATGGACCAGGGTGGCCGCGACCGGGAAGTCCTGGCGGCCCTCGGGCTCGCGGAAGCGCTGAATGAAGGTCAAAAGGCGCAGGGTGTGGGCGTCCACCGTGTAGAGGTGGAAGAGGTCGTGCTGCATCAGGCCCACCGCCTGGCCGAACTCGGGCAGGTACTTGCCGAGGATGCCGTAGCGGTTCATGCGCCGCAGCTGGCGGGCCACGTTGCCGCCGCTGCGCAGCAGCTCCATGAACAGGCTCTGGTGGCGCAGGTCGTCGCGGAAGCCCTCGTCGATCAGGTGACGGTGATCGCGGATCAGGCGGATGGTCGTGGCGCGCACGCCCTCGATCTCGGGATGCTGGGCCATCAGCAGGAACAGCTCGAGCAGCGCCCCGGGGCGGCGCAGGAAGACGCGGGGATGGCGCGCCTGGATATAGCCGCCCTTGACCTCGAAGCGGGCGTTGAGCGGACGGGTCTCGAGCACCTCGTCGGCGCGCAGGATCATCTCGTCGAAATGCTGCAGCAGCATGTCGTTGAGCCCGGCCAGGGCGGTGACGTGACGGTAGTAGCGCTTCATGAACTGCTCGACGCCCAGCCGCCCCGGCGAGTCGTGGTAGCCGAACAGTTCGGCGATGGCCCGCTGGTGGTCGAACAGCAGGCGGTCCTCGGCGCGTCCGGTGAGCATGTGCAGGGCGTAGCGCACCTGCCACAGGAAGGCCTGGCCCTGGCTGAGGATGCGCAGCTCGGCGTCGTTCATGAAGCCCTGGGCGACCACCTCCTCGTAGCGCAGCGGGCCGAAGTAGCGCTTGGCGACCCAGCCGATCATCTGGATGTCGCGCAGCCCGCCGGGGGAGCTCTTGATGTTGGGCTCGAGCTGGTACTCGGAGTTGTTGTGCTTGTAGTGGCGGGCGATCTGCTCCTGCCACTTGGCCTCGAAGAACTGGTCCGGCGGCCACATGCGTGCACTCGACAGGCGCTCGCCCATCGCCTCGCGTAGCCGCTCGGGACCGGCCAGGGTGCGCGTCTCGAGCAGGTTGGTGATCACCGTGACGTCGTTGCGGGCCTCGCGCTCGCAGTCGGCCAGCGAGCGCACGCTGTGGCCGATCTCCAGGCCGATGTCCCAGAGGAAGGTGATGAAGGCGGTCAGCGGTTCGCGGTAGGGGGTGTCGTCGTCGCGCTCGAGCAGCAGCAGAAGGTCGATGTCGGAGTGCGGGTGCAGTTCGCCGCGGCCGTAGCCGCCCACCGCGAGCAGGGCCACGCCGTCGTCGGGCCAGGCGTGGCGTTCCCAGGCGATGGCCAGCAGCCGGTCCAGGCACCAGGCGCGCCCGTGGACCAGGTCACGGATGTCGGCGCCGGCCCGGAAGCGGGCATCGAGGCGTTCCTGGATCTCGCGCAGCGCCTGCTTGTAGACCGGGATCGGCGAGCGGCTGGTGTCGAGCGCGGCGCGGAACGCCGTGGCGTCGAACAGCGTCTCGTCCGGGACGAAGCGGTAGTGGTGCAGCAGCATGCGCGATGGCTCTCCGAAACGGGCGGCGCGGCGTGTGGCGATCAGCCCTGCAGGAAGGACAGGTCTTCCTCGGGGCGGGCGGTCAGCACCTCGACGCCGGTGGCGGTGACCGCCAGGGTGTGTTCCCACTGCGCGGAGAGGCTCTTGTCGCGGGTCACCGCCGTCCAGCCGTCGCGCAGCACCTTGGTGCGGTAGCCGCCGGCGTTGATCATCGGCTCGATGGTGAAGCACATGCCCTCGGCCAGCGCGATGTCGGCCTCGGGGGCGTAGCCGTCGTAGTGCAGCACCTGCGGCTCCTCGTGGAAGACGTTGCCGATGCCGTGGCCGCAGAAGTCGCGGACCACCGAGTAGCCGTTGGCCTCGGCATGCTGCTGGATGACGCGGCCGATCTCGGAGAGCCGGGTGCCGGGGCGCACCAGCGCCATGCCCTTGTACAGGCATTCCTGGGTGACGCGACACAGCCGCTCGCCCTGGATGCTCTCGCCGATCACGTACATCTTGCTGGAGTCGCCGTGGTAGCCGTCGGCGGTCTTGACGGTGATGTCGACATTCATGATGTCGCCCTTCCGGAGGGTCTTGCCGTCGTCGGGGATGCCGTGGCACACCACATGGTTGATCGAGGTGCAGATCGACTTGGGAAAGCCGTGGTAGTTGAGCGGGGCGGGCACCGAGCCCAGTTCGTTGACGATGAAGTCGTGGCACAGGCGGTCGAGCTCGCCGGTGCTGACGCCGGCACGCACGTGCTGGTCGAGCAGCGCGAAGACGGCGACGGCCTGCCGGCCGGCCTCGCGCATCTTGATGATTTCGTCGGGAGTCTTGATGGGAGCGTTCATGGGGTCTCGAATCGGGAGCGTGGGAAGCCCGCGCGGCGCGGGGCATCGGCTTCATTCTGGCATCATTCTATGGTATAAAGCCGCGCGCTTGACTGCAATCCGCCCGCCGGCGGGCGGCGGCAAGCGGCAAGTCCATCAACTGCCTGAAAACACACATGTACCGTCACATGGTCCCGGGTGCCGAGGTCGACGCCGATGCGTGCCGCGGTCGGATCCATGGGGTACATGGAGGCCTAACCCGATTCATCAGGAGACATCCCATGGCGCAAGTCAACATGCGCGACCTGCTCAAGGCGGGCGCCCACTTCGGCCACCAGACCAAGTACTGGAACCCGAAGATGAGCAAGTTCATCTTCGGTGCGCGCAACAAGATCCACATCATCAACCTCGAGCACACCCTGCCGGCGCTGAACGATGCCATCGGCGTGGTCGAGAAGATGGCGGCCGCCAACAACAAGATCCTGTTCGTCGGCACCAAGCGCGCCGCCAGCAAGATCATCAAGGAAGAGGCCACCCGCGCCGGTCAGCCGTTCGTCAACCACCGCTGGCTCGGCGGCATGCTGACCAACTACAAGACCATTCGCGTGTCCATCAAGCGGCTGCGCGAACTGGAAGCGATGCGCGAGGACGGCACCTTCGAGAAGCTGACCAAGAAGGAAGTCCTGATGGCCACCCGCGAGCAGGACAAGCTCGAGCGGGCCATCGGCGGCATCAAGGACATGGGCGGCCTGCCGGATGCGCTGTTCGTGGTCGATGTCGACCATGAGCGGATTGCCATCAACGAAGCCAACAAGCTGGGCATCCCGGTCATCGGTGTCGTCGACACCAACTCCGACCCGGACGGCGTCGACTACGTCATCCCGGGCAACGACGACTCCATCCGCGCCATCCAGATCTACGTCCAGGCGATCGCCGACGCCTGCGCCAAGGCGAAGGAAGGCCGTCCCGACGAGTTCGTCGAGGTGACCGAGAACAACGAAGTCGCCGAGTGATCGCGACGCGCCTATCCTGACTGTCATCCCTGTCGGCCAGACTGGCAGCGCGGACAGCCAGGGCGCGCGAAGGGGGCCTCGGCCCCCTTCGTCGCGCCGCAGCCAGGCGTTTCGCTTCCGGCAGAGCTTCTGCCCTTCGTATTATCCGACGTCGAATTTTTCAGAGGTTTACCACCATGGCAGCTATCAGCGCATCTCTGGTCAAGGAACTGCGTGAGCGCACCGGGCTCGGCATGATGGAGTGCAAGAAGGCACTCTCCGAGGCGGACGGTGACATCGAGCAGGCCATCGAGAACCTGCGCAAGAACTCCGGTCTCAAGGCCGCCAAGAAGGCCGGCCGTACCGCCGCCGAGGGCGCGGTCATCACCCGTGTCGCCGAGGACGGCAGCTACGGCGTGATGCTCGAGGTCAACTCCGAGACCGACTTCGTGGCCCGCGACGACAACTTCCGCGCCTTCGCCGAGCGCGTGGTCGGCAAGGTCTTCGAGAGCAAGAGCGAAGACGTCGCCGCCCTGATGGACGGCGAGCTCGAGGAAGCCCGCGAGCAGCTGGTCCAGAAGATCGGCGAGAACATCAGCGTGCGTCGTGCGGTGGTCGTCGAGGCCCCGGCCGACGGCGTGGTCGGCGCCTACGTCCACGGCAGCCGCATCGGCGTGCTGACCGTGCTCAAGGGCGGCAACGCCGAGGCGGCCAAGGACGTCGCCATGCATGTCGCGGCGATCAACCCGGTCGTGGCCCATCCCGAGGACATGCCGCAGGAAGAGCTCGACAAGGAAAAGGCGATCATCCTGGCCCAGCCGGACATGGCCGGCAAGCCGGAGAACATCGCCGAGAAGATGGTCCAGGGCCGTCTCAAGAAGTACCTGGCCGAGAACAGCCTGACCGAGCAGCCCTTCGTCAAGGACCCCAACGTCACCGTGGCCGACTACGCCAAGTCGCAGGGTGGCGAGGTGGTCGGCTTCACCCGTTTCGAGGTGGGCGAGGGCATCGAGAAGGAAGAAGTCGACTTCGCCAAGGAAGTGATGGAACAGGCTCGCCGTAGCTGAGGTCCTAGCTTCTGGTTGTCGCATGGCGTGCGCCCAGGCGCACGCCATCGTGTATCCGGCCGGTGGATGTCACCGGCAAGCCACATCCCGCCGTTACCAGGAGATTCCCGCATGCCTGTCATTTCCGATCGCAACACCCCGTCACCGGAACGCAACGAGAAGTCGAAGTACAAGCGTATCCTGCTCAAGCTCTCCGGCGAGGCGCTGATGGGCGACGGCGAGTTCGGCATCGACCCCAAGGTGCTCGATCGCATGGCGCTGGAGATCGGCCAGCTGGTCGGCATCGGCGTTCAGATCGGCATGGTGATCGGCGGTGGCAACCTGTTCCGTGGCGCGGCCCTGCATGCGGCCGGCATGGAGCGGGTGACCGGTGACCACATGGGCATGCTCGCCACGGTGATGAACGCCCTGGCGATGCGCGACGCCCTGGAGCGCTCCAACATCCGTTCGCGGGTGATGTCGGCGATTCCCATGAGCGGCGTGGTCGAGCATTATGACCGTCGTACGGCGATTCGTTACCTGACGTCGGGCGATGTGGTGATCTTCTCCGCCGGTACCGGCAACCCGTTCTTCACCACCGACTCCGCGGCCTGCCTGCGCGGTATCGAGATCGATGCCGACGTGGTGGTCAAGGCCACCAAGGTCGACGGCGTCTACGACAAGGATCCGGTGCTGCATCCCGATGCCGTCAAGTACGAGCGCCTGGCATACGACGAGGCCCTCGACCGCAAGCTGGGCGTGATGGATTTGACCGCCATCTGTCTGGTACGGGACCATGACATGCCGGTTCGCGTGTTCGACATGACCAAGCCCGGAGCGTTGCTCAACCTGGTCGTGGGTGGTAAGGAAGGAACGCTGATAGACAGAGGTTGAAACCGTGATCAACGAGATCAAGCAGGATGCGGAAACCCGCATGAAGAAGAGCCTGGAATCGCTGCAGGCCAACTTCCACAAGATTCGTACCGGGCGCGCCCACCCGAGCATCCTGGACGCGGTGACCGTGGAGTACTACGGCTCGCAGATGCCGATCAATCAGGTGGCCAACGTCAACGTCGAGGATGCCCGGACCCTGGCCGTCGTGCCCTGGGAGAAGAGCATGGTGCCCAAGGTCGAGAAGGCGATCATGACCGCCGACCTGGGTCTCAACCCGGCCACGGCCGGCACGGTGATCCGCGTGCCGATGCCGCCGCTGACCGAGGAGACGCGCCGCAACTACATCAAGCAGGCGCGTGGCGAGGCCGAGACCGCCCGCGTGGCGGTGCGCAACGTGCGCCGCGATGCCAACGCCGACATCAAGGCGCTGCTCAAGGAAAAGGAAATCACCGAGGATGAAGAGCATCAGGGCGAGGACGCCATCCAGAAGCTGACCGACAAGTACGTCGCCGAGATCGACAAGCTGCTGGAAACCAAGGAACACGACCTGCTGCAGGTGTGAGCCGTGCCCGGGCGGCGTGCCGCCCGGGAGCCCCTTTCCTCCCGCGTGAGAGACCATGAGTTCACCGCAGTCATCCAATCTGCCGCGCCACGTGGCGATCATCATGGACGGCAACAACCGCTGGGCACGCGCGCGGGGCCTGTCCGGCGTGCGCGGGCACCGGGCCGGCGTCGAGTCGGTCCGGGCGGTGATCCGGCGCGCCGCCGAACGCGGTGTCGAGACGCTGACCCTGTTCGCCTTCTCCAGCGAGAACTGGAAGCGCCCGCCCGCCGAGGTGCGCGCGCTGATGGAGCTGTTCCTGATGGTGCTCAAGCGCGAGGTCGGCAAGCTGCACGAGCATGGCATCCGGTTGAGCGTGATCGGCGAGCGGGAGCGCTTCTCGAACACCATCCAGCAGTACATCGCCCGGGCCGAGTCGCTGACCCGCGACAATCAGGGGCTGCACCTGATCATCGCCGCCAACTATGGCGGGCAGCGCGACATCGCCCTGGCGGCGCGGCGCCTGGCCGAACGGGTCGAGGCCGGCGAGCTCAAGGCCGGGGAGATCGACGAGCACGCGCTCGGCGAGGAGATCGCCCGGGTCAGCGCGCCGCCGGTCGACCTGTGCATCCGCACCAGCGGCGAACAGCGGATCTCCAACTTCCTGCTCTGGCAACTGGCCTACGCCGAGCTTTTCTTCTCGCCGCGTCTGTGGCCCGACTTCGGGGGGGATGCCCTCGACGAGGCGCTCGATGATTTCGCGCATCGCCAGCGGCGCTTCGGCATGACCCAGGAACAGATCGAGGCACAGGGTGCTTAAGCAACGGATCCTCACCGCCGTCATTCTCGCTCCGCTGATGCTGGCCGGCCTGTTCGGCTTGTCCGGCACGCCCTTCGCGCTGTTCACCGGCGCCGTCGTGCTGCTCGCCGGCTGGGAATGGGCCAACCTCTCCGGCGTCGCCGCCCCGCTGGGGCGGCTGGCCTACCTGGCGGTGATCGCCGTGCTGATGCTGGCCGGCTGGCAGAGCGGCGCGGTGGCGGCGGCCTGGCCGCTGTGGCTGGCGCTCGGCGGCTGGCTGCTGAGCTTCTACTGGGTCGCCGGGTATCCCGAGCGCGGCTGGCAGTGGCGCTCGTCGCCGGCTCGCCTGCTGACCGGGCTCTGGGTGCTGGTGCCCTGCTGGGCGGGGCTCGTGCAGCTGCGCGCCAGCGGGGCCGAGTGGCTGCTCTACGTGCTGCTGCTGGTGTGGCTGGCGGACATCGGTGCCTACTTCGCCGGGCGGCGCTTCGGTCGCCACAAGCTGGCGCCGCGGGTGAGTCCCGGCAAGTCGTGGGAGGGGGTCTACGGCGGCATGGCGGTGACCGCGCTGCTGGCCCTGGGCTACGCGCTGGGCCTGGGTCTGCCGCTCGGCGAGAGCCTGTGGCTGATGCTGATCACCCTGGTGGTGACCCTGGCCTCGGTACTCGGCGATCTGCTCGAGAGCCTGTTCAAGCGCTGGCGGGGCATCAAGGATTCCGGGCGCCTGCTGCCGGGGCATGGCGGCATTCTCGATCGCATCGACAGCCTCACCGCGGCCGTGCCGCTGTTCGCGCTGCTCAAGCTGTGGCAGTGAGGAGGCCCTGATGACTGCACCTTCCCCCGTCCGTACTCCGCAGCGCGTCACCGTGCTGGGGGCCACGGGCTCCATCGGCACCAGCACCCTGGATGTCATCGCCCGGCATCCCGAGCGCTATCGGGTTCACGCCCTGACCGCCGGCAGCCGGCGCGAGTCGCTCCTCGAGCAGTGCCGGGTACATCGGCCGGCCGTGGCGGTCCTCGCCCGCGAGGCCGATGCGGCCTGGCTGCGCGAGCGGCTGGCCGCGGCGGACATCGCCACCGAGGTGCGCGCCGGCGAGGCGGCGCTGGTCGAGGTGGCCGAGGCCGGCGAGGTCGAGGTGGTGATGGCGGCCATCGTCGGTGCAGCGGGGCTGCTGCCGACCCTGGCGGCGGTGCGCGCCGGCAAGCGCGTGCTGCTGGCCAACAAGGAGGCGCTGGTGATGTCCGGGGCGCTGTTCATGGACGCGGTGGCGCGCCATGATGCCGTGCTGCTGCCCATCGACTCCGAGCACAATGCCATCTACCAGTGCCTGCCGCCCGACCGCGACGACGGCCTGGCCGGGGCCGGCGTGACGCAGCTGCTGCTGACCGCCTCGGGCGGGCCCTTCCGCGGCTGGACGCCGGACGCGCTGGCCGGCGTCACCCCCGAGCAGGCCTGCGCCCACCCCAACTGGTCGATGGGCCGCAAGATTTCCGTGGACAGTGCCACACTGATGAACAAGGGGCTCGAGCTGATCGAGGCCTGCTGGCTGTTCGCCGCGCGTCCCGAGCAGATTCAGGTGGTGGTGCATCCGCAGAGCGTGGTGCATTCCATGGCCGCCTACAGCGACGGCTCGGTGATCGCCCAGCTGGGCAACCCCGACATGCGCACGCCGATCGCCTACGGCCTGGCCTGGCCGGAGCGCATCGACGCCGGTGTCGAGCTGCTCGACCTGTTCCAGGTGGCCCGGCTCGACTTCGAGCCGGCCGACGAACGAGCCTTTCCCTGCCTGCGCCTGGCCCGCGAGGCGATGCGTGCGGGCGGCACGGCGCCGGCGGTGCTCAACGCCGCCAACGAGGTGGCGGTGGCCGCGTTTCTGGACGGGCGGCTGGGCTTCACGGCCATCGCCGAGGTCGTCGAGGCGGTGCTCGAGGCCTGCCCGGCGGTGCCCGCCGACAGCCTGGAGCAGGTTCTCGCCGAGGACGCCCGCGCCCGGCGGCTGGCCGACCAGCGATTGTCGCTGTTGCGTTGATCGAGGAGGGACGAGATGGACGCGATTCAGAATATCCTGGCGGCCGTCGTGGTGCTGGGGCTGTTGATCACCTTCCACGAATTCGGACATTTCTGGGTCGCGCGTCGTTGCGGCGTCAAGGTGCTGCGCTTCTCGGTGGGCTTCGGCAAGCCGCTGTGGTCGCGTTTCGACCGCCACGGCACCGAGTACGCCATCGCCGCGATCCCGCTGGGCGGCTACGTCAAGATGCTCGACGAGCGCGAGGGCGAGGTGCCCTCCGAGGAGTTGCCGCGTGCCTTCAATCGGCAGTCGGTCGGCAAGCGCATCGCCATCGTCGCCGCCGGGCCGCTGGCCAACTTTCTGCTCGCCCTGGTGGTCTACTGGGGCTTGTTCGTGGCCGGCACCTCTACGGTGGCGCCGGTAATCGGCACGGTGGCGCCCGACTCGCCGGCGGCACAAGGCGGGCTGGCGGCAGGCCAGGAGATCGTCGCCGTGGAGGGCGAGAACACGCCGTCCTGGGAAGCGGTCAACCTGCGCCTGCTGTCGGCCATCGGCACTCGCCAGCCGCTGCAGATCGAGACCCGTGATGCCGAGCAGGGCGGTCCCGCCCAGCGCCACGCGGTGCCGGTCGACCGCTGGCTGGTCGGCCAGGACCCGCCGCAACCGCTGGAGACGCTGGGGGTCACCCCGTGGCGGCCGGCGACGCCCGCGGTACTGGGCGAGGTGCTCGAGGGCGGCGCGGCGGCCGGTGCCGGGCTGACCTCCGGGGATCGCATCGTCGCGGTCGACGGTCGGGCCATCGACGACTGGATGGCCTTCGTCGAGGCGGTGCGCGCGCACCCCGGTCAGGCCATGACCCTGACGGTGGCCCGCGACGGGCAGACGCGGGAGGTATCGCTGACCCCGGCGGTTCACGAGCAGGACGGCGAGCGCATCGGCTACATCGGCGCCGGCGTGGCGCCGGTCACCTGGCCCGACGCCTATCGCCGCGAGATCCGCTACGGGCCGCTGGCGGCGGTGGGGCAGGCGGTGTCGCGCACCACCGAGATGACCGTGCTGACCCTGGATTCGATCCGCAAGATGCTGCTCGGGCTGATCTCGCCGAGCAACCTGTCGGGGCCGATCACCATCGCCCGCATCGCCGGTGATACCGCGCGCAGCGGGCTGGAAAGTTTCGTGTCCTTCATGGCGTACCTGTCGATCAGCCTCGGCGTGCTCAACCTGTTGCCGATTCCGGTGCTCGATGGTGGCCACCTGCTCTATTACCTCATCGAGGCGGCGCGCGGTCGCCCGGTTTCGGAAGCCGCCCAGGCGGCGGGGTTGCGGATCGGCATGGCGCTGGTCGGCACCCTGATGCTGATGGCGCTGTACTTCGATCTAATGCGGCTGTAGCGTCGGCCGGTGCCGGCGCACGGTGCGCCAGCCTTGTCAGCGGGCCGAGTAAATGTATAAGGTGCCTGTTCAGCGAGCTGGCGGAAACAACTCGAGCGAAGCGACTGCATGAAACTCAAGACCCTAGGATTGGCGGCACTGCTGCTGTGCGGCACCCCGACGGCCTTCGCGGCCCCCTTCACGGTTTCCGACATTCGCGTGGAGGGCCTTCAGCGCGTCTCCGCCGCCTCGGTCTTCAACGCCTTCCCGGTTTCCGCCAGCGAGCGTGTCGACGACCGGGAGCTGGCCGACGCTGCCAAGAAGCTGTTCGACACCGGCCTGTTCGAGGACGTACGGCTGGGACGCGACGGCGATGTGCTGGTCATTCACGTCGTCGAACGGCCCTCGATCGCCGGGATCGACATCGAAGGCAACTCGCAGATTTCCGACGACGATCTGCGCAAGGGGATGAAGGACGCCGGCCTGGCCGAGGGGCAGGTGCTGCAGCGTGCCACGCTCGAGGACGTGCAGCGCCAGCTCGAGCAGCTCTATCACGCCCAGGGGCGTTACAGCGCCCGCATCGAGACCTCGGTGGAGCCGATGGAGCGCAACCGGGTCAAGGTGAACATCAAGGTCAACGAGGGCGCCGTCGCCAAGATCCGCCAGATCAACATCGTCGGCAACGAGGCCTTCTCCGACGACACCCTGCGCGGCCTGCTGCAGCTCGAGGACCGCCCCGGCTGGTTCTTCGGCTGGTTCTCCGACGACGAGTATTCCCGCGAGAAGCTGTCCGGCGACCTCGAGAGCCTGCGCTCCTGGTATCTCGATCGCGGCTACGTGAACTTCGCCATCACTTCCACCCAGGTGGCGCTCAGCCCCGACAAGTCGAAGATCTTCGTGACCATCAACGTCAACGAAGGCAAACGCTACCGCATCGACCAGATCAAGTTCGCCGGTGATCTCAAGATCAGCGAATCGCAGGCCCGCAAGCTGATCACCGCCAAGTCCGGCGACATCTATTCGCGCAGCACGCTGACGGCTTCCGCCGAGGCGCTGCGCCAGAAGCTCGGCGCCGAGGGATTCGCCTTCGCCAACGTGGACAGCGTGCCCGAGGTTGACGAGAACGGTGATACCGTCGACGTGACCTTCCGGGTCGAGCCGGGGCGGCGCGCCTATGTGCGGCGCATCAACTTCGAGGGCAACACCACCACTCAGGACGAGGTGCTGCGCCGCGAGATGACCCAGATGGAGGGCGCGCCGGCCTCCACCGACAAGATCAGCCAGTCCAAGCAGCGCCTCGAGCGCCTCGGTTTCTTCAAGCAGGTCGATGTCGAAACGCGCCCGGTGCCGGGCGAGCCCGATCAGGTCGACGTCACCTACAACGTCGAGGAACAGCCCTCCGGCTCGATCTCGGCCAGCGTCGGTTTCTCGCAGACCGCCGGGGTGATCTATGGTGCCTCGCTGTCGCAGAAGAACTTCCTGGGCACCGGCAACAAGGTGGACATCGGTGCACAGCGCAGCGACACCTATACCAAGCTCAACTTCGGCTACACCGACCCGTACTGGACGCTGGACGGCATCTCCCGCGGCTTCAACGTCTTCTATCGCAAGACCGACTACGAAAACTCGGACATCTCGACCTATTCGACCGATGCCTACGGCGGCAACATCAACTTCGGCTATCCGGTCAACGACATCACCCGACTGAACTTCGGGGTGGGCCTCGAGAGCCTGAGCATCAATACCTACAGCGACACCCCGGCCGAGATCATCGAGTACGTCGACGGCCAGGGCAAGGATGCGCTGGCCTACAAGCTGACCGCCAGCTGGACGCGCAACAACCTCGACCGCGGCATCCTGCCCACTGACGGTAGCTATCAGCGGGTTTCGCTGGAAACCGCCGTGCCCGGGTCCGACGCCCAGTACTACAAGCTGCGCTATCGCGGCCAGAAACTCTTCGAGCTTGCCACCGACTGGTCGCTCAAGTTCTCGTCGACGCTCGGCTACGCGGACACCGTCGGCAACGACCCCTATCCGTTCTACGAGAACTTCTACGCTGGGGGCCTGGGCTCGGTGCGCGGCTTCTCCGGCAACACCCTGGGGCCGAAGACCACGCAACGCGGTTCCGGCAACAACGATACCCTGGGCGGCAACGTGCTGGTCGAGGGCTCGGCCGAGCTGATCTACCCGTTCCCGTTCGTCGATGACCACCGGACCCTGCAGACCAGCGTGTTCCTCGATGCCGGCAACACCTATCTCACCGACTGTTACGATGTGCCGCCGGGCTACGATTCCAGCTGCGAAAGCGGCGTACAGCTCGATCAACTGCGCTACAGCGCCGGCCTCGGTCTGTCGTGGTTGACCCCGGTGGGGCCGCTGACCTTCAGCGTCGCCCAGCCGCTCAACGACAAGTCGGGTGACGACACCCAGTTCTTCCAGTTCTCCCTCGGCCAGACCTTCTGAGGCGCCGAGATCGGCAAAGGAGTGATTCATGCGCAAACTGACCGGAGCGCTGTGCCTGCTGGGCGCGCTCGCCGCCGCCCCCGCCTACGCCACGGATGTCGTGGTGCTCGACTGGCGTGCCGCCCTGATGCAGTCCGACGCCGCTCAGCGGTCGATGAACGAGCTGCGTAACCAGACCAGCGAGCAGCGCCAGCAGGCGAAGTCCCTGAGCGAGGAGCTGCAGAAGCTTCAGCAGCGTCTGCAGAAGGATGGCGCGGTGATGTCCGATGCCGAGCGCAAGAAGGTCCAGCAGGAACTGCGTCAGAAGGGCGGTCAGTTCCAGCGGCTGCGTGCCCAGCTCAAGCAGGTGCAGCAGAAGAAGCAGCAGGCCTTCCTCAAGACCGCCAAGCCGCGGCTGGACAAGGCGATCCAGCAGGCGGCCGATCGCCACGGTGCCGACCTGGTCATCGACCGCGATGCGGTCGTTCACATGAATGACGGTCTGGATATCACCCAGGAAGTCACCAAGATTCTCAACGCCAAGTGAGGGATCGGGCGCCGGGCGCCCGTCTCGTCGATGCCATGAAACAATCCGAGCCCTTTTCCTGCTCCCTGGCCGAGCTGGCTGACCGCCTGGGCGCCACCCTCGTCGGCGACGGCGAACGCCGGGTCAGTGGCCTGGCGACCCTCTCCGACGCCGGCCCGGATGACGTCAGCTTCCTGGCCAACAAGGCCTACCTGAAGTACCTGACGCAGACCCGGGCCGCCGCCGTGCTGATTCACCCCGCTCATGGCGGCGAATGCCCGGTGGCGCGCCTCGAGCTGGACAATCCCTATTTGGCCTACGCCGAGCTGTCGCGCCTGTTCGACCCCATGGCCGGCCGGGATGCCGGCGGCGTGCACCCCTCCGCGGTCGTGGCCGGAGACGCCGTACTGGGCCGTGACGTGACCATTGCGGCGAACGCGGTGGTCGAGAGCGGGGTCGAGCTGGGTGACGGCGTGCGCATCGGACCCGGTTGCGTGGTCGGCGCGGATTCAGTCATCGGCGCCGGCTCGCGCCTGCATGCCAATGTCACGCTCTATCACGGGGTGGTAGTCGGCAAGCGGGCAATCCTGCACAGCGGTTGCGTGATCGGGGCCGACGGCTTCGGCTTCGCCCATGACGGCGGCGGCTGGCACAAGATCGCCCAGCTCGGCGGCGTGGTGCTGGGCGACGACGTCGAGGTGGGCAGCTGCTCGAGCATCGACCGCGGCGCGCTGGGCGACACCGTGATCGGCGACGACGTCAAGATCGATAGCCAGGTGCAGATCGCCCACAACGTGCAGGTGGGTGATCACAGCGCACTGGCCGGTTGCGTAGGTATCGCCGGCTCCACCAAGGTGGGCCGCCACTGTCTGCTCGGTGGCGGCGTGGGGCTCTCCGGGCACCTGACGATCTGTGACGGCGTGCAGGTGACCGGCATGAGCCTGGTGACCAACTCGATCACCGAGCCGGGCGTCTATTCGTCGGGAACCGGTGCCATGAGCAACGCGCTGTGGCGCAAGAACGCGGTGCGCTTCAAGCAGCTCGACGACATCGCCAAGCGCCTGTCGCGCCTCGAGCGGGATTCGAGCGCCTGACACGGGACTGACGGCGCGCGGAAACGTATAATCCCGCGCCAACATCAACGTGGCGGGATGCCCCGCCTGAGATGCCTGCCTTCCGTGCAGGCATACGTACTTTCAGAGGTCGCATCGATGGTAATGGACATCAACGAAATTCGAGAGTATCTGCCCCACCGCTATCCCTTCCTGCTGGTCGACCGGGTGGTGGAGCTCGAGCTCGGCGAATCCATCGTTGCCCGCAAGAACGTCAGCATCAACGAGCCATTCTTCAACGGCCACTTCCCCCATCATCCGATCATGCCGGGCGTGTTGATCATCGAGGCCATGGCTCAGGCCTGCGGCATTCTCGGTTTCAAGACCGTCAACAAGCTGCCGGCCGACGGCTACGTCTACTACCTGGTCGGCAGCGACAACGTGCGTTTCAAGCGTCCGGTGATGCCCGGCGACCAGCTGCGCCTGGAAGCCCGGGTGGTTCGTGCCAAGCGCGGCATCTGGAAGTTCGAGTGCTCCGCCACCGTCGACGGTGAAGTGGCCTGCGAGGCCGAGATCATCTGTGCCGAGAGGAAGGTCGCTTGATTCATCCAACCGCCATCGTCGACCCCAGCGCGCGTCTCGCCGATGACGTCGAGGTGGGGCCGTTCAGCATCATCGGCGCCGATGTGGAAATCGGCGAGGGGTGCCGGATCGGTCCGCACGTCGTGGTGAACGGGCCGACGCGGCTGGGGCGACGCAATCGCATCTTCCAGTTCGCCTCGGTGGGCGAGGCCTGCCAGGACAAGAAGTACGCCGGCGAGCCGACCCGGCTGGAAATGGGCGACGACAACGTGGTGCGCGAGGGCGTGACCCTGCACCGCGGCACCGTCCAGGATCGCGGCGAGACCACCATCGGCAGCCGCAACCTGTTCATGGCCTATTCCCATGTCGGCCATGACTGCGTGATCGGCGACGACTGCATCCTCGCCAACCAGGCGACCCTCGGCGGCCACGTCACCCTGGGCAACTTCGCGATCCTCGGCGGGCTGGCCGCCATCCACCAGTTCTGTCATGTCGGCGAGCATGCCATGTGCGGCGGTGGCTCGATCGTCACCAAGGACATTCCCGCCTACCTGATGGTCAACGGCAATCCGGGCGAGGCGCATGGCCTCAACCTGGTGGGGCTCAAGCGGCGCGGCTTCTCCCGCGAGGCGATCAAGGCCTTGAGCGAGGCCTACCGCATCGTCTATCGCCAGGGGCTGACCGTCGAGCAGGCGCTCGAGAACCTGCACGAGCGCTACGGCGAGATGCCCGAGGTGGCGGTGTTCATCGCCTCCCTCGAGGCTTCCACCCGCGGCATCATCCGTTGAGCCGATGCGCGTCTACCTGATCGCCGGCGAACTCTCCGGGGACCTGCTCGGCGCCGGGCTGATGCGCGCGCTCAAGGCCCGCCATCCCGAGGCCGAGTTCCGCGGCATCGGCGGCCCTCGCATGATCGCCGAGGGCCTGGAGAGCCTCTACCCGCTGGAGACGCTGTCGGTGATGGGGCTGGTCGAGGTGCTCAGGCACCTGCCCGGGCTGGTGAAGGTCCGTCGCCACCTGCGCCACGACGCCCTGGCCTGGCGACCCGACGTGATGGTCGGCATCGACGCCCCCGACTTCAACCTGGGCCTCGAGCGTCAGCTGCGCGAGGCGGGGGTGCCCACCGTGCATTACGTCAGCCCCTCGGTGTGGGCCTGGCGGCAGGGGCGGATCAAGGGTATCGCCCGGGCGGTGGACGCCATGCTCACCTTCCTGCCGTTCGAGGCGAGCTTCTACCGCCAGCATCGGGTGCCGGTGGCCTTCGTCGGTCATCCGCTGGCCGACGAGCTGCCGCTGGTCAACGACCGGGCCGCGGCCCGTGCGGCGCTGGAGCTGCCCACCGAGACGCCGGTGCTGGCCATTCTTCCTGGCTCGCGCGGCAACGAGATCCGCTTCATGGGCCCGACCTTCCTGGCGGCCGCCGAACGGCTGCTGGCCACGGTCGACGGGCTCGAACTGGTGATTCCCGCGGCCTCGCCGGAACGCCGGCGCGAGCTCGAGGCGCTGCTCGCGGCCCATCCCGGCCTGCAGGCACGAACCCGGCTGCTCGACGGCCGCTCGCGGGAGGCGATGGTGGCCAGCGATGCGGTACTGCTGACCTCGGGGACCGCGGCCCTGGAGGCGATGCTCTGTCACCGGCCGATGGTGGTCGCCTACCGCATGGCGCCGACCACCCACTGGCTGGCCCGTCGGCTGGTCAGGACGACGTGGATCTCGCTGCCCAACCTGATCGCCCGCGAGACGCTGGTGCCCGAGCTGATCCAGGAGGCCGCCACGCCGACGGCGATCGGCGAGCACCTGCGTCCCTGGCTGTGCGAGCCGGCCTCGCGCGCGGCGCTGGAGCAGCGCTTTGCCACCCTGCACGCCGGGCTGCAGCGCGGCGCCAGCGAGCGCGCCGCCGAGGCGGTACTGGCGGTGGCTGAGCGCCGGCCGCTGCCCGAGGCGCCGGTGGCGCTGCCCGGGGAGACCTCATGAGCACGGTCGCAGGACGCCATGTCATCGCCGGTTATCGGGGCAGTGCCGAGATCGTCCTCGACTACACCGGCGAGCGGCTGGCCGGGGTCGACGAAGTGGGGCGCGGCCCGCTGGCGGGCGCGGTGGTCGCCGCCGCGGTGATCCTCGACCCGCAGCGGCCGATCGACGGGCTGGGCGACTCCAAGGCGCTCAGCGAGACGCGTCGCCGGGCGCTGGACGCGGCGATCCGCGAGCGGGCGCTGGCCTTCGCCGTGGCCGAGGCCACGCCGGCCGAGGTCGACGAGTTCAACATCTACCATGCCACCCACCTGGCGATGCGCCGGGCGATCGACGCCCTGACGCCGGCGGCCGAATACCTGCTGGTGGACGGCAATCGCCTGCCCGGGCATCATGTTCCCGGCCAGGCGGTGGTCAAGGGCGACGCCCGTCATCCGGCCATCGGTGCCGCATCGATCCTCGCCAAGGTGGCTCGCGATGCGCAGATGGTCGCCCTCGATGCGCGCTTCCCCGAGTACGGTTTCGCCCGCCACAAGGGCTACCCGACCCCGGAACACCTGGCGGCGCTGGAGCGCCTCGGGCCGCTGCCCGAGCACCGCCGCTCCTTCGCTCCGGTGAAACGCCAGCTGGATCTCTTCTGACGCGGCGGCCGCTGCCGCCCGACAACCATCACGAGAGCGACATGACGACTCCCTTCGTTCATCTGCGCGTGCACAGCGAATACTCCCTCGTCGATGGCCTGGTGCGCCTCAAGCCGTTGGTGAGCGCGACCGCCGAGGCGGGCATGCCGGCCCTGGCGGTGACCGACGAGGCCAACCTGTTCGGCCTGGTCAAGAGCTACAAGGCGGCGCTGGGCGCCGGTCTCAAGCCGGTCATCGGCGCCGACCTGTGGCTCGAGAACCCGTTCGACGAGAGCCATCCCTACCGGCTGACGCTGCTGGCGATGAACGACGTCGGCTATCGCAACCTCACCGAGCTGATCTCGCGGGGCTGGCAGGAAGGCCAGCGCCAGGGCAGCGCGCTGCTCAAGAAGGCCTGGATCTTCGCCCAGAGCGACGGGCTGATCGCGCTGTCCGGCGCCCGGGAGGGGGAGGTCGGCCGCTTCCTGCTCGCCGAGCACGGCGACGAGGCCCGCGAACTGCTCGCCGAGTGGCAGCGCCACTTCCCCGGGCGCTTCTATCTCGAGCTGCAGCGCACCGGTCGCCAGTACGACGAGGAATGTGTTCACCTGTCGGTCGACCTCGCCGCCGAGACCGGCACGCCGGTGGTGGCGACCAACGACGTGCGCTTTCTGACCCGCGAGGACTTCTGGGCCCACGAGACCCGGGTGTCGATCGGCGAGGGCAAGGCGCTCGACGACCCGCGCCGCGAGCGCAAGTACAGCGAGGAGCAGTACCTCAAGAGCCCCCAGGAGATGGCCGAGCTGTTCGCCGACATCCCCGAGGCGCTCGAGAACACGGTGATGATCGCCGCGCGCTGCAGCGTCGACGTGCGCCTCGGCGAGATCTTCCTGCCCGAGTTCCCGGTACCCGAGGGCATGACCCTCGACGAGTTCTTCCGCCAGCTCTCCCACGACGGCCTCGGCGAGCGCCTGACCCAGCTGTTCGACGGCGACGACGCCATCTATCCGGATCGCCGCCGCGCCGATCACGAGGCGGCCTACCGCGAGCGCCTCGACTTCGAGCTCGACATCATCATCAAGATGGGCTTTCCCGGCTACTTCCTGATCGTGATGGACTTCATCCAGTGGGCCAAGGACAACGACATCCCGGTGGGGCCGGGGCGTGGCTCGGGGGCCGGCTCGCTGGTCGCCTATGCGCTCAAGATCACCGATCTGGACCCGCTGGAATACGACCTGCTGTTCGAGCGCTTCCTCAATCCCGAGCGCGTGTCGATGCCCGACTTCGACGTCGACTTCTGCATGGAGAAGCGCGACCGGGTGATCGACTACGTCGCCGAGCGCTACGGCCGCGACGCCGTCTCGCAGATCGTCACCTTCGGCACCATGGCCGCCAAGGCGGTGGTGCGCGACGTGGCGCGTGCCCAGGGCAAGCCCTACTCGCTGGGCGACAAGCTCTCCAAGCTGATTCCCTTCGAGGTCGGCATGACGCTGGCCAAGGCCCACGAGCAGGAGGAGGCGCTGCGCGACTTCCTCGCCGGTGACGAGGAGGCCCAGGAGATCTGGGACATGGCGCTCAAGCTCGAGGGCATCACCCGCGGCACCGGCAAGCACGCCGGCGGGGTGGTGATCGCGCCGACCCGGCTCACCGACTTCTCGCCGCTGCTCTGCGAGCCGGACGGCAGCGGCCTGGTGGTGCAGTTCGACAAGAACGACATCGAGGATGCCGGGCTGGTCAAGTTCGACTTCCTCGGCCTGCGCACCCTGACCATCATCGACTGGGCGCTGGAGATGGTCGATGCCGTGCGTGCGCGCCAGGGGCAGGGCCCGCTCGACATCAACACCATCCCGCTCGACGACGTGCCGACCTTCGACATGCTCAAGAAGGCCGAGACCACGGCGGTGTTCCAGCTCGAATCCCGCGGCATGAAGGAGCTGATCAAGCGCCTGCAGCCCGACTCGCTGGAGGACATGATCGCCCTGGTGGCGCTGTTCCGTCCGGGGCCGCTGCAGTCGGGGATGGTCGATGACTTCATCAACCGCAAGCACGGCCGCGCCGAGCTGGCCTTCCCGCATCCCGACTACCAGCATGAGCTGCTCAAGCCGGTCCTCGAGCCCACCTACGGCGTGATCCTCTACCAGGAGCAGGTCATGCAGATCGCCCAGGTGCTGGCCGGCTACAGCCTGGGGCAGGCCGACATGCTGCGCCGCGCGATGGGCAAGAAGAAGCCCGAGGAGATGGCCAAGCAGCGCGTCGGTTTCATGGAGGGCTGCGCGGCCAACGGCATCGACAAGGATCTGGCGGGCAACCTCTTCGACCTAGTGGAGAAGTTTGCCGGCTACGGCTTCAACAAGTCGCACTCGGCGGCCTACGGCCTGGTCTCGTACCAGACCGCCTGGCTCAAGGCGCATTACCCCGGGCCCTTCATGGCCGCGGTGCTGTCCACCGACATGGACAACCTCGACAAGGTGGTGCCGCTGATCGAGGAATGCCGCAACCTGGGCCTGACGGTGACCCCGCCCGACGTCAACGTCGGTGGCTACAAGTTCACCGTCGACGAACAGGGGCGCGTGGTCTATGGCCTGGGGGCGATCCGCGGCGTCGGCGAGGGGCCGATCGAGGCGATCGTCGAGGCGCGCACCGAGGGCGGCGCCTTCGCCGACCTGTTCGACTTCTGCCGTCGGGTCGACGCCAAGCGCATGAACAAGCGTACCCTGGAGGCACTGATCCGGTCCGGCGCCGTGGACACCCTGGGGCCGAGCCGGGCGGTGCTGGCCGCCGCGCTGGACGACGCCATCAAGGCGGCGCAGCAGAGCACCACCAACGCCAACCTGGGCATGATGGACATGTTCGGCGAGGCGTTCAGCGAACCCGAGGCCGGCGATGTCTATGCCGACTACCATCGGGTCCGCGACTGGAGCGACAAGGAGCGCCTGGCCGGCGAGAAGGACACCCTGGGGCTCTACCTGACCGGGCATCCGATCGACGAGTACGAGCAGGAACTGGCGCGCTTCGTGTCGACACGGGTCCGCGACCTCAAGCCGTCACGTGAGCCGCAGCGGGTCGCCGGGCTGGTGGTGGCCATGCGCACCATGAAGTCCAAGCGCGGCGACACCATGGCCTTCGTCACCCTGGATGATCGCACCGGGCGCATCGAGGCCTCGCTGTTCGGCGAGCTGTTCGACCAGGTCCGCGGCCGTCTGGATACCGACCAGGTGCTGATCGTCGAGGGCGAGGTGCAGAGCGACGACTACTCCGGCGGCCTGCGCCTGCGCGGCAAGGAGGTGACCGCCATGGTCGACGCGCGCAGCCGCTACGGCGAGGCCGTGGAGCTGTCGGTCGACGGCTCGAGCTGCAACGGCCGCTTCATCGCCACCCTGCGCGACAGTCTCACGCCGTGGCGCAACGAGGCCGGCCTGCCGGTGCGCGTGCGTTATCGCAACGCCGCCGCCAGCGGCTGGCTGGAGCTGGGCAGCGAGTGGAAGGTGGCGCCCGCCGACGAGCTGCTCGCCGCGCTGCGCGATGTCGAGGGGCAGGATGGCATCCGGCTCAAGTACCGTGGCTGAGAGGGTATTTACACCATGCCTGCGCTCCCCGAATTGGCAAACACCCTCCGAGCAGGGTGTTTGCCTTCTGGTCACTATTCATCCTTAGCCGGGTCCGGCCGAGCGGTTGTCTTGCGTGCGCTCGTCAAGCTGCGATAATGCCCGGTCATTGCACGCCCATCGTCGCATGACAGCCGTGCCGCCAGGCTGGCCGTGCCTACTTCAAGAAGCTGAAGCGCTATGAATCCCAACTATCTGGACTTCGAACAGCCGATTGCCGAACTGCAGGCCAAGATCGAGGAGCTGCGGCTGGTCGGCAACGACAGCAAGATCAACATCAGCGACGAGATCGCCAAGCTCGAGGAGAAGAGCAAGAAGCTCACCGAGTCGATCTTCCGCGACCTGTCCGCCTGGCAGGTCTCGCAGCTTTCCCGTCACCCGCAGCGCCCTTACACCCTCGACTACCTCGAGATGATCTTCAGCGACTTCGACGAGCTGCACGGCGATCGCCACTTCGCCGACGACGCGGCGATCGTCGGCGGTGTCGCCCGGCTCGACGACAAGCCGGTGATGATCATCGGTCACCAGAAGGGCCGCGACGTCAAGGAAAAGGTGCGTCGCAACTTCGGCATGCCGCGCCCCGAAGGCTACCGCAAGGCCTGTCGCCTGATGGAGATGGCCGAGCGTTTCAGGATGCCGGTGCTGACCTTCATCGACACCCCGGGAGCCTATCCGGGCATCGACGCCGAGGAACGCGGCCAGAGCGAGGCGATCGCCTACAACCTGGCGGTGATGTCGCGCCTGAAGACACCGATCGTTGCCACCGTGGTCGGCGAGGGTGGCTCCGGCGGCGCGCTGGCGATCGGCGTGTGCGACGAGCTGACCATGCTGCAGTATTCCACCTACTCGGTGATCTCGCCCGAGGGTTGTGCCTCGATTCTGTGGAAGAGCGCCGAGAAGGCCTCCGAGGCAGCCCAGGCCATGGGCATCACCGCCGAGCGTCTCAAGGAACTGGGCTTCGTCGACAACCTGGTCGGGGAACCGCTGGGCGGGGCGCATCGCCATCCGCAGACCACCGCCGACCGGCTCAAGGAATCGTTGCTCGGGAGTCTCGACCGGCTGGGCAGCATGGACACCGAGGCGCTGCTGGCGCGGCGGTATGAAAGGCTCATGAGCTATGGGGCGCCAGCATAAGGGCCTCATGTCGCTGCAAGCCGTGATCGATGACGCCCTGGCGGAGACCCCGCCGGGGCGTGTCGTCTGGGTGGCGCTGTCCGGCGGTCTCGATTCCTGCCTGCTGCTGGCGCTCGTCGCCGATGCCGCGCGGCGTCATCCGCGCCCCATCCATGCCCTGCACGTCGACCACGGGCTGCAGTCCGCCGCCGCCGATTTCGTGCGTCACTGCCGGTGGTCCTGCTCGCGCCACGGCATCCCGCTGTTCGTCGAGTCGGTCGCGGTCGAATCCGTGGGCCGGGGGCTGGAGGCGGCGGCCCGCGAGGCGCGCTATGCGGCGTTCGCCAAGCGGGTGGCGCCGGGCGAGACGCTGTGGCTGGCCCAGCACGCCGACGACCAGGCCGAGACCTTCCTGCTCGCCGCGTTGCGCGGCAGCGGGGTACGCGGGCTGGGGGCGATGCCCGAGTGTCGCGACTGGCGAGGGCGACACTTGGTGCGGCCACTGCTGGGGCTTGGCCGGGCTCGGCTCGAGGCGGCCGCTGCCGAGTTGGGTCTGAGCTGGTGCGATGACCCCTCCAACACGGATACCTCGCTCGACCGCAACTATCTGCGGCATTGCGTGCTGCCCGTGCTGGCGGCGCGCTGGCCCGGTGCCGCGCGCTCGCTGGGCGAAGCGGCACGTCGCGCCGGGGAGGCCGATGCCCTGCTCGACGACCTGGCCGCGATCGACCTGGCCGCTGCCGGCGGTGACCCGGCGCGACTCGACGTCGCCGCGCTGGTCGCCCTGTCGCGTCCGCGCCAGCGGCTGCTGGTGCGCCACGCCTGCCGGCGCCTGGCGCTGCCCACGCCACCGGCGGTACGTCTCGAAACGCTGCTCGGGCAGCTCGCGGCGCGGGAAGATGCCGCCGTGCACGTGAGCTGGGCAGGTGGCGAGGGGCGGCGCTGGCGTGGGGCGCTCTATCTCCAGACTCCCATCGAGCCGCTGCCGGCGGGTTGGAGTGCGTCCTGGAACGGCCAGCCGGGCCGGGTGGGCGCGACGGAAGCGCAGCCCGGGGTGTACGTCGACTGGAGGCTGGCCTGCGAGACGGGGGAGCCGGTCGCGCTGACGCTTACCGTGCGCCGGGGCGGTGAGAGTCTGCGTGTTGCCGGACGTGGGCGGCGCGACGTCAAGCGGCTGCTCCAGGAGGCCGGAGTACCGCCCTGGCGGCGTGAGCGCCAATTGCTGGCCTGGCACGGCGACACCCTGGTCGCCGTGCTGGGGGTGGCCGTGGCGGAAGGCTGGCGCCAGGGTCCTGGAGTCTAGATCTCGAGGGTGAGCGGATCCACGGCCAGGCGAAAGCCGACGGCGCGCTGGTAGGCGATCTCCTGCTCGAGGTCGGTCAGCAGCAGCGACTGTTCGGCCAGTGCATCCGGCAGCATCATCAGCAGGGCGTCGCCTTCCGCCTGCAGCTGGAAGGTCGTCGGCGGGTGTTCCGGGCGCGAGTGATTGAGCACCACGGCGAGCCTCAGCAGCCTTGCCAGACGCGTGGCGCGGCGCTGATAGGCCGGTGGCAGGGCCTCGAGCTCCTTGACTGCGAACTTGCGGCGATGGGCGCGGACCAGAAACGCCAGCAGCTGCTGCTCGGGGCGCGAGAAGCCGGGCAGGTCGGCGTTTTCCAGCAGGTAGGCGCCGTGGCGATGGAACTGGCTGTGGGAGACCGCCAGGCCGATCTCGTGAAGCTCGGCGGCCCACAGCAGGAAGGGGCGTATCGTCTCGCTGAGCTGCCAGGCGTCACGGACCTGATCGAAGGCGCTGGCGGCGCTGGCGGCGACGTTGGTGGCCTGACGATGGTCCACCCCGTAACGGCGGGTCAGGCCGTTCAGGGCCGGCAGGCGCGGGTCCTCGGCGCTGTTGCGGCCGATCAGGTCGTAGAGCACGCCTTCGCGCAGGGCGCCGTCGGCGAAGCGCATGTGCTCGAGCTCGAAGGCTTCGAAAATCGCGCAGAGAATGGCGATGCCCGCCGGGAAGACTCGGGCCCGGTCGGCCTTGAGGCCGGCCATCTCGACGCGGTCGAGGTGCTTGCACTTGATCAGGCGCTTGCGCAACCGCGCCAGGCCCTCACGGGTGATGGTGCCCTCGGGTGCGTCGCCGGCGGCGGCGATCACCGCGGCCGCCGCCTTGATGGTGCCGCTCGAGCCGATCGGGTCCGACCAGCCCAGGGCGAGGTAGTGGCGGCGGATGTTGGCCAGTTCCGAGAGTGCCGCCAGTTCGGCCTGGCGGAAGCGTTTCTCGGTGATCTGGTCGTCGGCGAAGAAGCGTCGGGTGTAGGCCACGCAGCCCATGTGCAGGCTTTCCAGGGCCTCGGGCTCGAAGCGTTCACCGATGATGAACTCCGTGGAGCCGCCACCGATGTCGACGATCAGCCGCCGGCCGTGGACGTCGGCCAGGGCGTGGGCGGCCCCCAGGTAGATCAGTCGGGCCTCCTCGCGGCCGGCGATGATCTCGATCTCGTGGCCCAGCACGCGTTCGGCGCGTTCGATGAAGTCGCGGCTGTTGGCGGCGGCGCGCAGGGCGTTGGTGCCCACGACGCGCATGGCGTCGGCCGGGATGCCCTCGACGAAGGGGGCGAAGCGGGCCAGACAGTCCAGCGCGCGCTGGATGGCCGGCTCGTCGAGGTGATCGTCGTCGCCGAGGCCGGCGGCCAGCTGGACCTTTTCACCCTGCTTGGCGACCACCTGCAGGTGATCGCCGAGCCGGTTGGCCACCAGCAGGTGGAAGCTGTTGGATCCCAGGTCGATGGCGGCCAGGCGCTGCGGGGCCTGGGCGGCGGGCGTCCTGCTCATGGGATTTCCCTGTCGATGCACGATTAGCGCAAGGTTGCGGGGGCGCTCATGGCTTGTCAATCGCCGGCCGGGGACGTCCAATAGGGAAAACCGCCGTCGCGTGACGGCATGCGTCAACAAGGATGGGCCATGGCCGAAACCACGTTCGAAACGATCTCCGGCGACACGCTCGAGGCGCGCCTCGCCGATCATGACACCCTGCTGGTGGTGTTCGTCGCCGACTGGTGCGAACCCTGCTCGATCCTGCTGCCGCGTCTGGCGCGGGCCCTCGAGCGCCAGCCGACGCCTCTCGCGACCTATCAGGTGGAGGTCGACGAGGCACCGGAGCTGGCGCGCAAGTACGGCGTGCGCGGCATGCCCACGCTGATGCTCTTCGTCGACGGTGACCTGGTGGCCACCCGGGTCGGAGCACTCGACGACGATCAGCTCCGGCAGCTGCTCGACAGCGCCCGGGAGCGATGAATCCGGCCCTGGCGGGACTTGCGTTTACCGCCGGGCTTCACTAACATCGAGTCGTTCGCCTGTTCCGAAAGCTTCCCGACCGTCGCCCGGTGCCACCGACGCGGTCATGCCAAGTCGTCAGAAAGCCCGCTGTTCATCCCCTGTCATCGGTTGTGTAGATCCCGGGACGATCCCGGTTGCCAGGCAACGTCAGGGACCAAGGAAAGTCAGGAACATCAACCAGGCGAAGGGAACAGCGCCTCCCTCGATATCGATAGTGTCCATGGTTCTCCGCCAGGAGCCGCCATGCGAGGGTCCTATCCGCGAGAGGCTCGACGGGCACTGAACGCACCGCGCGGCGCACTGTCTCCGCCTCCTGTCCCATCGGCCCGCAAGCGGCCACGCTGACACGAGCTACTTCTGAACAAACGATGAATCTAACCGAACTCAAGCAAAAGACCGTTCCGGAGCTGCTGGAGATCGCCCAGCAGATGGGCATCGACAATCTGGCCCGCTCCCGCAAGCAGGACATCATCTTCGCCATCCTCAAGAAGCACGCCAAGAGCGGCGAGGACATCTACGGCGATGGTGTCCTGGAAATCCTCCAGGACGGTTTCGGCTTCCTGCGCAGCGCCGACAGCTCCTATCTGGCCGGGCCCGACGACATCTACGTCTCGCCCTCGCAGATTCGCCGCTTCAACCTGCGCAAGGGCGACTCGATCTCGGGCAAGATTCGTCCGCCCAAGGAAGGCGAGCGTTACTTCGCGCTGTTGAAGGTCAACCAGATCAACTTCGACAAGCCGGAAAACGCCAAGCACAAGATCCTCTTCGAGAACCTCACGCCGCTGTTCCCCCAGGAACGCCTGGTGATGGAGATGGGCAACGGCTCCACCGAGGATCTCACCGCCCGCATCATCGACCTGACCGCGCCCATCGGCAAGGGCCAGCGCGGCCTGATCGTCTCGCCCCCCAAGGCCGGCAAGACGCTGATGCTGCAGAACATCGCCACCTCCATCACCCGCAACAATCCCGAATGCCACCTGATCGTGCTGCTGATCGACGAGCGTCCGGAAGAGGTGACCGAGATGTCGCGCACGGTGCGCGGCGAGGTGGTGGCCTCGACCTTCGACGAGCCGCCCGCGCGCCACGTCCAGGTCGCCGAGATGGTGATCGAGAAGGCCAAGCGCCTGGTCGAGCACAAGAAGGACGTGGTGATCCTGCTCGACTCCATCACCCGCCTGGCGCGTGCCTACAACACCGTGGTGCCGTCCTCCGGCAAGGTGCTCACCGGCGGTGTCGACGCCCACGCCCTGGAGAAGCCCAAGCGCTTCTTCGGCGCGGCGCGCAACATCGAGGAGGGCGGCAGCCTGACCATCATCGCCACCGCGCTGGTCGATACCGGCTCGAAGATGGACGAGGTGATCTTCGAGGAGTTCAAGGGCACCGGCAACATGGAGGCGCACCTCGACCGCAAGCTGGCCGAGAAGCGCGTCTATCCGGCGATCAACATCCGCCGCTCCGGCACCCGTCGCGAGGACCTGATCGCCTCCGAGGACGAGATGCAGCGCATGTGGATCCTGCGCAAGCTGCTCAACCCGATGGAGGACACCGCGGCCACCGAGTTCCTGATCGATCGCCTGAAGGATACCAAGACCAATATCGAGTTCTTCGAGGCCATGAAGCGGCGCTGATTCTGCCTGCTCGCAACACCCATGTATTCGAAAGCCCGGTAAGCCGCCACAGAAGCCTCTAGCCGAGCGCTGCGACTGAGCGAAGCCGGCGCGCGGCGCCCGCCAGGGATGGCGGGCGAGCGGTACCCGTGAGGGATTATGTTGTACCGCGACGCGCAGGCCGCGAGTGAAGTCTCAGGGTTTCGCTCGGCGTGGCGCCGTGGCGGTTTATCGGATGCACGGAGTGTTCGAGTTCATGGCGGCCTGGCGCAGCATCGCGGAGGGGCGGCATGCTATGCTGCCCCTTTCGTCGTTCGGGATACGAGAAACCCCATGAAGTATAGGGACTTGCGCGAATTCATCGCGGCCCTCGAGGCACAGGGCGAACTGCATCGCGTCACCGCCGAGGTCGACCCCTACCTGGAGATCACCGAGATCTGCGACCGCACGCTGCGGGCCGTCGGGCCGGCGCTGCTGTTCGAGAACGTCAAGGGGCACGCCATGCCGGTGCTCGGCAACCTGTTCGGCACGCCGCGGCGGGTGGCGCTGGGCATGGGTCAGGACAGTGTGGCGGCGCTGCGCGAGGTCGGCGAGCTGCTGGCCTTTCTCAAGGAGCCCGAGCCGCCCAGGGGCTTTCGCGATGCCCTCGACAAGCTGCCGGTGTTCCGTCAGGTGATGAGCATGGGGCCCAAGACGCTGCGCTCCGCGCCGGTCCAGGAGGTGGTGCTCGAGGGCGAGGCCGTCGATCTCGACCGCATCCCCATCCAGCATTGCTGGCCCGGCGACGCCGCGCCGCTGGTGACCTGGGCGCTGGTGGTCACCCGGGGCCCCCAGAAGTCGCGCCAGAACCTGGGCATCTACCGCCAGCAGAAGCTCGGCAAGAACCGCCTGATCATGCGCTGGCTCTCCCATCGCGGCGGGGCCCTGGACTTCCAGGAATTCCAGCAGGCGCATCCCGGCGAGCCCTTCCCGGTGGCCGTGGCGCTGGGCGCCGACCCGGCGACCATCCTCGGCGCGGTGACCCCGGTACCGGACACGCTCTCCGAGTACGCCTTCGCCGGGCTGCTGAGAGGCTCGCGCACCGAGCTGGTCAAGTGCGGCCATGCGGACCTGCAGGTGCCGGCCTCAAGCGAGATCGTCCTGGAGGGCTTCATCTATCCCGACGATGTTGCCGAGGAGGGCCCCTACGGCGATCACACCGGCTACTACAACGAGGTCGAGACCTTCCCGGTGTTCACCGTCGAGCGCATCACCCACCGCCGCGAGCCGATCTATCACTCGACCTACACCGGCCGGCCGCCCGACGAGCCGGCGGTGCTGGGGCTGGCGCTCAACGAGGTGTTCGTGCCCATCCTGCGCAAGCAGTTCCCGGAGATCGTCGACTTCTACCTGCCGCCGGAAGGGTGCTCCTACCGCATGGCGGTGGTGACCATGAAGAAGCAGTATCCGGGGCATGCCAAGCGCGTGATGATGGGCGTGTGGAGCTTCCTGCGTCAGTTCATGTACACCAAGTTCGTGGTGGTGCTCGACGACGATGTCGACGCGCGCCGCTGGGAGGACGTGATCTGGGCGATCACCACGCGCATGGACCCGGTGCGTGATACGGTGATGGTCGAGAACACCCCCATCGACTATCTCGACTTCGCCTCGCCGGTGGCCGGGCTGGGCTCGAAGATGGGGCTCGACGCGACCAACAAGTGGCCGGGCGAGACCACGCGCGAGTGGGGACAGCCGATCGTCATGGACGCGGGCGTCAAGGCCCGGGTCGACGCGCGCTGGAACGAGCTGGGCATCCCGCTGCCCGATGAGGGCCGCTGAATGCCGGCGCCCGAATTCCATCGACATGAGGACAGCATGACGGCAAGGACCCTGACCTTCCAGGTGGCATCGGTGGAGGATCTCACTCCCGATGTCTTCCGTGTGCGGCTCGAGGGCCGTGCCGAGGCCGTGGCCCACGCGCCGGGGCAGTACCTCGAGCTCAAGCTCGACGACGACACCTGGGTGCCGTTCTCGATCGCCAACGCCCACCGCGGCGACGGCAGCATCGAGCTGCACATCCAGCACTGGCCGGAGCGCAGCAATTCGCGTCGCCTGCGCGAGCTGATGCAGCACCTCGCCACGCTCACCGTGCGCCTGCCGGGCGGGGAGTGCGTGCTCGACGCCGACAGCCGCCGGCCGCTGCTGTTGATCGCCGCCGGCACCGGCTTCGCCCAGATGAAGGCGCTGCTCGAGGCGGTCTTTGCCGCCGACGACGCCCTGCCGGTGCAGTTCTGGTGGGCGGTGCGCGAGCGCCGCGATTTCTACCTCGAGAGCCTGGCCCGCGAGTGGGCCGAACGCTATCCCAACTTCACCTTCCATGCCGTGACCGAGGAGCCGCTCGAGCCCGGATTCGAGAGCGAACGCGTCTTCGCCCACCGCGGGCGCATCGACGAGGCGCTGGCCGCCTCGCTCGACGATGTCTCCGGCCACGATGTCTACCTCTCGGGCTCGCCGGGCATGGTCTATGCCTGCATCGACACCCTGGCCCCGCTCGGTCTCGACCCGGCGCACGTCTACTCCGACGTCTTCGCCTATGCACCGCGTGATCCGTTGTTTCCGTCGGGCGCCGGTGCGTCGGGCGCCGGTGCGTCGGGCGCCGCTGCGTCGGCTGCCCCTGAGAGAGCCGTGAAGCAGCGACAGGGGTGAGCGGTGTGCCGGGGTTGCCAACGCCGGCTGAACGTGTAGGATGAATTCACCAGATTTCGGAGACGACCATGACCCCCAGCCACCTGACCCGCATTACTGCGACTGCCCGGCCTTCGGCCGCCGGCGAGTTCGCGCGCGTGGGTGGTGGCTACGGTTATTGGTACTGGTTTACCGGCGGTGCGCCCGCCGGCGCGGCCCTGTAGGCCGAGCCGCGAGCGCACCCTGAACTGCCAGGGTTGCCTCCCTAGAACCCCCGTCGGCAACCCGGCGGGGGTTTTTTATTGGCACCTCGGTGCCGCGACATGTTCACGAGGAGACTGACTCATGACCCGCAAGCCCTTTGCTGACCACGCGTTCCAGGCCGGTTATTGCAGCGGGGGCTATTGGCGATTTAGCGGCGCTCGGTCAGTGCAGTCGGCCACCTCTGACCGGGCAAGCATGGGTGGCCAACGACCGTCCCGATGTACCCATGCCCGCCCGTGAGGCGGCGCCACTGCAAGAGAGCGCCATGAACGCCCCCATGACCCTGAACACCGCCAACCCTACCGAGAGCCGGTCTCACCTGGCCTTGCCCACGCCCGCCGATCTGCGTCGCGAGCTGCCCGTCGAGCCGCCCCTGGCCGAGCGTATCGCCACGCAGCGCCAGGCGATCCGCGATATCCTCGAAGGCCGTGACGACCGCCTGCTGGTGGTGGTCGGCCCCTGCTCGATCCACGATCCGGATGCTGCCCTGGCCTATGCCGAGCATCTGGTAGCCCTCAACCGCCGCGTCGAGGACCGCCTGCTGCTGGTGATGCGTGTCTACGTCGAAAAGCCGCGTACCACCGTGGGCTGGAAGGGGCTCGCCTATGACCCGCATCTGGACGGCAGTGACGACATGGCCGGCGGGCTCGCCATCTCGCGGCGGCTGATGCGTGACATCGCCGCGCTGGGCCTGCCGGTGGCCACGGAGCTTTTGCAGCCGATGGCGGCCGCCTACTTCGATGACCTGATCGCCTGGGCGGCGATCGGTGCTCGCACCACCGAATCGCAGATTCATCGTGAGCTGGCCAGCGGCCTCGAGGCGGCGGTGGGCTTCAAGAACGCCACCGACGGCGGCATCGGGGTGGCGATCGACGCCATGCGCTCCGCCGCCCATGCCCATCGCCACTTCGCTATGGACGCCCACGGTGGCCCGGTGATGCGCGAGACCGCCGGCAATCCCTACACTCATCTGGTGCTGCGCGGCGGCCACGACGGGCCCAACTATGCGGCCGACAGCGTCGCCGCCAGCCGCCGGGCGCTGGAGGACGCCGGGCTGCCGGCGAGAATGCTGGTGGATTGCAGCCACGCCAACTCGTCCAAGGATCATCGCCGTCAGCCCGAGGTACTGCGCGACGTGCTGGCCCAGCGCCTGGCCGGCGAGAGCGGCCTGATCGGCGTGATGCTCGAGGGCCATCTCGCCGAGGGCAAGCAGCCGCTGGTGTCCGGCGCGCTGCGTTACGGGGTGTCGATCACCGATGCCTGCCTGGGCTGGGAGGATACCGCCGCGCTGCTCGAGGAGGCCGCCCGCCAGCTGAGCGGCTGAACCGGGGGGAACGACAGCGCCCATTGGCGCTGTCATGCCCTCGCGCCCTGTACCGCGCCCCGTTCAGGGCAGCATGGCCGGCATCATGCGTCCGTACAGGTTGAAGATGATCCACAGCGTACCGCCGGCCATCAGGATCAGGATCAGCGTCGAGAACAGAATCAGGTGCAGGTCCTCGCGCTTCTGTCGGGCCAGCGAGATATGCAGGAAGAAGCGGAAGTGGACGACGAACTGAACCAGCGCGAAGCCGCCGATCGCCCAGAGCAGCGTCACCCGCGGCCAGCCGCTCCAGGCGACCAGGGCGAAGGGCACCAGGGTCAGCGCCAGCGCTAGGCCGTAGCCCCACAGGTAGCTGCCCAGTTCGTGCCTGCGCTCGTTCTCGTCGATCGTGTCGGATTGGCGTTGCGAGTCGCTCATGCCAGGCCTCCCAGATAGACCAGCGAGAAGATGCCCACCCAGACGATGTCCAGGAAGTGCCACAGCAGCCCCAGGCGCACCAGCCCGGTCTTGACCCCGGTATCCAGGCCGTGGACGCACATCTGCACCATCAGTACCACCATCCACAGGCAGGCGCTGGCGACGTGCAGGCCGTGCAGCGGCACCAGGGCGAAGAAGGCCGAGAGGAAGCCGCTGCGGCTGGGCACGCCGCCTTCGCCGGCCATCTTGTGAAAGTCATGCAGTTCGAAGCCGATGAAGGCCAGCCCCAGCAGCAGGGTCACGCCCAGCCAGGCCGTCAGCCAGCCGCGGCCATGGCGATACTTGAGGCAGTAGGACGCCAGGCCGTAGGTGAAGCTGCTGGTCAGTAGCAGCAGCGTCTCGATGAAGGCGCTCTTCATCGTGAAGAGCTCGCCGGGCCCGGGGCCGCCGGCCAGGGCATCGAGCTGGGTGACATAGTTGGCGAAGAGCAGTCCGAAGACGATCAGATCGCTCATCATGAACACCCAGAAGCCGAACACCAGCACCTCGCAGGCGTCATGGGCTTCCTGATGGGCACGGCCCAGGTTGAGGCCCGGATGTCTGGACGGCGTCGCGGTCATTGCACGGCTCCCGACACGGGGGCGGCGGGCCGCCCGCGGTTGCTGGTTTCCTGCTCCCGGTCACGCGTGACGGCGGGGGTCTCGGCGACCTGCCGCAGCCACGCCTCGTGCGTCTCGCGCACCTCCTCGGCGCGGATGACCTTGGTAGTCCGGCGTACGAAGCTGCGCGCGATCAGCGCGCCCAGGGAGGCCACGCCGGCAAGAATTACCAGCCACCACAGGTACCACACCAGGCCGAAGGCCATCAGGAAGCCGGTCACGGTGAGGATCGGCCCCAGGGCGCTGTTGGCCGGCATCGTGATGTCGCGGTATTCGGCGGGGCGCTGGTAGGCCTGGCCGAGGTCCTTCTCGCGCATGAAGGCATCACGGCTGGAGACCTCGGGAATCACCGGGAAGTTGTACTCCGGCACCGGCGCCGGGGTCGCCCACTCGAGGCTGCGACCGTCCCAGGGGTCGCCCACGGGCACGCGATTGGCGTGGCGCTGGCGCAGGCTCAGCCAGAACTGCATGACCAGGCTGAACAGGGCGAAGAGCACCACCAGGGCACCGATGCCGGCGACGATCGTCCAGGGCAGATAGGCCGGCTCGATGAAGCCCACGGCCCGGCGCGGCATGCCCAGCAGCCCCAGGGCATAGAGCGGGAAGAAGGCCAGCATGAAGCCGGCGATCCAGGCATAGGCGGCGCGATAGCCCCAGCGCTGTTCGAGGCGGAAGCCGAAGGCCTTGGGGAACCACATCTGGTAGCCGGCGAGCATGCCGAACAGCAGGCCCGGCACCAGCATGTTGTGGAAGTGGGCGACCAGGAACAGGGTATTGTGCACCTGGTAGTCGATGGACGGATTGGCCAGCAGGATGCCCGTCATCCCGCCGATCACGAACAGGATGAGAAAGCCCAGCGCATAGACCATGGGGATCGTCAGGCGCACCCGGCCCCGGAACATGGTCAGCATCCAGTCGTAGATCTTCACTCCGGTGGGTACGCCGATCAGCATGGTGGCGATGCCGAAGGCGGCGTTGATGCTGGGCGACTGGCCCATGGTGAAGAAGTGGTGCAGCCACACCGTGAACGACAGCACGGCGATGCACATCGTGGCGATGACCAGTCCCTTGTAGCCGTACAGGCGCTTGCCCGAGAAGGTCGAGAACACCTCCGAGAAGACCCCGAAGGCGGGCAGGATCAGGATATAGACCTCGGGGTGGCCGAACAGCCAGAACAGGTTGACGTAGTTCATCATGTCGCCGCCGAGGTCCTGGGTGAAGAAGTGGAAGTCCAGGTAGCGGTCGAGCGCCAGCATGGCCGTGGCCACGGTCAGCGGCGGCATGGCGAAGATCATCAGGATCGAGGTGCACAGCGCCGTCCAGCAGAACAGCGGCATGCGGAACAGGTGCATGCCCGGGGCGCGCTCCTTGTAGATCGTCACCGCGAAGTTGATGCCGGTCATCGTCGAGCCCAGCGACGACAGCGTCACCGCCCAGATCCAGTAGTCGACCCCGGCGCCGGGGTTGAAGGAGGCCTCGGTGAAGGGTGGATAGCCGCTCCAGCCACCGGTGGAGAACGGCGTGAGCACCAGCGAGACCATGATCAGCGCCGCGCCGGCCGCGGTCAGGCCCAGGCTGATCGAGTTCATCACCGGAAAGGACAGGTCCCGGGCGCCGATCTGCAGCGGCATCACGTAGTTGATCACCCCGGTGAGAAACGGCATGGCCATGAAGAAGATCATGATGGTGCCGTGGGTGGTGAAGAACTCGCCGAAGTGCTCGGCCGAGAGGAAGCCGCCGTCCAGGCCGACCGCCTGCTGGGCGCGCATGAACGCCGCCTCGATGATCGCCCGCGCCAGCATGACCAGGGCCACGACGATGAACATGATGCCGATGCGCTTGTGGTCGACGCTGGTCAGCCAGTCCGACCACAGTGCCTTCCATTTGCCGTAGCGGGTGATCAGCACCACCGTGGCCAGGGCCCCCAGCACCACCAGCGAGGCGGCGGCGGTGACGATCGAGCCGTTGACGATGTGCGAGAGGGTGGGTTGCTCGACCATCTCCCAGAAGGGCAGGGCATGCCAGTCGAGGCGACCCAGCGCGAGGTCGAGGAAGTGATTCAGCGTCACGGCGTGCCTCCCTGCGGCTGATGAAGCGGTGTCTGGCGAGCACTCGTGACCACGGGGCCGGGCAGCAGGGCCTGCACCGGCCCCCCCGCGACGATCGCCGAGAACAGGCCGTCCGGGATGGCCGAGAAGCGCAGGGCGTCGTCGCCCATGCCATCCAGCGCCCGGGTCAGCTCGGGCACGGTATTGCGCCCGTCCAGGATCTGGTAGGTCGGGCGGTCAAGTGCACGGCCTTGCCGGCGTACGCGCTCGACGAAGTCGGAGAATGCCGCTGGCGACACCGCCCGAGCGGAGAAGCGCTGCGTGTGGAAGCCCTTGCCGTTGTACTGCGAGTTCTCGCCGCGAAAGCGGCCGGGGCCGTCGGCGGCCAGGTGCAGCCGCGTGACCATGCCGTTCATGGCATAGACCTGGCTGCCCAGCGAGGGAATGAAGAACGACTGCATCACAGTATCGGAGGTCAACTCGAGCGCCAGCGGCCGGTCGGCGGGAAAGACCAGCTCGTCGACGGTGGCGATGTGCTGGTCGGGATAGATGAACAGCCATTTCCAGTCATAGCCCACGACCTGCACATGCAGTGGCTCGTTGTCCGACGGCAAGGGATTGTAGGGATCCAGCGCGTAGGTCTGCCGCCAGAGAAAGACCGCGAGGATCGCCACGATCAGGAAGGGAACCCCCCAGATGAGGTATTCCAGCCGCCGCGAGAAGCTCCAGCGTGGCCGGTAGGTGGCGCGGCGGCCATAGCGATAGCGCCACACGATGACCGGCGTGAGCACGAAGACCGGCAACACCACCACCAGGGTAATGGCGATGACCAGCCAGAAGTGGTCGCGCTGGGCCGCGGCGATCGGCCCCTGGGGGGCGAGAAAGCTCAGGTTGGCATAGCTGCATCCGGCCAGGGCCGGCATGACGGCGAGCCCGGCAGCGAAACGGCCGAACCGCCGTGGGAACGGCGGGGTGGTGTCGGTCACGGGGGCCTCCCTACATCCCTGTCGGTCTGGACACGTGACGGTATCGATGCTCCGGCCGACCATGAGGCGGCGGCGCGGTCCGGGCCGACCTTTCCATGCCGGCGCGTCGTGCCCGAATGACCGGCGGCCATCGGACTTGTCTCGAAGTGTCTTTAAACGTAGAGGATGAACGGGGCGGACTCAAACGCCCCGTGCAGGGAATCAGGCGCGGGCCGCGTAGGCGTAGAGCAGGGTTTCCTGGGCGCTGATCGGTGCGGCCTCGCCCGGCTGCTGCTGGCGGTAGCTGCCGTCCTCCTGCAGCACCCAGCTCTGGCAGTTGTCCACCAGGTAGGTTTCCAGGTCCTTGCGGACCCGCTGGGCCAGTTTCTTGTCGAGGATGGGAAAGCCGGTCTCGACCCGGTGGAACATGTTGCGCTCCATGAAGTCGGCGCTCGATGCCCAGGTCTCGGGCTTGCCGTCGTTGTGGAAGTGGAATACGCGGGTGTGTTCGAGGAAGCGACCGATGATCGAGCGCACGCGGATGTTCTCCGAGATGCCGGGCACCCCGGGACGCAGGCAGCACATGCCGCGGATGATCAGGTCGCACTGTACCCCGGCGCGCGAGGCGCGATACAGGGCGCGAATCAGCTTCGGCTCGGTCAGCGAGTTGCACTTGATGATCAGGTGGGCCTTCCGGCCCTTCTCGGCGACCTTCGCCTCGCGGTCGATCATCGCCACCAGCCGCTCGTGGAGCACGAAGGGGGCGTGCAACAGGCGTTCGATGCGGCGCGGCTTGCCCATCCCGGTGAGCTGCTGGAAGACCATGTGGACGTCCTCGCAGAGCGTTTCGTTGGCGGTCAGCAGGCTGTAGTCGGTGTAGAGCCGGGCGGTCTTGGCGTGATAGTTGCCGGTGCCCAGGTGGGCGTAGTAGCGCAGCTCGCCCTTCTCGCGGCGCACGATGTGCAGCATCTTGGCGTGGGTCTTGTAGGCCATCACGCCGTAGATGACGATCGCCCCGGCCTCCTGCAGCCGCGAGGCCAGCGCCAGGTTGTCGGCCTCGTCGAAGCGCGCACGCAGTTCGATCACCACCGTGACTTCCTTGCCGTTGCGCGCCGCCTCGACCAGCGCGCCGACGATCGGCGAGTCGGCGCCGGTGCGATAGAGCGTCTGCTTGATCGCCAGCACGTCGGCGTCCCGGGCCGCCTCGCGCAGCAGGTCCTCGATCGGCGTGAACGACTGGAAGGGATGGTGCAGCAGCACGTCGCCCTGGCGAATGACCTCGAACAGGCTGGTGTCGGACTTGAGGTTCTTGGGCAGCCCCGGCGTGAAGGGGCGGTAGAGCAGGTCCGGCCGGTCGATATCGCCGATCACCGACATCATGCGCGTGAGGTTGACCGGGCCGTTGACCCGATAGAGATCCTGCGGTTCGAGCTCGAACTGGGTGAGCAGGAAGCTCGCCAGCTCGTCCGGGCAGTTGTCGGCGACCTCGAGGCGCACGCCGTCGCCGTAGCGCCGGGCCAGCAGCTCGCCGCGCAGCGCCGAGGCCAGGTCCGAGACTTCCTCGGGGTCGACCGACAGGTCGGCATTGCGGGTCAGGCGGAACTGGTAGCAGCCGCGTACCTCCATGCCCGGGAACACCTCCTGGGCATGGGCGTGGATCATCGACGACAGGAACACGTACTCGGTGTAGCCCGCCTCGGTCAGGGGCTCGGGCAAGCGGATCACCCGCGGCAGCGAGCGCGGCGCCGGCAGGATGGCCAGCCCGCCCTCGCGGCCGAAGGCGTCCTTGCCCTCGAGCTCGACGATGAAGTTGAGGCTCTTGTTGACCAGCCGCGGGAAGGGGTGCGAGGGGTCCAGCCCGATGGGGCTGATGACCGGCATGATCTCCTCGTCGAAGTACCCGCGGACCCAGTCGCGCTGGGCCTCGGTCCACTGCGCGCGGCGCCGGTAGCGGATGCGCTGCTCCTCGAGCGCGGGGATGAGCACGTCGTTGAGGATGTGATACTGGCGATCGACCTGCTCGTGGGCGATGCGCGAGATCTCCGCCAGCACCCGGCGCGGGGCCATGCCGTCGGCACCGGTGTCCTCGTTGCCCAGCATCACCTGGTGCTTGAGGCCGGCGACACGGATCTCGAAGAACTCGTCGATGTTCGACGAGAAGATCAGCAAGAACGTCAGCCGGTTGAGCAGCGGATGCGACGGGTCCAGCGCCTGCTCGAGCACGCGGATATTGAACTGCAGGTTGGAGAGCTCGCGATTGAAGTACAGCGAGGGATCGTCGAGCTCGGTCTCCGGCGAGGGCGTGGGCTTGGCGTGGATGCCGGTGCGGGTGCGGTTGACCCGCAGCGGCGGCGCCTCGCCGGCGTCGCTCGGGGCCTCGTCGGTGAGCGCTTCGGGGGGTGAGGGTTGGCGGCGCGGTGCATCCATCGCAAGACTCCTGCGCGACGGGAGGGCCGGCAGCCCTCCGCGATTATTGATTGAGCAACTGGGCGGCGCGCTTGGCGAAGTAGGTGAGGATGCCGTCGGCGCCGGCGCGCTTGAAGCACATCAGCGACTCCAGGATCACGGCATCGGCCTCCAGCCAGCCGTTCTCGAAGGCCGCCATGTGCATGGCGTACTCGCCGCTGACCTGGTAGGCGAAGGTCGGCACCCGCAGTTCCTGCTTGACGCGCTGCACCACGTCCAGATAGGGCATGCCCGGCTTGACCATCACCATGTCCGCACCTTCGGCGATGTCCATGGCGGCCTCGTGCAGGGCCTCGTCGCTGTTGGCCGGGTCCATCTGGTAGGTGGTCTTGTCGGCCTTGCCGAGGTTGCCCGCCGAGCCCACGGCGTCGCGGAAGGGGCCGTAGTAGCGCGAGGCGTACTTGGCGGAATAGGCCATGATGCGGGTGTTGTGCAGCGCCTCGCGTTCCAGCACGTCACGGATCGCGCCGATCCGCCCGTCCATCATGTCCGAGGGCGCGACCACGTCGGCGCCGGCCTCGGCGTGGGAGAGCGCCTGCTTGAGCAGGGTCTCGACGGTGCGGTCGTTGAGCACGTAGCCGTGCGCGTCGAGGATGCCGTCCTGGCCGTGGCTGGTGTAGGGGTCGAGCGCCACGTCGGTGATCAGGCCCAGCTCGGGGCAGGCGTCCTTGAGGGCGCGCACGCTGCGCTGGACTAGGCCGCCGGCGTTGAAGGCCTCCTCGGCGAACTCGCTCTTCAGCGCCGGGTCGACCACGGGGAACAGCGCCAGGGCCGGAACGCCCAGCGCCGCGACCTCGCGGGCCTCCTCGATCAGCAGGTCCAGCGACAGGCGCTCGACGCCGGGCATCGAGGGCACGGCCTCGCGCCGGCCCTCGCCCTCGAGCACGAACACCGGCAGGATCAGGTCGTCCGGGGTCAGGGTCGACTCGCGCATCAGGCGCCGCGAGAAGGCGTCCTTGCGCATGCGGCGCATGCGGGTGGTCGGGTACTGGCGTGACGTTAGCTGACTCAACGGAATTCTCCAGTGGTGATGGGATCGCGTCCGCCAAGGGAAGCAGCCTGCCCGAAAGCGATGACAGGAACGTGACGATGGCGGGCATCCCCCGAGTATAACAAGGCCGTGAACGCCGGGGATGCCACCGCCTGTCGCACCCGGCCGAGGGCCGGGCGCGACTCAGGCCGCGTCGTCGGGGGTGTCGTCGCCATCGGTCGCGCGGCGGCGACGCACCAGGCGGCCGAACAGGATGCCGATCTCGTAGAGCAGCCACATCGGCACGGCCAGCAGGCTCTGCGAAATCACGTCCGGCGGGGTCATCAGCATGCCGATCACGAAGCAGCCCAGCACCACGTAGGGGCGCTTCTTCGACAGGCTCTCGACGCTGGTGGCGCCGGTCCAGATCAGCAGGAAGGTGGCGATGGGAATCTCGAACGCCACGCCGAAGGCGAAGAACAGCTTCAGCACGAAGTTGAGATACTGGTTGATGTCGGTCATCACCGCCACGTTCTGCGGCCCGGTGTGGACGAAGAAGTCGAACAGCAGCGGGAAGACCACGTAGTAGGCGAAGGCCGCGCCGCCGTAGAACAGCGCCACGCTGGAGACCAGCAGCGGCACCGCCAGCACCTTCTCGTTCTCGTAGAGGCCGGGCGCCACGAAGGCCCAGATCTGGTGCAGGACGAAGGGGATGGCGACGAACACCGCCACCACCAGGGTCAGCTTGAAGGGCGCCAGGAAGGGCGAGGCCACCTCGGTGGCGATCATCTGCGACCCTTCGGGCAGCAGCGCCATCAGCGGGTCGGCGACGAAGGTGTAGATGTCGTTGGAAAAGGCGTACAGCGCCAGGAAGATCACGCCGATGGCGATCACCGACCGCATCAGCCGCGAGCGCAGCTCGATCAGGTGCTCGATCAGCGGGGCCTGGGGCGTGTCGTCCTGGCGCTTGTCGTCGTCACGCGGGGAAGAGGTTTCGCTCATCGCGGCGTGGAATCCTTGTCGGCGGAAGCGGGCGGCGCCGACTCGGGGGCGGTCGACGCCTCGACCGGCTCGTGGGCGGCCGGGTCGGCGGTGTCAGCGGGTGACGGCGAGGCGGCCTCACGACGCGACGGCTCGCCCTCGACGCTGCGCTCGACATCGCGCCGCGCCTTGTCGAGCCCCGCGTTGAGCTTGCGGTCCTGCTCGGCGAGCTTCTGGCGCAGCTCCTCGGCCTCGAGCTGGGCGCTGATCTCGCGCTGCATGCCGGACACGCTGCGCTTGATGCGACCCACCCACAGGCCCACCGTGCGGGCCGCCCGGGGCAAGCGCTCCGGGCCCAGCACCAGCAGGCCGACCACGCCGATCAGCAGCAGTTCGAGAAAGCCGATGTCGAACATGGGCGCTTACTTCTGCTCTTCCTTGTGGCTGTCGCGCCGGGCGTCGCCGTGCTGCTCGGCCTTGACGTCATAGGTGTTGCCGTCGTCGTCATGACGCACCTGACGCTGGCTGTCGTCGGGCTTGTCCTTGTCGGCGCCGTCCTCCTCGTGCATGGCCTTCTTGAAGCCCTTGACGGCCCCGCCGAGGTCGCCGCCGATGTTGCGCAGCTTCTTGGTGCCGAAGATCAGGATGATGATGCCGAGAACGATCAGCAGTTGCCAGATACTGATTCCACCTAACATGAACTTTCTCCCCTCGGGTCTCGCCCGGATTTATTCGTTGCTGCGGGCGGCCTTCTCGTCCAGCCCGGAGATGCCGAAGCGGCGTGCCAGTTCATCGAGCACCGCCTGCGACTCGATGCCCAGGTGCGACAGCATCACCAGACTATGAAACCACAGGTCGGCGGTTTCGGCGACTACTGCCTGACGCTGCGTGTCAACGCCATCCGCGGCGTCCTTGGCGGCGATGATGGTCTCGGTGGCCTCCTCGCCGACCTTCTCGAGAATCTTGTTGAGCCCCTTGTGATGCAGGGATGCCACATAGGAGGAGTCGGGGGCGGCCTGCCGGCGTTGCGCGAGTACCGCATCGAGCTGTTGGAGAATATCGCTCATCGATGACAATCCTGAGTCAGTGGTCGAAAGGGCCTGATAAATCAGTTGCCTAGCGCCAGGCCAGCAGCACGGCGCCGAGCGCCGCGGCGGTCAGCACCGGCCAGGGCTGCTCCAGGGCCCAGGCCTGCAGGGGCTGCCAGGCCAGCGCCAGGGCCAGCACCAGCGCCCCGACGCGCAGCCGCCGCGAGCGGCGTGTCTCCTGGGCCATGTCGTCGTGGATGCGGGTCAGCGAGTCGACCTGCTGGCGCCGCTGGCGCTGCTCGCTTTCCACCCGGGCCAGCGCCTGGTGGGCCAGTACCGGCAGCTCCGGCAGCTGGCGGCTCAGCTCGGGGGCCTGCTTCTGCAGCGAGGCCCACAGCCCGCGCGGGCCGGCGCGTTCCTTCATCCAGCGCTCGAGATAGGGCTTGGCGGTCTGCCACAGGTCGAGATCGGGGTAGAGCTGGCGGCCCAGCCCCTCGATGTTGAGCAGGGTCTTCTGCAGCAGCACCAGCTGCGGCTGGACCTCCATGTTGAAGCGCCGGGCGGTCTGGAACAGCCCCAGCAGCACCTGGCCGAAAGAGATGTCCTTGAGCGGCCGCTCGAGGATCGGCTCGCACACCGCGCGGATCGCCGCGGCGAACTCGTTGGCGCGGGTGCCCTCGCCGACCCAGCCGGACTCGATGTGCAGCACGGCGACTTCATAGTAGTCCTGATGGAAGAAGGCCAGCAGGTTGCGCGCCAGATAGTCCTGGTCCTCGCGGGTCAGGCTGCCGACGATGCCGCAGTCGATGGCGATGTACTGCGGGTCGCGGGGCTTGCCGCGGGCGACGAAGATGTTGCCCGGGTGCATGTCGGCATGGAAGAAGTTGTCGCGGAACACCTGGGTGAAGAAGATCTCCACGCCACGTTCGGCGAGCCGCTTCAGGTCGGTGCCCTGGGCCTGAAGCGCCTCCAGGTCGGCCACCGGGATGCCGTGGATGCGTTCCTGAACCAGCATCCGCCGACGGGTCAGCGGCCAGTGGATCGACGGCACGTAGAGCAGCGGCGAGTTCTTGAAGTTGCGCTTGAGCTGCGAGGTGTTGGCGGCTTCCTTGTGCAGGTCGAGCTCGTCGAACAGCGTCGCCTCGTAGTCGGAGACCACCTCCACCGGACGCAGCCGGCGCGCCTCGGGCACGCGCCGCAGCAGCCGCGCCAGGGCGTACATCAGGGCGATGTCCTGGCGCATCACGCGGTCGATGCCCGGGCGGATCACCTTGACCACCACGTCCTCGCCGCTGTGCAGCCGGGCGGCATGGACCTGGGCCACCGAGGCGGAGGCCATGGGGGTGGCGTCGAAGTGCGCGAAGGCGGTCTGCACGCTGCACTCGAGCTCTTCCTCGATCACCGCGCGCGCCCGCTCGCCGGGAAAGGGCGGTACCTGGTCCTGCAGGCGCCGGAGCTCGTCGGCGATGTCCGGCGGCAGCAGGTCGCGGCGGGTCGAGAGCATCTGGCCGAACTTGACGAAGATCGGGCCCAGCGATTCCAGCGCCAGCCGCAGTCGCCGTGCCCGCGAGTGGGAGCCGGTGGGCAGCAGGCGCAGCGGCGACAGCCTGACCGCCAGCCGCAGCAGGGGCGGCAGGCGGTCGAGCGGAATCAGGGTGTCCAGGCGGTAGCGGGCGACGACCCAGAGAATCCGCAGCGCTCGCAGGTTCACGTCATCGGCTCCCGGCGTCGGGCATCCAGCTTGCGCTGCAGGCGCGCCAGGCGAGCCTCGAGCCGGTCGGTGGCGACTTCCAGCTCGGTGAGATGGTCGCGCAGCACCTCGCGCTGGGCCTGGCCGGGCAGCAGCCGGGCTTCCTCGAAGACATACTCGGCCAGGTCGGTGCGCAGCTCGTGCTGGCTGCGCAGGCCGAAGCGGGCGAAGCGCCGCAGGCCCTCGGCGAGGCTGTGGGCGGGCACGTCGCCGAACCACTCGGCCAGCGCCGCCTCCCAGTCGAGATCGAGATCCATCAGCAGCTCTCGGGTCGCCTCGAGCAGGTGGGTCTGGCCGCGCAGCGACAGCCGGCCGCTGAACATCAGGTGTTCCAGGGATTCGCCGGCGAGCAGCGAGCCCAGCGCCTCGCAGTCGGCCTCGACGACCGCGTCGGCGTCGGCCTCCTCGGCCTGGGGGGCGTGAAGCAGGCCGAGGCCCTGGGTGTGGAAGGTCACCAGCAGGGCCAGGCTCGGGCGCTCCAGGCGCAGCAGCAGGCGCTTGCCGGCAAGCCGGCGCAGGCGGCCGGGCGCGGCGGGGTCGCGGGCCAGCAGGGAATTGAAGGTCTTTTCCGCGCAGGCCAGCAGCAGGACGGGGGTCAGTGCCATCGGAACCTCAGAGCTTGATGCCGCGATGCAGGGCGACGATGCCGCCGGTCAGGTTGGTGTACTCGACACGCTCCAGCCCGGCTCGTTCCATCATCCCCTTGAGGGTTTCCTGGTCGGGATGCATGCGGATGGATTCGGCCAGGTAGCGGTAGCTGTCGGCGTCGTTGGCGACGAGCTCGCCCATCCTGGGCAGCAGGCGGAAGGAATACTCGTCGTAGGCCTTCGACAGCAGCTGATGGGTGGGCTTGGAGAACTCCAGCACCAGCAGCCGGCCGCCGGGCTTGAGCACCCGGGCCATGGAGGCCAGGGCGGCATCCTTGTCGGTGACGTTGCGCAGCCCGAAGGCGATGGTGATGCAGTCGAAGGTGTTGTCGGCGAACGGCAGGCACTCGGCGTTGGCCTGCACGTATTCGACGTTGCCGCCGACGCCGTGGTCGAGCAGCTTGTCGCGGCCCACGTTGAGCATCGAGGCGTTGATGTCGGCGAGCACCACGCGGCCGCTGGGGCCCACCAGACGGGAGAACTTGAGGGTCAGGTCGCCGGTGCCGCCGGCGATGTCGAGGACCGACTGGCCGCGACGCACCCCGGCACGCTCCAGGGTCAGGCGCTTCCACAGCCGGTGGATACCCAGCGACATCAGGTCGTTCATCAGGTCGTAGCGGCTGGCCACGGAGTGAAAGACATCGGCCACCCGGGCGGCTTTTTCCTCCACGGGCACTTCCTGATAGCCGAAGTGGGTCGTGCGCTTGGTCATGGGCTTCCCTTGTCTGTGGCGGCGAACCGCCCGCCGGGCCCGGCATGGTGCACCGGGCCCGGCGGGGGACGGCCGTGCGGGCCGCTGTCGTTGCGAAGTGGGCGCCATTGTAGCGTCGCCGGGCGTGGCTTGTCTGCGTCGCCTTGCCGCCGCCTTACAGCTGCCGGACGGGGATGCCCAGTGGTTCGCGCGAGGCGCCGGCGGCCTCGAGCCGCTTCAGGTAGTCGGCCCAGTTGGCCTCCTGACGGATGGCCAGGTCGTGGAGATAGTCCCAGCTGTAGAGGCCGGTGTCGTGGCCGTCGTCGAAGTGCAGCTTGAGGGCGTAGCGCCCGGCCTGGGTGATGTTCGTCAGGCCCACGTGCTTCATGCCGGTCTGCAGCTTGGCGGTGTCGGGGCCGTGGCCGCGCACCTCGGCCGAGGGGGAGTAGACGCGCAGGTACTCGGCGGACAGGCGATAGGTGGTGCCGTCGGCGTAGCCGAGCTCGAGTTCGCGCGTCTGACGGTGGTAGTGCACGCGGGTGGGGATCGGGGCGGTCATGGTATGCCTCCGCTTCTGGCGTGATGGAGGAGCGCGGCTATCCCGGTGACAGGTCGTCGTGGAGGCACTGTGAACCCGTCCCTGGGCGTTACCGATGCCATCCATGGCATCGGACCTCCACTTTGACCTGTCCCCGGCGCCGCGCGGTCCGCATTCTGGAACGTGCCGCTTGTGGCGCGCTGCCAGGCTTAGAGGATATACCGCGACAGATCCTCGTCCTTGGCCAGCTCGCCGAGCTGCGAGTCGACGTAGGTGGCGTCGATGACCAGCGGCCCCTGCAGGTCGCCGCCCTGGTAGGAGGCTTCCTCGAGCAGACGCTCCATCACCGTGTGCAGGCGGCGCGCGCCGATGTTCTCGGTGCCCTCGTTGACCTGCCAGGCGATCTCGGCGATGCGCGCGATGCCGTCCTCGGCGAACCGGATCTCCAGCCCCTCGGTGGCCATCAGCGCCTGGTACTGCTTGGTCAGCGAGGCGGAGGGCTCGGTGAGGATGCGCTTGAAGTCCTCGGGGGAGAGCGCCGAGAGTTCGACCCGGATCGGCAGGCGACCCTGCAGCTCGGGAATCAGGTCCGAGGGCTTGGACAGGTGGAAGGCGCCCGAGGCGACGAACAGGATGTGGTCGGTACGCACCATGCCGTGCTTGGTGGAGACCGTCGAGCCCTCGATCAGCGGCAGCAGGTCGCGCTGCACGCCCTCGCGGGAGACCTCGCCACCGCTGGACTGGCCACTGCCCTTGGCGACCTTGTCGATCTCGTCGAGGAAGACGATGCCGTTCTGCTCCACCGCCTCGACGGCGCGACGCTTGATGTCCTCCTCGTTGACCAGCTTGGCGGCCTCCTCGTCGCGCAGCAGCTGCCAGGCATCCTTGACCTTGACCCGCTTGGTCTCGGTCTTCTGCTTGTTCATGCTCGAGAAGAGGTTCTGCAGCTGGCTGGTCATCTCCTCCATGCCCGGCGGGGTCATGATGTCGACGCCGGCGCCCTGGGGCGTGACCTCGATGTCGATCTCCTTGTCGTCGAGCTGGCCCTCGCGCAGCTTCTTGCGGAAGGCCTGGCGGGCGGCGGAGTCGTCGCGACCGTGGTCGTACTCGCTGCCCCGCGGGCGCGGCAGCAGGGCGTCGAGGATGCGGTCCTCGGCGGCGTCCTCGGCGCGGTGGCCGACCTCTTCCTTGGCCTGTTCGCGGACCATCTTGATCGCCATCTCGACCAGGTCGCGGATGATCGACTCGACATCGCGGCCGACGTAGCCGACCTCGGTGAACTTGGTCGCCTCGACCTTGATGAACGGCGCCCGGGCCAGCTTGGCCAGACGGCGGGCGATCTCGGTCTTGCCCACCCCGGTGGGGCCGATCATCAGGATGTTCTTGGGCGTGACCTCGGGACGCAGCTCGTCGTCGAGCTGCATGCGCCGCCAGCGGTTGCGTAGGGCGATCGCCACCGCCCGCTTGGCGTCGTGCTGGCCGATGATGAACTGGTCGAGCGCGTGAACGATCTCGCGGGGGGTCATCTGGGACATGGTCAGGCGAGCTCCTCGAGGACGACGTTGTGGTTGGTGAAGACGCAGATGTCGGCGGCGATATCCAGTGACTTGGCGGTGATCTCCTTCGCCGAGAGCTCGGTGTTGTCGAGCATCGCGCGGGCGGCGGCCAGGGCGTAGTTGCCGCCGGAGCCGATGGCGATCACGCCGTACTCCGGCTCCACCACGTCGCCGTTGCCGGTGATGATCAGCGAGGCGGTCCTGTCGGCCACCACCAGCATCGCCTCGAGGCGGCGCAGGGCGCGGTCGGTACGCCACTCCTTGGCCAGCTCGACCGCGGCCTTGGTGAGGTGGCCCTGGTACTTCTCCAGCTGGGCCTCGAAGCGCTCGAACAGCGTGAAGGCGTCGGCGGTGCCGCCGGCAAAGCCGGCCAGCACCTGGCCGCGGTAAAGGCGGCGCACCTTGCTGGCATTGCCCTTGAGTACCGTGTTGCCCAGGGACACCTGGCCGTCGCCGGCCAGGGCGACCTGGTCGTTGCGACGCACGGAAACGATAGTGGTCATAGCGCGGGAAGCTCCGTTGCTGGGCGACGCCGACGGGTCGCCCGATGACGAATGGTGCATCGGGCCGGGCCGATGCTCGCTCAAATGGATAGCAGGGGAGATGCGGGCGGCAGGGCCTGAAATCAAGCACGGCTGGTCAAGCACGGCCGGTTAGGTGCGGCCGGCCAGGCACGGCTGGCCAGCCGCGATCTCTTCGGCAGGCTGGTCATCCCGAGCCTGGCCGTGGGAGCGACTTCAGTCGCGAGGAATCGGCCACCGGGCCGCGCTATCGGGGAGTATCCGGCGGCCGCCCGCCGAGACGGGCGGACGGTGCCTGGCCGGGTCACTGCTGCAGGCGGATCATCAGCGGCTCGATGCCCTGGGTGACCATCAGGTCCTTGGCGCGGCTGAGCTCGCGGGTGTCGTCATAGGGGCCGACCTGCACGCGATGCCAGGTCTGGTTGCCGTTGGCCTTGACGTCGGAGATCTTGGCCTTGAGGCCCAGGTCGCTGAGGCGCCCGGCGAGCCGCTTGGCGTCGGGCATGTCGCGGAAGGAGGCGGCCTGGAGCATGTAGCTGGCCGCCTTGGCGGCCTTGTCGCCCTTCTTCGTCGTCGTCGAGGTTCCGGGGCGAGGCGTGGACTGGTAGGCCTCGACCTTGGGCGCCACGACCTCGGATTCCGGCAGCAGGGTGTAGAACTCGAAGGTCGGCATGGCCGGTTCGTTGCTGCCGGCCTCGGCCGCGCTCTTGTCGGCGGCCTTGCTCCCGGCCGGTGCGGCTGCCGTGCCACTGGCCTGCTGGGTCGCCGGCTTGGGCATCAGCGCCGCCACCGGTGGAGCGCTCTGCTGAAAGTACTGCGCGAGCGCGAAACCGGCGACCAGGCCGATCAGGCCGCACAGCCAGCCGGGCACACGCAGCCCTCGTGACGGTGCCGAGGACGCCGGCTTCTTGCTGCGTGTCGTCGCGCCCTTGCGGGGCGTGGCGTTGCGGCGGCGATTGCTGCCGGCGGCGGCGCTGCGAGCCATGGCTTACATCTCCTCGGGTGCACTCACGCCCAGCAGGTCGAGGCCGTTGCGCAGTACCTGGCGCGTCGCCAGCCCCAGCGCCAGGCGCGCGTTGCGCAGCGGTGCATCGTTGACCATGACCTTGACGGCGTTGTAGCAGGTGTGGAAATCGGCGGCGAGATCCTGCAGGTACTGGGCGATCTGCTGCGGTTCGCGGTTGGCGGCGGCATGCTCGACTACTTCCGGGTAGCGTGCCAGCCGGTTCATCAGCGCCTTTTCCTGATCGCTCTCGAGCCTCGCCAGGCTGTCCATGGCCTCGGCGTGGTCGAAGGGCCGCCCGTCGGCCTCGGCCTTGCGCATCACGCTGCACAGGCGCGCGTGGGCGTACTGCACGTAGTAGACCGGGTTGTCGTTGGACTGCGAGCGGGCCAGGTCGATGTCGAAGGTCAGCTGCGAATCGGCACGCCGCGCGGCGAGGAAGTAGCGAGTGGCGTCGCGGCCGACCTCGTCGATCAAATCGCGCAGGGTGACGTAGCTGCCGGCGCGCTTGGAGAGCTTGACCTCTTCCCCGGAGCGGGTGACCAGCACCATCTGGTGCAGCACGTAGTCGGGCCAGCCCTGGGGGATGCCGGCTTCCAGCGCCTGCAGCCCGGCCCGCACGCGGGTCACCGTGGAGTGGTGGTCGGCGCCCTGCTCGTTGATCACGGTGGTAAAGCCGCGCTGCCACTTGTCCAGGTGATAGGCCACGTCGGGCAGGAAGTAGGTGTAGTCGCCGTCGGTCTTGCGCATCACCCGGTCCTTGTCGTCACCGAACTCGGTGGTGCGCAGCCAGGTGGCGCCGTCCCGCTCGTAGGTGTGGCCCTTGTCGGTAAGGCGCTCGGCGGTGGCCGCGACCTTGCCGTCGCGGTACAGCGAGGACTCGAGGAAGTAGACGTCGAACTCGACGCCGAAGGCCTTGAGGTCCAGGTCCTGTTCGCGACGCAGATAGGCCACCGCGAAGCGGCGGATGGCGTCGAGGTCATCCGGGTCGGCGGCGGCGGTGACGTGCTGGTCGTCGGCGTCGACAGTCTCGCCGGCCAGGTAGCTTTCGGCCACGTCGACGATGTAGCCGCCGCGATAACCGTCCTCGGGCCAGCTCGGGTCATCGGGGGTGAGCCCCCGGGCGCGGGCCTGGACCGAGAGCGCCAGGTTCTGGATCTGGGCGCCGGCGTCGTTGTAGTAGAACTCGCGGGTCACGTCGTAGCCGGTGGCCTCGAGCAGGCGGCACAGGCAGTCGCCGATCGCCGCGCCGCGACCGTGGCCCACGTGCAGGGGACCGGTGGGGTTGGCGGAGACGAACTCGACCTGCACCTTCTCGCCGGCGCCGGTCAGGCTGCGACCGAAGGTGTCGCCGGTCTCGAGTACCGCCTTCACCACCTGAGCCACGGCGTCGGTGGCGGCGAAGAAGTTGAGGAAGCCGGGGCCAGCGATTTCCACGTGGCGCACCGCCGGGCTGTCCGGCAGGGCGTCGACGAGCGCCTGGGCGATCTCGCGGGGCGGCTTGCCCGCCGGCTTGGCGAGGGTCATCGCCAGATTGCTGGCGTAGTCGCCGTGGGCCTTGTCCTTGGTGGGATCGACCTTGTAGCGGGGAGCGGTGTCGGCGGGCACGAGGCCCTGCTGCTTGAGCGCGGCCAGCGCCTCGTCGAGCAGCGCGATGATGGTCTCTTTCATGTGGCTTGCGTGCAGTGTCCTGTGGCCCGGGTCAGCGGCGCGGTCGACAGCATGGACGTGACGCGCGGCACCGGCGTGGAAAGCGTCGCTCTTGCAGGGGGAGCCCTGGAGCATGGGCGCTCATTATCGGCAATTGCGGGCCGGCTTTAAACCCACAACATTGGCTTCGGGCCGGCCTGATGCGCGCGGCGCTCAGGCCAGCGTCTGCGGATCCACGTCCAGCGACCAGCGCACCCGGCGCGCGCCGGGCTGCGCTTCGAGCCAGCGGGCCAGCCAGGCGCAGGCATCGTGCAGGGGACCGCGGCGTTCGCTGCGCAGCATTGTCTGCACATGGTAGCGGTTCTGGCGTCGCTCCATGGGCGCCGGCACCGGGCCCAGGCAGTCCACTGCCAGGGCGTGCGACGCCAGCCAGTCGCGCAGCGCCGCGGCGGCCTCGCCGGCGAGCTGCGTGGCGTCGGCCTCGCGGGGGCTCTCCAGGCGCAGCAGGGCCAGGTGGCGGTAGGGCGGCAGGCCGGCCGCGCGGCGCTCTTCCAGCAGCTGTTCGGCCAGGGCGTCGTAGCCGCTTTCGGCGAGCAGGCGCAGGTGCGGGTTCTCCGGGTGCAGGGTCTGGACCAGAACCCGGCCCGGGCGTTCGGCGCGCCCGGCGCGCCCGGCCACCTGCACCAGCAGCTGGGCGCTGTGCTCCAGGGCGCGGAAGTCGCTGGCGTAGAGCCCGGCGTCGGCGTTGACCACCACCACTAGGGTGACGTGGGGCAGGTGATGGCCCTTGGCGATCATCTGCGTGCCTACCAGCAGGGCCGGCTCGCCGCGGCGGATCTCCGCCAGGGTCTGCTCGAGGGCATCCTTGCGCCGGGTGCTGTCGCGGTCGATGCGGTGCACGGCGACCTCGGGAAACAGCGCCGCCAGAGTCTCCTCGCTGCGTTCGGTGCCGGTGCCCAGCGGGCGCAGGTCAGCGCTACCGCAGTCGGGGCAGGCATCCGGCAGCGGGCGCTGGCGCTCGCAGTGATGGCAGGTCAGCTGCGGTGGCTGGCGATGCAGGGTCAGTCGTGCGTCGCAGTGGTCGCATTCGGCCAGCCAGCCGCAGGCGTGGCAGGCCAGGGTGGGGGCGAAGCCACGGCGGTTGATGAACACCAGCACCTGGTTGCCGCCGGCGAGTGTCTGGCGGATGGCGTCAATCACCGGCGGGACCAGGCCGCCCTGGCGGCGGCGACCGCGCAGGTCGACGAGCTCCAGCCGGGCCGGCGCGTGGTGGCTGGCGCGGCGGGTCAGCTGCAGGTGACGATAGTGGCCGGCGCGGGCCTGGACCAGACTCTCGAGCGAGGGCGTGGCGCTGCCCAGCACCACCGGAATGCCCTCGCGGTGGGCGCGAATGATCGCCAGGTCGCGGGCGTGATAGCGCAGGCCGTCCTGCTGCTTGAATGAGCCGTCGTGCTCCTCGTCGACGATGATCGCCCCGGGCCGGGCCAGCGGGGTGAAGATCGCCGAGCGGGTGCCGATGACGATCGGCGCACGCCCGGCGCGGGCGGCTTCCCAGGCATCCAGGCGTTCGGCGTCGGTGAGCTGCGAGTGCAGCGCCACCACCGGCACCCGAAAGCGCCGCCGGAAGCGGGCCAGGGTCTGCGGGGTCAGGCCGATCTCGGGCACCAGCACCAGCGCCTGACGGTCGTGGGCCACCACGGCCTCGATCAGCTGCAGGTAGACCTCGGTCTTGCCGCTGCCGGTGACGCCCTGCAGCAGGCAAGGGTGGTAGCGCTCGAGTCCGTCATGGAGCGCCGCCAATGCCGCGGCCTGCTCGCGGTTCAGGGTCAGTGCCGGCTCGGCGAGCAGGCCGCCCTGGCGCGGGGCCGGCGCGGCGGTCAGCGGCTCCTCGGTGGCGGCGGCCAGCCCCTTGTCGGCCAGGCCCTGCAGCTGGGCCCGGCTGAACCCCTGGGCGCTGATCACCGAGTGCACCACGCCGCGTGGATGCTGGCGCAGCAGTTCGAGCAGCTCGGCCTGACGGCGGGCCCGGCCGAGCTGCGTGGCGGTCGTGTCGCGGCCGGCGGCGGTCAGCTGCCAGCGCTCGCGGGTGCGGGCTTCCAGCGGCCGTCCCTGGCGCAGCAGTACCGGCATGGCCTGATGCAGGGTGTCGCCCAGCGCGTGCTGGTAATAGCGGGCGGTGAAGCGGCACAACCACAGCCAGTCGGCGGGCAGCGGTTGGGTGTCCAGGCAGGCGACGATCGGCTTGAGGGTGTCGAGCGGCAGCTCGCTGTGGGCGCGACATTCCACGACGACCCCTACCACCTCGCGGCGTCCCAGCGGCACCCGTACGCGCAGCCCCGGCTGCCAGCCGCCCTCGGGGGCCGCCGCACCGGGGCGGTAGTCGAACAGGCGGCGCAACGGCGTGGGCACGGCCACGCCGAGCACGGCGACGCCGCTGCCGGGAGAAGGGCTGGACAATTGGCCTCCACTGATGTCTCTGCTATGATGCGTCGCCTTCTTGCGCCCCGTCGTCGACCGTCGACGCATCCGGGGTGGCGAGAACGATAACCGGTTATCTCAACCCGTGTGCGGTGCCCGACGGGCTGGAAACCGAGCCACGATCGTTGCTGACGATGGCGCGGCTAGGCGGAATACCTCGAAGACGCGCAGTTTACATGAAGTAAATGAGCATTCTGAGAGGGATTCCAACGACGCTTCGCCGAGTAAAGCAGATCGGGGCCGGTTTCCCGGATCGGGTGGCGGCACACCGTTTAACGAGGCTCACGATGAAACAAGGTATCCACCCGGAATACAAGACGGTTACCGCGACCTGCTCCTGCGGTGCCACTCACACCTTCGGCTCCACCTCCGGCGAGGACTTCTCCCTGGACGTCTGCTCCAACTGCCACCCGTTCTACACCGGCAAGCAGAAGCAGGCGACCACCGGTGGCCGCGTCGAGCGCTTCAACAAGCGCTTCGGTGCCGCGCTCAGCCGCAAGTAAGCGGACTTGCCGGCCCGGCCTCCGGGCAGCCAGAAACCCCCGTGCCATTCGGCCGGGGGTTTTTTCATGGGTACAGGATGCGTAGAGGGTGTTTACAAAAGTCACGAGCGACGGCCAGACAAGACGAAATCAGTCGAGAACGCGGAGTTTGCGAGCGGGTAAATGAGCATTTCGAGACTGATTTCAACGCAGTATGGGCTAGCGCAGTAATTTTTAAGCACCCTCTCAGTGGGTGCCGGCCAGCGAACCGCCGGCCACCACGAACAGCCCGCCGGTGAGGCGGTTGAAGCGGCGCACCCGGCGGCGGGTACCCAGCCAGCGGCCCAGGCGCTCGCCGAGGGAGGAGTAGAGCGTCATCAGGCCACCGTCGATGACCAGCCAGGTCAGTGCGAGGATCGCGAACTGCGGCGCCTGGGGCGCGCCGAGATCGATGAAACCCGGAAACAGGGCGGCAAAGAACAGCAGATCCTTGGGGTTGCTGATACCCACCGTGAAGCCGCGCCGGAACAGCTGCCAGGCGCTGACCGGTGTGGCGTCTTCCGCCTCGTGCGCCGCCAGGGTCTGGGGCTCCGGGGGTGCGCGCCAGGCCTGCACGCCCAGGTAGATCAGGTAGGCTGCGCCCAGGTACTTGAGCAGCGTGAAGGCGGTTTCCGAAGTGGCCAGCACTGCCCCCAGCCCCATCGCCGAGAGCGACATCATCACCAGCGCCGCGACGATGCCGCCGGCAATGGTGAACAGGGCCCGGCGTCGGCCGTGACGCAGCCCCTGACTGGTGCAGAGCAGGGCCACCGGCCCGGGAAAGGCGATCAGCGCGGTGATCACGCCCACATAGGTCAACCAGAGCATCGGGTCCATCGCGGCGCTTCCTTGTCCTTGTCGTGACGGCTTGGCGTACTGCCCCGGGGTGTTCCGGGGCCGTTACTCGAGGCTACCCGTTTGGCGCGGGAAGCGCACGTGGGGCGGGAGACTCGTCGTCGCGGGGTAATTTGAACGTTCGATCAAAATACAGCATGATAAATGGCGACGATTTCCATAAAAAACCAATATGCAAGGGAGTCCTGCCATGAACGGACGCTTTTCGATGCTTTCCCGCCCGGTGTGGGTCGGGCTGGCCCTGGGCCTGCTTGCCGCGAGTGCCCAGGCGCAGGTCAGCGTGACCCGCGGCGCCACGCCGATTCCCGACGGCGAGGCGACTGCCGCCGAGGACATCACCGTGGCCAACGATCATCTGGCCTTCTCGATCGCCGTGGCCTCCCAGCCGCCCTGGGGCGTGCCGCGCGGCACCCTGGTCGACCTGGCGGCGGTCAAGGGCGGCAAGATCGACCTCGATCGCATCGCCTTCGCCGACTTCATCCCCAACAACTGGTCGGCGTGGCCCAACGACGGCAAGACGATCAGGGTCGTCGAGCGCTCCCCCGAGCGGGCGGTGATCGAGATCGCCCGCAACTTCGGCGAGGCGATGGTCACCACCACTTACACCCTGGAAGCGGGCAGCGACCGGGTGCATCTCGAGACGACCCTCGACAACCGTGGCGACACGCCACTGGAAAAGCTGCGTTCGGGCTTCACCCTGTGGCCGGATACCGGCTATCGCTTCGGCGTGCCGGGCCTCGGCGATGCCAAGGAAACCCCGGCCGACGACGCCCTGACCGACCGCTTCGTGGGGTATGACCGTGACTGGGCGATCGCCCTGCACGCGCCCTATTTCGACCGCATCAACTACGGCGGGCGCGATCTGTATCTCGAGCACGGCCTGGCGCCGGGCGAGTCGCGGACCTTCGAGGGCGGGCTGCAGGTGGTGCCCGAGGGCGACCTGGCACCGGTGGTGGCCAGCGAGATCGCCCGCAAGGGGCACGACAGCGGTCATGTCGCGGGCACCCTCGAGGGGCGTGACGGCGAGGTGCCGGCCAGCGGCCTGGTGATGGTCGAGAAGGCCGGCAGCCCCTATGCCTGGACGCTCGCCGACGACACGGGGCATTTCGCCATCGACCTGCCGGTCGGCGACTACGCGCTCTATGCGACGGGCGAAGGCTATGCCAACAGCGACAGGGTCGAGGTCTCGCTGGCCAAGGGGGCGCAGCGCTCGCTGACCTTCGACGCCCTGGCCGGGCCGGGCACGCTGTCGCTCGACGTGGCGGAAACGGGCAGCGGCACGCCGCGCGATGCGCGCATCACGATCGAGGAGGGCCATCAGCCGCCGGTGGAGTTCCTCGGCAAGCAGACCTTCTTCACCCGGCTCGACCCGGTCGGCCATGCCGAGCTGTCGCTGGCCCCCGGCGACTATCGGCTGGCGGTCAACGCCGGTGCGGGCTTCACCGCTCGCTCGCAGACTCTGGCCGTGAGCCTCGACGCCGGCCAGACGCTCGAGCGGAACGTCGGGATCGAGCGCCTGGCCGAGCCCAACCAGCGCCACTGGTACGGCGCCGACCTGCACCATCACGCCAACATGCTCGAGGGGGTGACGCCGCCCGAGATGGTGGTGCGCGCGCAGCTGGCCACCGACCTCGACCTGACCTTCGTCAGCGACCACGACTCGACCGCCAACCTCGACACCATGGCGACGCTGTCGAAGCAGCGTGGAGTGCCGTTCATTCCGTCGATCGAGATCTCGCCGTCGTGGGGGCATATGAACCCCTTCCCGATCGCGCTCGACAGCCGGCTCGAGGTCGACCCCGGCACCGCCGACGTCCAGACGATCATCGCCGATGCACGGCGCATGGGCGCCGAGGTGGTGCCCACCAACCATCCCTACAACGGCTACGGCTACCTGGGCAACCTGGCCGAGGACAAGGTGCCCGGCGGCTTCACGCCGGCCTTCGATCTGGTCGAGCTCAACGCCGAGGTCGACAACGCCAGGACGCTCGAGAGCGTCCACCAGCTGTGGGACCAGGGGCTGCAAATGTACCTGACCGCCGGCACCGACACCCATGACGTCTGGAACCAGCTGACCGGGCGCATGCGGATGATGGCGCACGTGCCGGGCGAGCTGAGCGTCGACGGCTTCGCGCGGGCGCTGAAGGACGGCCATGCCTACGCCACTCAGGGGCCGCTGCTGTTCCCCGTCGAGCGGCTGTTCGGCGACACCCTGCGCCTGGCCGGCGATGCCGAGGGCCACTGGTCGGTCAAGGTACAGGCGGTCGACGGTCTGGCCGAGGCGCGGCTGATCGGCCGGGGCGGCAAGGTGCTCGAGACCCGCCAGCTCGACGGTCACAAGGCGACCCTGGACTTCACCATCCCCGGCGATGCCGACGGCTGGGTGGCGCTGGAGGTCGACGACGCCGACGGCGACACTGCCTGGAGCGATCCGCTGTGGATCCGCCGTCCGGTGAAGGCCGACTACGTGCTGGACGAGACCGAAAGCGAGAGCTGAGATAAGCGTCCGTTTCCCGAGCCACGGGCCACGCCATCGCGTGGCCCTTTGTCGTTGGGGGGCGGGGTCAGCCCAGCCGGGCGTCGAGATGATCGGCCAGGCGTACCGCCAGCTGCACCAGGGTCAGGGTGGGGTTGGCGTGGCCGCTCGACGGGAAGACGCTGGAGCCGCCGATGTAGAGGTTGTCCTGACTGAACACCCGGCAGTCGCGGTCGACGATGCCCTGCTCGGGGGTGTCGGCCATGCGCGTGCCGCCCATGTGGTGACGCCCGGCCAGTTCGCCGTCCTCGGGGAACTGCAGGGTGTCGTCGGCCAGCCACGGTTCGAGCTGGACACGGCCGATGTCGCGGCGACGCAGGTAGTCGTTCAGGGTCAGCACGCATTCGCGCACGGTGTGATGGTCCAGGGCGGTCTTGCGCCAGACCAGGCTCGAGCGCGGCATGCCCAGGGCGTCGCGGTCATCGTCGTCGAGCTCGACCCGGCTCTCGGGATGCGGTTGTTGCTCCCAGGCGGCGCGCAGCACCACGCCGCAGCGCGAGCCGGGTGGCTGCCGGCGCATTCGCTCGCCGAGGCGGGGCGCGATGAGGGCCAGATGGGTGGCCAGCGCCTCGCCGTCCTCGGGGCTCATGCGGTGCAGGCGCAGGCCGCAGTTGAGAACGCCCCGGGTGGCGAGCATCGCCGGGGTGGGGGCCAGGAACACGCTCTGGCTGGCGTCGAGCCCCAGGGCCGCCGGCGCGAAGACGAGGGCCCGGCCCAGGGTGGCGTGCGGGTGATCCATCCAGTAGCGACCCAGCGTCGCGGCTTGCCGGATCACCCGGCCGCCGCTTTGCCGATTGCACCACAGCAGCAGCCGCGAGTTCTCGATGCCGCCGCAGGCGAGCACGACGTATCGCGCCCGGAGGCGATACGTGCCGCCCGTGTAGTTCCTGACCACAGCACCGGTGATGCGGCCGTCGCGGGTCTCCAGGCCGAACAGGTTGGTGTTCCGGCTGTAGTGCAGGTGCGGTGAGCGGGCGACCTCGTCGGCGTACTTGTCCTTGAGCCGGGTGGCGGGGCCGATCGAGAAGTGCACGCGCTTGAGCGCCAGTCCCGGGATGCGCGTGTCCGGCGGAATCGGCGAGACCTCGAGGATCTCGGCGGCCGCCGGGTAGGCCGGGGCCAGGTCGTCATGGCCGATCGGCCAGGCGGTGCGCGGGTCCGCCGGCTTGGCGGTGAAGTCGTAGGCATCCAGGGGCCGGCACATGCCGCCCCAGTGGTTGGTCGAGCCGCCGAAGAAGCGCAGTCGCGCGGCATCCAGCGGAATGTAGGGATCGCCGACGCTCTCGCCGCGATAGAGCGCCTGGGAGCGCTCGGTGAACACCTGATCGCCGCCCTCGCACAGCAGCACGTGCCGCCCGCGCCGGGCCAGCCGGGTGGCCAGGGTCAGCCCCGCCGCGCCGCTGCCGATGATGCAGACATCCGCCAGCGGATCCCGGGCGGCGTAGCTCGCCAGGTCGATGTGCATCAGCGATCCCCGGGGGCGAGCAGCCAGCCGTCAAGCCGCACCGGCATGGCATTGGTCGTCGCGGATCGCCCCGGCGGGCCGAACACGGGAAGCAGGCCGAGGGCGAGCAGGGCGGCCAGCAGACGACGGCGAGTCAACCTCGGGGCGGACGTCTCGTCGAACGGGGCAGGGGAAAGCGACATGGCGGCACACTCCACGACAGCGCGCCGGTGGTGCCTGGATGCCACGCCGCCGAGCCGGCCGTCACATCATCACCGCCAGCAGCACCGGCAGATAGACAAACGACAACAGTGTTGAGCATAGCACCAGGCCGGCGACGAACTCGGGTTCACGGCGGGCACGCTGGGCGAACAGGTAGTTGAACACCGCCACCGGCATGCTCATCTGCAGCACCAGCACGCTCTGGGCCAGGGGCGGCAGGCCCAGCAGGTGGCCGACGGCATAGGCCAGCAGCGCCGCCGCCGGGATGCGCAGCAGGCTGAAGTGGACGCCGGCGGCCAGGTTGCGAACACGGATCCGCCCCAGCGAGACGCCGAGGGTGATCAGCATCAGCGGCACGCTGAAGCCGGAGATCAGCTCCACGGTGTTGGCCAGCCAGGCCGGCAGGGTGGTGCCGGTGAGCAGCATTGCCGTGGCGATCAGGATGGCGTAGACCACCGGCGTGCGGGCCAGCGAGCGCAGCGGGCGGCCGCTGCGGCTCGACAGCAGAGTACCGAAGGTGAACTGGACCAGCGAGACCGAGACCATCACCGTGATGGCGTAGGCGAAGCCGGCATGGCCGAAGGCATAAAGGGTGACCGGCAGACCCATGTTGCCGGTGTTGGGAAACATCGTCGGCAGGATCACGGTGCGCCACGGTTTGCCCAGCATCCGGGCGATCGCCAGGCTGGCCAGCCCCATGGCGGCGATGACCAGCAGCGTGCCGAGCAGGGTGCGACCGAAGCTGCCGGGGTCGATGTCGGCGCCGTTGAGCGAGGCCAGGATCAGCGTCGGCGTGCCGATGTTGAAGACCAGCCGGGTGACGAACTCGACCGGGTAGTCGTGGCCCAGCCGTACCCAGCCGAAGCCCAGGCTGGCGCCGAAGAAGACGGGGGCCATCACCGCGAAGAGTTCGCCGAGCATGCGTGATCCTTTTCTTCCTGTGTCGTGACGAGGCGGGCGCGGGCGGCTGGCGCAGCCCGCGAGAGAAGCCATTGTCGGCAACCGGGTGCCCCGGCCGCAACTTGCATTCCTCGGCACGATGGCGGGCGCTGTGCCCCCTGTCTCTCACGCCATTCCGACGCTTGCCGGCCCGGTCCTCTTTCGAGCCTGGGTCGGCGCCTCCCGCCTGTCCTCATGAACGCGTCGTTTCCACCACGATTTCAGCCGCTTGCGGGCCACCCCGGATGGGCCGCAAGCGGCCCATTTGCGAACGCAAATGAGCATATTTGGACTAGTCATTTGCCGGCTTTGCCCGGGCTGCCGATAGTCGTAATACACGCATGGCGAGGCGGCCGAGATGAAAGTCTGGAAACTCATGTTCAGGGCGAAAGCCACCCCGCAGGCGGACCTGATACCGGCAGGTCTGCGCAAGGACATGGCCCTGATCGGCAAGCTCACTCGCTGTTATGTCGTCGACGTCTTCGGGACCCGGTTTCTGGGATTCGAGTTCGAGACGGACAGCGAGGATTTCAACCATATCTGTCGCCTGATCAAGATTCTCGAGGCGCGTTACACGATGCGTGTCTTCGAGTTTTCGGAAAAGTCCTCTTCACCGCAAGACGATGACCTGCTGGTGAAGATCGACAGCCGACCCACCCTGAAAGTCGCTTGAAAGACCCAAGGAGAACAAGATGCAACTCCCTTCGCTGATTTCCATCCCCAATGGTGACAAGGTCGTTCCCACCTTTTCCGACGAGGAGATGCAGGGGCGCCTGAGCCGTCTGCGGGATTACATGGCCCAGCAGTCCGTCGATGCGGTGGTACTGACCTCCTATCACAACATCAACTACTTCAGTGACTTCGTCTATTGCAAGTTCGGTCGTGATTACGGCCTGGTGGTGACTCAGGACACCTTCACCACCGTCACCGCCAACATCGATGGCGGCCAGCCCTATCGCCGCAATCGCCTGGGCGACAACATCGTCTACACCGACTGGCAGAAGGACAACTTCTTTAAGGCCGTCAAACAACTGTGCGAAGGCCGCCGGCGAATCGGTGTCGAATTCGACCACCTGACCCTGCAGAACAAGCAGAAGCTGCTGGATGCGTTGGGCGATGTCGAACTGGTCGATATCGGCGTGCCGACGATGAAGATGCGCATGATCAAGTCCGCCGAGGAGATCGCGCTGATTCGCCAGGGCGCGCGTATCGCCGATGTGGGGGGCGTGGCCGTGCGTGATGCCATCGCCGCCGGGGTTCCTGAGTATGAAGTTTCCCTGGCCGGGCAGGCCGCCATGGTGCGCGAGATCGCCAGGACCTACCCGAACAGCGAGCTGATGGACACCTGGGTGTGGTTCCAGTCCGGGATCAATACCGACGGGGCTCACAACCCGGTCACCAGCCGCCGTGTCCAGCCCGGCGACATCCTGAGTCTCAATACCTTCCCGATGATCTCCGGCTACTACACGGCGCTGGAGCGCACCCTGTTCTGCGAGCATGCCTCCGACGAGCACCTGCGGCTCTGGCAGGCCAACTGCGAGGTCCATCGCCGCGGTCAGGAGCTGATCAAGCCCGGCGTGCGCTGCTGCGACATCGCCCACGAGCTCAACGAGATCTTCGCCCGACATGGCCTGCTCAAGTATCGCACCTTCGGCTACGGCCACTCCTTCGGTACGCTGAGCCACTACTACGGCCGCGAGGCGGGCCTCGAGCTGCGCGAGGATATCGAGACCGTGCTCGAGCCCAACATGGTAGTGTCCATGGAGCCGATGATCATGATCCCGGAAGGCCAGCCCGGTGCCGGCGGCTACCGCGAGCACGACATCCTGGTGGTCAACGAGCACGGGGCCGAGAATATCACCGGATTCCCGTACGGTCCGGAGCACAATATCATCAAGTGAACGATTAAAAGGGGAGCCGGGCTCCCCTTTTTTCCAATGGTGTTGGAGTGAAAGCCATGAGTGATAACAAGAAATATAGTGAATATGGGTTGGAAAAAATAAGTACCGATAAAAGAACCTATGGATTCGTGGATACCGTCTGGACATGGTTCGGTTCAGGGATCAATACCGGTTCCTGGTTTTTTGGCGGGATGGCCGCCGCGCTGGGCATGAGCTTCGTGCTTCAGTACAGCCTGCTCTGGCTGCCGCTGATGATGATCCCCTGGGCGGCAATCGGTTATATCGGGTATCGCTACGGGGCCACTACCGTGGCGGTCTCCAGGCCGTGTCTGGGGGCAAAAGGCGGCAGGATGACCGGCCTGGCCCAGTTCATGGTGCTGATCGGCTGGCCCAGCGTTAACAGCTATATTGCTGCCATTTCGCTGACATTCGTGTTTTCACACGCCTGGGGGTGGCCCGCCTATGGCGAGCCGGGTGATACCTGGCCGCTGGTGATCGGCATCCTGCTGACCGCGGTCGTGCAGGGCGTCATCACCCTGGTGGGGCATGAGGCCATCCGCTATCTCGAGCGGATCTCGGGCATCCTGCTTCTCATCCTGGGGAGTTGGGAAACCTATATCGTGTTCACGCAGTGGGATCTCGGCGACGTCATGGCATTCTCCATCGACGACCCCGGTCATACGTGGGCCTTCTATATCGACCTGGCCTTCGGTTTCAGCTGGACCTGGGCGCAGATCGCCGACTTCTCGCGCTTCTCGAAGACGTCGAAGGGCGCGACCGTGGGCACTTGGCTGGGGATCAACATCGGCCAGGGCTGGTTCATGGTGATCGGTGCCCTGGGGGTGATCGGGGTAGCCCTGCAGACGGGCAACTTCGACCCCAACAACTCGGATCCCAGCTCGACCATGGCCGCCCTGGGCCTGGGCCTGGTCTCCTTCCTGGTGCTCATCTTCGCCACCATCAGTACGAATGTGACCGTTCTCTACGGTGCCGGCATGGGGGTCGTGGGCAGCCTTAACGTCAGGAACCCCAAGAAGGCCCTGCTGTTCGTGGCTCTGGTTCAGCTGGCGCTCTGCTTTGCGCCCATCTTCTACTCGTCCTTCCTGGGGTACTTCGAGGCCTTCCTGAATGTCATCGGTGGACTGTTCATTCCCCTGTGGACGGTGATCCTGGTCGACTACCTTCTGATCCGCAGGGGGCGACTCAACGAACAGGATCTGTTCAGGGAGCAGGGTGGCGTCTACAGCTACGGCAATGGATGGAACATGGTCGGCGTGACCAGCCTGGCACTGGGGCTGTGCGTGTACTTTGGCCTGTCCTACGGCTTCCCCGGGATTGCGGCGGTCACGACGGCCAGTCTGCCGACCATCCTGGTCTCCGGTGTGGCATATTACCTGCTGGGAAATTCACGGGTGAATCCGGTGGAAAGTCGGGCGGCGCTGTCGAAGGTCTGAGGAATCCGTGGCCGTGGTGCTTGTCTCCATGGGGCCAGTGAACACGCGGCCCCATGGAGGGAAGCATGACCTGATCGTTCAATGCATGGGGTATGCCGGAGGCGAAAACAATGAAGTGCAAGGTCGAGAACCTGGATTGGGTTTCCTACGAAAGACTGGTGTCGAACGGTGACAGGAAAATCATCATCCCCGTGGGGGCCATCGAGCAGCATGGCCCCCACATGTCGCTCAACCCGGACGTGCTGATACCTGACTACATTGCCTGCCGGGTCGCCGAGAGCGCGCAGAACATGCTGGTGTCGCCGCCGATCGCCTATGGGTACAAGTCCCAGGTGAAATCGGGTGGCGGCAACTTCTTCCCGGGAACCACCTGTGTCAGCAGCCAGTCGCTCGAGAATTACGTTCATGACGTCATCCTGGCCTTCGTCGAGCACGGGAATCGGGAGTTCCTGTTGATCAACGGGCATTTCGAGAACTCCATGTGCCTGGTCGAGGCCGCCGATAGAGCCGTCCGGCAGGCCAGGCTCGCGGGAATCGACATCAAGGTGATCCTGCTTTCCTACTGGGACTTCATCAGCGAGGAAACGATCGGCAAGGTCTTTCCCGACGGGTTTTCGGGATGGGCCGTGGAGCATGGCGGGGTGCTGGAAACCTCGATCATGCTCAAGATTCATCCGGAGCTCGTGGACATGTCCCGGGCCCTGGATATCCCGCCGGCGGAATTTCCGCCCTACGATGTCTTCCCGCCCGATCCCAGCTGGGTGCCGGAGTCGGGGACCCTGTCGTCACCGCTCAAGGCCTCCGCCGAGAAGGGGGAGTGGATCCTGGAGGAATGCATCAGCCGGATAGCCGCCACCTTCAGCTGACACGGCGGGCCTTTCCGGACGCCCGACGGCGTGGAAAGGCCCTGCCAGGGCTACATGTTGCCAAGGCCGGAGCGCAGGAAGTCGAGGACATGGCGGCTCGCCACACTCATTTCCCGTTCCTTGTAGTAGAGCCCGATGCATACCTGGCCCAGGTCGGGGAGGCAGTTGCTTCTGGCCTGTTTCAGGTGGTCGGGGATGACCGAGCTGGCCATGGCCGAAATCCCCAGCCCCTCCTCGATGGCCGAGAAGATGCCGAGAAGGCTGGTGCTGGTGTAGGTGAACCGATACGGGGCCTGCTGGCGCTGTAGCCCTTCTTCCATGATGGCGCGATAGATGCACCCCTGGGGATAGGCGATCAGGGGTAGCGGCCCTTCATGCGGGTCGAGAAGCTGGCGCTCCTTGTAGACCCATTCGAGCTTGTCCACCCGGTAGTCTCGAGAATCCCGGTCCTCGTCCTCCCGTACCCGCTCCATGGCCAGGGCAATATCATAGTAGCCCTTCTGGTATCGCTGCAGGATGACCTTGCTGATCTCGCAGTCCACTTCGATGACGATATTGGGATAGACCCTCGAGAGGTTCCTCAGCGCCTTGGGCAGAAAGGCCAGTTCGAAGTCGTTGGGTATGCCCAGACGGACCTTCCCCGAGATGCTTTCCCCTCTGACCTTGGCGATGACCTGGTCATTGATTTCCAGGATTTGTCGGGCCGCCCGATACAGATACTCCCCGTCCTCGGTCAGCTCGAGGCTGGAGCCACGCAGGAATATCCGGGTGTCGAGGAGTTCCTCCAGCTTCTTGATCTGAAGGCTGATGGCGGGCTGGGAGCGGCCCAGCAACTCGCCGGCGCTGGTGAACCCGCCCAGGTCCTTTATCGTGACAAAGGTCCTTAGCAGGTCGGTGGGTATGTTTGTCATCTTTCGACCACGCGAATACTGAGTGTCATTGTTGGAAGTCGCCTTCCGCACGGCATGTCGTTCGGTGCTGTCCTGTCGTGTGCTTCCGTGCCACGCGGCCGGATGGCAGGATAGGGCGATCGGTCGGCCCGCCTCGGGCCGCGGGACACCGCACCATGCTGCCAGGAGCGACGATGAGCCTCTCTTCCCGGGATGAACCCCTGTCGGTTGGCTTCGTCCTGCTGCACCGCTTCACGCTGATGCCCTTCGCCGCCTTCGTCGACTGCCTGCGCCTGGCCGCCGACGAGGGCGACCGCTCGCGCCAGCTGCGCTGCCACTGGACCTTCATGACCAGCACCGGCGGGCCGGCCGTGTCCAGCTGCGGTGCGGCCGTCTCGCCCTGCGAGACGTTCCGCGACCCGGCCGAGTTCGACTATATCGTGGTCATCGGCGGCGTGCAGGACGAGAAGGCCCGCACGGATACCACGGCACTGGCCTATCTGCGCCGGGCGGCGGCGGCCCGGGTTCCGCTGGTGGGGGTGTGCACCGGGGTCTTCGCCCTGATTCAGGCCGGCCTGATGACCGGGCAGCGCTGCTGCGTCAGCTGGTATCACCACCGTGACATGATCCAGCGCTTTCCCGCCATCGAGCCGGTGGCCGATCGGCTGTTCGTCGACGACGGCGACCGCATCACCTGTGCCGGGGGGGCGGCGTCGGCGGATCTGGCGGCCTACCTGATCGAGCGCCACCTGGGCAAGGCGTGGGCCATGAAGAGCCTGCACATCATGCTGCTCGAGGAGGCGCGGGCCGGCGCTCAGCCTCAGCCCCAGCCGGTGGTCTTCGGCAAGGTCGAGGACCGCCTGGTGCGTCGCGCTCTCGCGGTGCTCGAACAGCATTTGGGGGAGGCCATGTCGATGGATGTGCTGGCCGAGCGGGTGGGCACCTCGCGGCGCAACCTGGAGCGCCGCTTCCGCGAGACGCTGGGTGTCGGCCCGCAGAAGTTCGCCCGCGACCTGCGCCTGCGCTACGGCCTCTGGCTGCTGCACTACACCGGCAAGAGCATCACCGAGATCGGCGAGCGCTGCGGCTTCGCCGATACCGCGCATTTTTCCCGCCACTTTCGTAGTACGTTCGGCGCGACCCCGTCGGAAATGCGCAAGCGTGCCAGCGAGACCGGCCGCGATCGAGTCGATCCCTTCTTCCTGCACGTCGAGGGCCGCCCGGCGCTCTAAGGCGTATCGCCTCTTCATCACGGCTCATGCGGCCCATAGCGCATCGGCGCCGGCCCGGCGTCGGCGGTCGGTCGCCATCATGCGCCGATGCCGAAGCGGTCTGGATATTCAGCAAGCCTGTCGCATTTATTCAATCCTCGCGGGGCCGGCTCCCCTTTAATCGAGGCATGGACCGGCCAAGCCGGGCAGCGGTTATCCGAGCATAAGGATTTCAAATTTTTACCGCCTGCCGCTTGCCGATAGATTCAAGAGACCGTCTGACCACCACAACAATGAGGAGTCCGTCATGAACCAGGTGGGTCTTGCCGCTTTCGATTCCCAGATCGCCGCCGCCATCGCCGATGAAGTGGCGCGCCAGGAAGCGCACATCGAGCTGATCGCTTCCGAAAACTACGCCAGCCGGGCCGTGATGGAAGCCCAGGGCACGCAGCTGACCAACAAGTATGCCGAAGGCTATCCGGGCCGGCGCTACTACGGCGGCTGCGAGCATGTCGATGTGGTCGAGCAGCTGGCCATCGACCGCGCCTGCGACCTGTTCGGCGCCGATTACGCCAACGTGCAGCCGCACTCCGGCGCCCAGGCCAACGCGGCGGCCTTCATGGCGCTGGTCAAGCCGGGCGACACCGTGCTGGGCATGAGCCTGGCCCATGGCGGCCACCTGACTCACGGCGCCGCGCCGAACTTCTCCGGCAAGCACTACCACGCCGTGCAGTACGGCCTGAACCCGGAGACCGGCGAGATCGACTACGACGAGGTCGAGCGCCTGGCACGCAGCCACAAGCCGAAGCTGATCATCGCCGGCTTCTCGGCCTACGCGCGGGTGGTGGACTGGCGGCGCTTCCGCAGCATCGCCGACGAGGTGGGGGCCTACCTGCTGGTCGACATGGCCCACGTCGCCGGCCTGGTCGCCGCCGGCCTCTATCCGAGCCCGCTGCCCCATGCCCATGTGGTGACCACCACCACCCACAAGACGCTGCGCGGCCCGCGCGGCGGCCTGATCCTGTCCGCCAACGCCGACGAGGCGCTGGTCAAGAAGCTCAACGCGGCGGTGTTCCCCGGCCAGCAGGGCGGACCGCTGATGCACGTGATCGCCGCCAAGGCGGTGGCCTTCAAGGAGGCGATGAGCCAGGCGTTCGTCCAGTACCAGCAGCGCGTGCTCGACAACGCCCGCGCCATGGCCGCGGTGTTCCTCGAGCGCGGCTACGACGTGGTCTCGGGCGGCACCGACGACCACCTGTTCCTGGTGTCGCTGATCAAGCAGGGCGTCACCGGCAAGGACGCCGACGCCGCGCTGGGCCGCGCCCACATCACCGTCAACAAGAATGCCGTGCCCAACGACCCGGAAAGTCCGTTCGTGACCTCGGGGCTGCGCATCGGCACGCCGGCGGTGACCAGCCGCGGCTTCGACGAGTCGGAGTGCGCCGAGCTGGCCGACTGGATCTGCGACATCCTCGACGTGCTGGCCGAGCGCGGCAACACCCAGGCCGTGGAAGCCGAAGTGCGCGACAAGGTTGCCGCCGTGTGCGCGCGGCATCCGGTCTACGACGCCCCGGTCGCCGCGGCGCCGCGCGAGACCGAGTCGGCTCTCTAACCGCCTTCACCAGCAGGAGTAGAATCCATGCAACGCTATTCGGGTTTCGGGCTGGTCAAGCACGCGCTCAGCCACCACGAGAACTGGCAGCGCCAGTGGCGCAACCCCACGCCCAAGAAGGAATACGACGTGATCATCGTCGGCGGCGGCGGGCACGGCCTGGCGACCGCCTACTACCTGGCCAAGGAGCACGGCATCACCAATGTCGCGGTGATCGAGAAGGGCTGGCTGGGCGGCGGCAACACCGCGCGCAACACCACCATCGTGCGTTCCAACTACCTGTGGGACGAGTCCGCGGCGCTCTACGAGCACGCCATGAAGCTGTGGGAAGGGCTCTCCCAGGACATCAACTACAACGTGATGTTCTCGCAGCGCGGCGTGCTCAACCTCGGCCACACCCTGCAGGACATGCGCGACATCCAGCGCCGGGTCAACGCCAACCGCCTGAACGGCATCGACAGCGAGGTACTGGATGCCAGGGGCGTGCAGGAGCTGGTGCCGATCATGGACTGCTCGAAGAACGCCCGCTATCCGGTCATGGGCGCCTCCTGGCAGCCGCGTGCCGGGGTGGCGCGTCACGATGCCGTGGCCTGGGGCTATGCCCGGGGTGCCGACAGCCTGGGGGTCGACCTGCTGCAGAACACCGAGGTCACCGGCTTCAAGATCCTCGACGGCCGGGTGGTCGGCGTGCATACCAACCGCGGCGATATCGGCGCCAAGACCGTGGGCTGCGTCACCGCCGGCAACTCCGGGGTGATGGCCAAGATGGCCGGCTTCCAGCTGCCGCTGGAATCGCACCCGCTGCAGGCGCTGGTCTCCGAGCCGCTCAAGCCGGTTCTCGACACCGTGGTGATGTCCAACCACGTCCATGGCTACATCAGCCAGTCCGACAAGGGCGACCTGGTGATCGGCGCCGGCATCGACGGCTACAACGGCTACGGCCAGCGCGGCAGCTACCCGACCGTCGAGCACACCCTGCAGGCGATCGTCGAGATGTTCCCGATGTTCTCGCGGGTGCGCATGAACCGCCAGTGGGGCGGCATCGTCGACACCTGCCCGGATGCCTGTCCGATCCTCTCGCGGACGCCGGTCAAGGGCCTCTACTTCAACTGCGGCTGGGGCACCGGCGGCTTCAAGGCCACGCCGGGTTCCGGGCACGTGTTCGCCTGGTCGCTGGCCAAGGGCCAGATGCACAAGCTGGCCGCGCCGTTTTCCATCGACCGGTTCCGTACCGGTGCACTGATCGACGAGCATGGCGCCGCGGGCGTAGCGCACTAAGGGAGATCACCATGTTTCATATCTACTGCCCCTACTGCGAGGAGCACCGCGAGGAAGAGGAGTTCCATGCCAAGGGCCAGGCGCACATCGCCCGCCCCGCGGACCCGGACGCCTGCTCGGACGCCGAGTGGGGCGACTACCTGTTCTTCCGCGACAACCCGCGCGGCATCCACCACGAGCTGTGGGTGCATGCGGTGGGCTGCCGCAAGTTCTTCAACATCACCCGTCACACGGTGACCTACGCCATCCTCGAGACCTACAAGATGGGCGAGCAGCCGACGATCACCGCCGAGAGCCTGGCGCGTGGGGAGAAAGCCGGCAACGTGCAGGCCGCCAGCGGTGGCCAGCAGACCGTGGGCGCCAGTGACGCCGCCGTGGCCTCAGTCAAGGGAGCGCAGGCATGAGCCAGTCATCATCACAGCCCAATCGTCTGGCGCAGGGCGGTCGGGTCGACCGTACGCGCAAGCTGACCTTCACCTTCAATGGCAAGCGCTATACCGGCCATCCCGGTGACACCCTGGCCTCGGCGCTGCTCGCCAACGGCGTCGACGTGGTCAACCGCAGCTTCAAGTACTCGCGGCCGCGCGGCATCGTCGCCGCCGGCGCCGAGGAGCCCAACGCCGTGGTCCAGCTGGGATCCAGCGAAGCGGCGCAGGTGCCCAACGTGCGTGCTACCCAGCAGGCCCTCTACGATGGCCTGGAAGCGCGCAGCACCAACGGCTGGCCCAACGTTCAGCGCGACCTGATGGGCTCGGTCGGCAAGCTGGGCGGGTCCTTCATGCCGCCGGGCTTCTACTACAAGACGTTCATGGCGCCGGCGTCGATGTGGATGACCTACGAGAAATACATCCGCAAGTCGGCCGGGCTGGGGCGCAGCCCCGTCGAGTCCGATCCGGACATCTATGATCACATGAATCAGCACTGCGACGTGCTGGTGATCGGTGCCGGCCCGGCCGGGCTGTCGGCGGCGCTGGCCGCGGCCTACAGCGGCGCGCGGGTGATCCTCTGCGACGAGCAGGAGGCGATGGGTGGTTCGCTGCTCGATAGCCGCGAGACCCTCGACGGCGACACGGCCACCCGCTGGGTGGATGCCGCGATCGACGAGCTGGCCTCGCTGGACAACGTCACATTGCTGGCCCGCACCACCGCCAACGGCTATCACGACCACAACTTCGTGACGCTGCACGAGCGGCGCACCGAGCATCTCGCCGACGTCGCGCCGCGTGTCGACGGTCGCCGCCAGTCGCGCTCGCGCCTGCACCGGGTGCGTGCCGCCCAGGTGGTGCTGGCCACCGGCGCCCACGAGCGGCCGCTGGTCTACGGCAACAACGACGTGCCGGGCAATCTGCTGGCCGGTGCGGTATCCACCTATATCCGCCGCTACGGCGTGGCCCCGGGCCAGAAGCTGGTGCTCTCCACCAGCAACGACCACGGCTATCGTGCCGCGCTCGACTGGCAGGAAGCCGGCCGCGAGGTGGTGGCGATCGCCGATGCCCGCGACAACCCCGACGGCGAGCTGGTCGAACAGGCCCGGGCCGCCGGCATCCGCATCATCACCGGCAGCGCGGTGATCGAGGCCAAGGGCGACAAGCGCGTCAGCGGCGCCCGCGTGGCACAGATCGACATCGACGGCTTCCGCGTCGCCGGCAAGGCCGAGGAGCTGGCCTGCGACACCATCGCCAGCTCCGGTGGCTACAGCCCGGTGATCCACCTGTCCTCGCACACCGGCACGCGGCCCGTGTGGCGCGACGACATCCTCGGCTTCGTGCCCGGCGACGTGACGGGCATGACGCCGGCGGGCGGGGCCCATGGCGTCTACGCGCTGGACGCGGTACTCGAGGACGGCGTCGCTGCCGGCAACCGTGCCGCCGAAGCGGGTGGCTTCCCGGCGGCGTCGGTCAACCTGCCCCGGGCGAGTGCCCATCGCGAGTCGCCGGCCGTGGCGCTCTACCAGGTGCCCCACGAGAAGCCCACGCTGCGCGCGCCCAAGCAGTTCGTCGACCTGCAGAACGACGTCACCGCGGCGGGCATCGATGTCGCCACCCGCGAGGGTTTCGAGTCGATCGAGCACGTCAAGCGCTACACCGCCATGGGCTTCGGTACCGATCAGGGCAAGCTGGGCAACATCAACGGCATGGCGATCGCCGCGCGCTGTCTCGGCCAGACCATCCCCGAGACCGGCACCACGGTGTTCCGTCCCAACTACACGCCGGTGACCTTCGGGGCCATCGTCGGCCGCCACTGCCGCGAGCTGTTCGATCCCGAGCGCTATACCGCCTTGCACGAGTGGCACGTCGAGCACGGCGCCGAGTTCGAGGACGTCGGCCAGTGGAAGCGCCCCTGGTACTTCCCGCGCACGGTCAACGGCAAGAAGGAGAGCATGCACGAGGCGGTGGCCCGCGAGTGTCTGGCGGTGCGTCAGGGCGTGGGCATCCTCGATGCCTCGACGCTGGGCAAGATCGACATCCAGGGGCCGGACGCCCGCGAGTTCCTGGGTCGGGTCTACACCAACAAGTGGGCCAAGCTGGCCCCGGGCCGCGTCCGCTACGGCCTGATGTGCAAGGACGACGGCATGCTGATGGACGATGGCACCACCAGCTGCCTGGGCGACAACCACTTCCTGATGACCACCACCACCGGCGGCGCCGCGGGCGTGCTGGAGTGGCTGGAGATCTGGCATCAGACCGAGTGGCCGGAACTCGAGGTCTACTTCAATTCGGTGACCGACCACTGGGCGACCATGACCGTCACCGGTCCCGAGGCGCGCAAGCTGCTGGCCGAGATCACCGACATCGATCTCGACAAGGAAGCCTTCAAATTCATGGACTGGAAGGAAGGCAACGTGGCCGGTGTGCCGGCGCGGGTCTTCCGCATCTCGTTCACCGGCGAGCTGGCCTACGAGATCAACGTCCAGGCCAACTACGCCATGCACGTCTGGAAGACGCTGTTCGCGCACGGCGAGAAATACGACCTGACACCCTACGGCACCGAGACCATGCACGTGCTGCGTGCCGAGAAGGGACTGATCATCGTCGGTCAGGACACCGACGGCTCGGTGACCCCCGAAGACCTGAACATGTACTGGGCGATCGGCTACGACAAGCCGTTCCCGTGGATCGGCAAGCGGGCGCTGAGTCGCCCCGACACGCGGCGTGTCGATCGCAAGCAGCTGGTCGGCCTGCGTCCGCACGATCCCAAGGTGGTGCTGGAAGAGGGCGCGCAGATCGTCTTCGATCCCGAGCAGTCGATCCCCATGACCATGGTCGGCCACGTCACCTCCAGCTACTACAGCCCGATACTCGACAGCGGCTTTGCGCTGGCGGTGGTCAAGGGAGGCCACCATCGCATGGGCGAGACCGTCTATCTGCCGATGGTCGACGGCAAGGTCCATGCCGCCGAGATTGTCAGCACCGTGTTCTATGATCCCAAGGGAGAGCGCCAGCATGTCTGATGTGCGTATGTTCGACAGCCGCCCGGCCACTGCCGTCGACGCCGAGTCGCCGCTGGCCGTCAGCAACCTGGCCGAGCGCGCCCGGCGCTCGGCCGCCGACCCCGGGGTGACACTGCGCGAGCGGGCCTTCCTCGGCCATCTGATCCTGCGCGGCGGGGCCATCGTCCTCGACGAGGCGGTGCGCGAGGTGCTGGGTGTCAGCCTGCCGGCACGCCCCGGCGCGCTGGTCCACGATGCCGACGGCGAACGTTCGATCCAGTGGCTGTCGCCGGACGAGTGGCTGGTCATCGTCCCCGAGGGTGAGGCGTACTCCCTGGAGAAGCGTCTGCGTGATGCCCTGGGCGATGCCCACTTCGCCATCGTCGACGTCAGCGGCGGGCAGACGCTCGTCGAGCTCTCCGGGCCGCGGGCCCGCGAGGTGCTGATGAAGTCCACGCCGTATGACGTCCATCCTCGGCATTTCCCGGCCGGCAAGGGCGTGACCACGATCTTCGGCAAGGCCACCGCCATCCTGCGGCGGCCGGACGAGGACCGCTGGGAACTGGTCCTGCGTCGCAGCTTCGCCGACTACTGCTACCGCTGGCTGGTGGATGCCGGCGAGGAGTACGGCCTGGCGGTCGAGGCATCCGGTCGCTGACGCACCAGCCCGCCAGGCAGCACCTCGAGAGGGCGCCACGGCGCCCTCTTGTTCTTTCGTCGGGTTGCCGGCAACGGCGGCCGGCACTGGCGTACCGTCGCACGACGGACCATCAACAATCACAAGCAGGAGGCGTCATGAGCCGCACCCCCGATACCTGGATCCTTGCCGCCCAGTGCCCCAGCCGGCTGGGCACCGTGGATGTGGTCACGCGCTTTCTCAAGGAACAGCGCTGCTATATCACCGAGCTGCAATCCTTCGACGAGCGTCTGGGCGAGCGTTTCTTCATTCGCGCCGAATTCCGCCCCGAGCATGACGGCTTCGATGCCGACGCCTTCGAGGCGGCCTTCGCGACGCGGGCCGCCGAATTCGACATGACGTTCGAGCTCACCGCGCCCGGCACCCGGCCGCGCACGGTGATTCTGGTTTCCAAGGCCGACCACTGCCTCAACGACCTGCTTTACCGCTATCGCATCGGGCAGCTGCCGATCGACATCCGCGCGGTGGTCTCCAACCATCCCGATCTCGAACCGCTCGCCGCCTGGCACGATCTGCCGTATCACCACTTCCCGATCACCGCCGACACCAAGCCGCAGCAGGAGGCGCAGATCCGCGCGGTGATCGAGGAGACCGGCGCCGAACTGGTGATCCTGGCCCGCTACATGCAGGTGCTCTCGCCCGAGATGTGCGAGCTGCTCAGCGGCCGGGCGATCAACATTCACCACTCGCTGCTGCCCGGCTTCAAGGGGGCGAGGCCCTACCACCAGGCCTACGAGAAGGGCGTCAAGCTGGTCGGCGCCACCGCCCACTACATCAACAACGACCTCGACGAGGGGCCGATCATCACCCAGGACGTCGCGTCGGTCGATCACACCCACTATCCGGAAGACCTGGTCGCCAAGGGTCGCGACATCGAGTGCCTGACGCTGGCGCGGGCGATCGACTATCACATCGAGCGACGGGTATTCCTGCACCAGGGGCGCACGGTGGTGTTTGCGCGCTGAGTCGTCGAGCAAGACTGAGCGTCGCCGGTTCCCCCGGCTGATGCCCGCCGGGGGCCGGGAACGGTTCAGTTCATCGCCTGGGGCAGGTAGAGCGCGATCCCCGGGAAGAGTCGCATCAGCGCGATAGCGACGATCATCAGCAGGAAGAAGGGGATCGTGGCCCGGGTGATGGTGAGGATGTCCTTGCCGGTCATGCCCTGGATGACGAACAGGTTGAAGCCCACCGGCGGGGTGATCTGCGACATCTCGACGACGATCACCAGGTAGATGCCGAACCAGATCAGGTCGAAGCCGGCGGCCTCGATCAGCGGCATGATGATCGAGGTCACCAGCAGGATCAGCGAGATGCCGTCGAGGAAGCAGCCCAGCACCAGCAGGAACAGGGTCAGGATCACCAGCAGCGCGGTGGGCGAGAGCCCCAGGGTGGCGATGGCGTTGGCCAGGTTCATCGGCAGTTGGGTGAAGCTCATCGCCGAGGAAAGGAAGGACGCACCGGCGATGATGAAGGCGATCATGCAGGCGGTGCGGATCGCCGCGAACAGTGAATCGAGGAAGATCGCCCTGTCGAAGTGGCCGTTGGCGCGGGCGATCAGCATCGACAGCACCACGCCGGCGGAGGCCGCCTCGGTGGGCGAGGCGAAGCCGCCGTAGATGCTGCCGAGGATGCCGCCGATCAGGATCAGCAGCGGTATCAGCTGGAGGCTGCCGCGCAGCTTCTCGCCGAAGGTGGTGGCGGCCTCGCGCCGGCCGGCGCGGCCCTGACGCTCGCCGACCAGCAGCGACCAGCCAACCAGATAGGTCATGAACAGGCCGAGCAGCAGCAACCCCGGGCCGATGCCGGCGATGAACAGCCGCGAGATCGACTGCTCGGTGACCACGCCGTAGACAATCATCATGATCGACGGCGGGATCAAAAGGCCCAGCGTCGAGGCGCTGGCCAGAGTGCCGATCGCTAGGTTGGGGTCGTAGCCGCGGCGCTCGAGTTCCGGCAGGGTCATCTTGCCGACGGTGGCGCAGGTCGCCGCCGAGGAGCCGCACACCGCGGCGAACAGGCCGCTGCCGATGATGTTGGAATGCAGCAGGCGGCCGGGAATGCGGTTCAGCCAGGGGGCCAAGGCCCGGAACATGTTGTCGGCAAGCCCCGAGCGGAAGAGGATTTCGCCCATCCACACGAACATCGGCAGGGCGGTGAGATCCCAGCCGTAGCTGGCGCCCCAGAAGTCGGAGGCCAGGATCGGCCCCGGGTCGAAGCTGGAAAAGAACGACAGCGCGATCCAGCCGGTGCCCAGCAGGGCGAAGGCGATCCACACGCCACCTCCCAGCAGCAGGGCCAGGGCGGCGATCGTGGCAAGGCTGAGGGTCAGCACGGAAGCGGTCTCCTCGTTGTGGGTTGGCGTGGGAGCGAGCCGTGGGTGTGGTGAGGTTGCAGGCTATTCGCCGCCGACCTCTTCGTGCTGCTCGGGTGCGATGTAGTGACTCGGGGCGGTGAACGCCGTATGCAGCGTGGCGATGAGCGCTTCGATCAGCGCCAGGCACAGCAGGCCGACGCCGATGGCGAGTACGGACTGCGGAATCCACAAGGGGATGGCCAGCAGGCCGGAGGAGAGGTCGCCGTACTCCAGGCTCTCGCCGATCAGCGTGATCAAACCGCGGCCGAGGACGACGGTCAGTGCCAGGGCCACGGCCAGGCAGGCCGCCTCGACCCAGACGCGCACGGTTGCCGGCAGGCGCGAAATGACCAGCGTGACGCGGATGTGGGCATGGTGAACGAAGGTGTAGGCCAGGCTCAGGAAGGTGGCGCCGACCAGCAGGTAGGCGGCGATCTCCGAGACCCCGCCGATTTCCCAGCCGGTCCGCTCGGCACCGGCGAGCACCAGTAGCCCGTCCATGCAGCGCAGCACGACCTGGAAGGTGACCAGCCCACAGATGGCCAGCATGCAGAGCGCGGCTCCCCAGGCGCCCAGCTTGTAGAGTTTGGCAAGTCGAAACGTCATGACGAAGGCCTCGTGTCGATGGCAGACAGGACGACACGGAATGCGTCGTGCGAGGGCAAGGGCGGCGCCGGGCGCCGCCCCGGGGTATCACTCGGAGGGCTGCTGGCGCTGGCGGTAGTCGGCGACCAGCTGCTTGGCCTGCTCGCCGGCGCGTTCCTGCCAGCTCTTGAAGAGCTTGTCGCCGGCGGCCTGAAGCTGCTTCTTGAGCTCGCCCTGCGGCTTGCTGATGGTGATGCCGTGGGCCTCGAGCGCCTTGACGCTCTCGGCGCGGTCGTCGCGGCTCATCTGCCAGCCGCGGCGTTCCGCCTGCTTGGCGGCAGCGAGCACGGCCTTCTGCTCGGCATCGTCGAGCCGGTCGAAGGCCCGCTTGTTGACGAAGACGATGTTCTTGGGGAACCACAGGTTGGCGTCGCTGAAGTTCGAGACGTAGTCCCAGGCGGCCATCGACTTGCCGGTGGAGACCGAGGTGATCATGGCGTCGACGCGGCCGGTGCTGAAGGCGGTGGGGATGTCGGCTTCCTCGGTCTCGGTGGGGATGCCGCCGAGGTTCTCGACGAAGCGCTGGGTGTTGATGTTCGGCGCCCGCACGCGCAGCCCCTGGAACTGGTCGGCGTCGGTCAGCTTGAAGTCGGTGTAGATGCCCTGCGACGGCCAGGGCACGGCGTACAGGGGCATCAGTCCCTGCTCGGCGAACAGCTTGGTGATGATCGGCTTGGACGCCTGCCACAGGGCGTAGGCGTCGTCGTAGCTGTTGGCCAGGCCCGGCAGGGTGTCGACTTCGTAGATCGGCGATTCGTTGGACAGCGTGGAGAGGAAGATTTCCCCGGCCTGGACGGTGCCTCGGCGGACCGAAGGCTTGATCTCGGCATGCGAAATCAGCGAGCCGCCGCTGTGCACGGTGATGTCCAGTTCGCCATCGGTGGCCTTTCTGACGTCCTCGGCGAACTGTTTGGTGTTCTGGGTGTGAAAACTGGCATCGCCGTAGGGCGTGGCCAGGTTCCATTGATCGGCGGCGAGGGCGGATGTCGTGGCGGACAGGGCGCCGGCGGCCAGCACAACGGCCAGCGGAGACAGCGAATAGCGCATGGCAGAAACCTCATGTTGTTGTTGATAACGGTGCCGATTCATTCTTCCGGCGCCCGCGGTCGAGCGTCAAATCGTTAATTCTTATTCCCGGTATCGGCCCAGACTTTCACCTGCGGCAACGTGCTGTCATCGGCATGGTCGCGGTCGTAACGGTCGGCGCATTGTCGAGCCAGGTCGGCCACGCTGCGGCTGAAGCGGGGGTAGTTCGTGCTGCGCCAGATGACCTCGTAGATCATGGCCGGCAGCGGGCGCGGCAAGCCCAGACGCACGAGCTCGCCCCGGCGGATGCTGTCGGCGACCGTGGAGACCGGCAGCACGCCAATCCCCAATCCCTCGATGCTCATCCGCGCAATGGTCATCAGCGTGCTGGCACAGTGAATCCGGGGGGCATCCAGGCCCTGCTCGGTCAGGTAGGTGACCAGTTCCGTGTAAGGTCTGGCCTGCTTGGAAAAGGAGATGAACGGCAGGGACCCCGGCCCTTCGTTGCGCAGCCGGTCGACATGCTGGGGCGCGATGAACATGCCCATCGCGTAGGTACACAGCGGCGTCTCCTCCACGGCCAGGCCCGGCGCCGCCCCGTCCATGGCGAACAGCATGTCGAGATCGTTGTCGGCCAGGCGCTGATGGAGCTGCGGGGAAATGTCGACGGTCAGTTCCAGCGTCAGCTGCGGGTAGCGTTGGGCGAGCCGGCGCATGAACTCGGGAAACCAGCTGTTGGCAATGGTCTCGATGATGCCCAGGCGCAACGTGCCGGAAAACGTCTCCTCGTTCTGGAACAGCCGCAGGGCCTCCTCGCGGCTTTCCAGCAGGCGCTCGGCATGGGTGAAGAATTCGCGACCGCGCAGCGTGGGCTGGATGGGGCGGGCACTGCGCTCGAGCAGGGTCTCGCCGACCGCCGCCTCCAGGCGATTGATGCGATCGGAGATCGACGGCTGGGTGAGGTGCAGCCGGGCGGCCACCTTGCGGAACGAGCCCAGCCGCACGACCCAGACGAAGGCCTCGAGTTCCTTGAAGTCGACCATGCGACGCCCGGTCAGGCCTTGCTGAACAGCTGACCGTCGCGGTCCTTGAAGGCCTTGAACTCCAGGGCGTTGCCGGAGGGATCGTAGAAGAACATGGTGGCCTGCTCGCCGGGCTCGCCCTGGAAGCGCACATAGGGCTCGATCTCGAATTCGACGCCGTGGGCGCGCAGCTTGTCGGCCAGTGTCTGCCAGGCGTCCATTTCCAGCACGATGCCGAAGTGCGGCACCGGCACGCCGTGGCCGTCGACCGGGTTCTTGTGGCTGCTCTCGCGGGCGTCCTTCATCGCCGGGTTGAGATGGCAGACGAACTGGTGCCCATACAGGTCGAAGTCGACCCAGCGCTCCGAGGAGCGGCCCTCGGGGCAGCCCAGAAACTCGCCGTAGAAGCGGCGGGCTTCGTCGATATCGTGGACCTGAACGGCCAGGTGGAACGGATCGCTGACGGGCATGGTCGGCTCCTTGCTGGTGACGGGTGGGGATACGTATGTCAGGAATTCTTCCCCCGGGCGTTCCATGGCGTCAACGATTTTTGTCCTGTCCGCGGGAATGAAAAATTCCCTCGATACTCGGCATCACGAAAAACGATTGGACCCGCCCATGCCGGGATTTCTACAGTGGAAATCCCGGCATGGACGCTCCCGGCCGGGTTTCGATACAACAATCACGTGAGGACACCGCATGCCCGTCCCGCTACTCAACTGCGACATGGGGGAGAGCTTCGGCAACTGGACGATGGGGCTCGACGAGGAGGTCATGCCCTATGTGGACTGCGCCAACATCGCCTGCGGCTTCCATGCCTCCGACCCCGACATCATGCGCCGCACCGTGGCCCTGGCGGTGGCCAGCGGCGTGCGCATCGGCGCGCATCCCGCCTATCCCGACCTGCAGGGGTTCGGCCGCCGCTCGCTGGCCTGCTCGCCCGAGGAGGTCGAGGCGATGCTGCTCTACCAGATCGGCGCGCTGGACGGCCTCTGTCGCGCCGAGGGCGGCCGGGTCGCCTACGTCAAGCCCCACGGCGCACTCTACAACGACATGGCCCGCGACCCCGCACTGCTGCGCGGCGTGATGCGCGCGGTCCGCGCCTACGACCCGGCACTGCCGCTGCTGGTGATGGCCACCGCCGATCCCGCCCCGACCCGGGCGCTGGCCGAGGAGATGGGCGTCACGCTGTGGTTCGAGGCCTTCGCCGATCGTGCCTACGACGCCAACGGCCATCTGGTCTCGCGGCGGCGTCCCGGCGCCGTGCACCACGACCCGGAGGTGATCGTCGCCCAGGCGGTGACGCTGGCCCGTGGCGAGCCGCTGACCGCCGAGGACGGCAGCCAGCTGCGACTGTCCGCCGACACGCTCTGCGTGCACGGCGACAACGCCGAGTCGATCGCCGCGGTGCGTGCCATCCGCGAGGCCTTCCAGGCGCTGGAGACCGCATGACGCCGCGACTCGAGACGGTGGGCATGGACTCTCTGATCGTGCGGCTCTTCGACGCCATCGACGAGGCCAACATGCCCTGGCTGGCCGCCGCGGATAGCGCGCTGCGCAAGGCATTCGGCCCGCCGCTGATCGATCTGGTACCGTCCTATACCACGCTGCTGGTTCACTTCGATGTCACCGCGCTCACCCCGGCCGAGGCCCGGGAGCGCATCCACACGGCGCTGGCCGACCTGGCCCCGGCGTCGGCGGATCAGGGCCAACATCACGTGATCCCGGTCTGGTACGACGAGAGCGTGGGACCCGAACTGCCGCGCATCGCCGAGCGGCTGGGCACCACAGTGGCGGACGTGGTCGAGCGCCACTGCGCCCGGGATTACGGCGTCTTCGCGCTGGGGTTTGCCCCCGGCTACGGCTTCATGGGACTGGTCGAGGAGGCGCTGGCCACGCCACGGCTCAAGACGCCGCGCCAGAAGGTCGCCGCCGGCAGCGTGGGTATCGCCGATCGGCAGACCGCCGTCTATCCGCTGCGTTCGCCCGGCGGCTGGAACATTCTCGGCCGCACCGCCGTGACGCTGTTCGACCGCGATCGCGAGGGCTACAGCCTGCTGCGTCCCGGCGACCGGGTGCGCTTCGAGGCTGTCGATCGCGAGACCTTCATCGCCCAGGGCGGCGACCCGACCCCATTGGAGGAGCGTCCATGACCGCCGCGACAACACCGGGGCTGCGGGTCGAACGGGCCGGTCCCCAGGCGCTGATCCAGGATGCCGGGCGCTTCGGCGTGCGCCACCTGGGGGTGACCCAGGGCGGCGCGCTGGACTGGGTATCGCTGGGCTGGGCCAACTGGCTGCTGGGCAACCCGCCCGAGGCGCCGGGGCTGGAAATCGCCATCGGTGATCTGGAGTTGCGCATCGAAGCCGCCGCCACGCTGGCGCTGGCCGGGGCCGACCTAGGGGCGACGCTCGACGGCCGCCCGCTGGCGAACAACACCAGTTTCGCCGTCGAGGCAGGCCAGCGGCTGGCCTTCGCGGCACCGGTGCGCGGGCTGCGCGCCTATCTGGCGGTGCCGGGCGGCATCGACGCCGAGCCGGTGATGGGCAGTGTCGCCACCGTGACCCGCGAGGGGCTGGGCGGCCTGGACGGCCACGGCCGGGCGCTCGCTGCGGGCGACACCCTGGGCTGGCGAGGGCAGGGACGCGCCGATCGCGTGCTGCCCGGCGACGTGGTGCTGCCGCCCGAGGCCGAGGCGACTCTGGCGCTGGTGCCCGGCGCGCAGATCGCCCACTTCAGCGGCGACAGCGTGTTCGCCGCCTTCAACCGCGAATGGCGAGTGGATGACCGCGCCGATCGCATGGGTGTGCGCCTGCTCGGCCCCGAACTGCACTGCCGGCTGTCGGGGATGGTATCCGAGGGCATCCCGCTCGGCGCCATCCAGGTGCCGGCGGACGGCCAGCCCATCGTGCTGCTCAACGACCGCCAGACCATCGGTGGCTATCCGCGGCTGGGGGCGCTGACCCCGCTGGCCTGTGCCCGGCTGGCCCAGCTGGCACCGGGCGAGTCGCTGTGGCTGACACCGACCACGGCTGCACAGGCACGGCAGGCGTATCTGGCCTGCAGGACACGCTGGCGGGACAGATGACAACAGCGTGCCTGTTTTGCAAATGAGAATTATTCGTTGACGCGAGTGGTGTTTTCCCCAATGGTGTGCGCGTCACATCATTGGGGGTCCCATGGAGCTGCTGCGTGTCGTCTTTCGTGAGTATCGCGGGTCGTTCATCGGCGTGATGCTGCTCAGCCTGGCCAGCGCCGGGCTGGGCATCGGCATCATCGCCTTCATCAACCAGCGGCTGATCGCCGCCAGCGCCGAGGCGCTATCCGCTCTGCCGGCGTTCCTGGGGCTGCTGGCCCTGCTGCTGGGCGTGTCGCTGGCGGCCCAGCTGGCGCTGACCACGCTCGGCCATCACTTCGTGCATCGCCTGCGCGGACGCTTGATCAAGCGCATCCTCGATACCGACATCGAACGCCTCGAGGCGCTGGGCAGTGCCTCACTGCTGGCCAGCCTGGCGAGCGACGTGCGCAATGTCACCATCGCCTTCGTGCGCCTGCCGGAACTGGTCCAGGGGGTGGTTCTGTCGCTGACCGCGATCGGCTATCTCGGCTATCTCTCGGGGCCGATGCTCGCCGTCACCGGGGCCTGGATCGCCGGGACGCTGCTGGTCGGCTGGCTGCTGGTGTCGCGGGTATATGCGCATCTGCGGGCGGTGCGCGAGGCCGAGGATCGGCTCCAACAGGACTACGAGGCGGTCATCGAGGGGCGCAAGGAGCTCGCCCTCAACCGCCACCGCGCCCGCCGGCTCTACCACGAGGCCTACGATCGCGATGCCCGGCTGTATCGCCATCACGTGATTCGTGCCGATACGTTCCATCTCGGCGCCAACAACTGGGCCAACATCATGATGCTCGGTGCCATCGGCGTGGTGTTCTACCTGGCCAATGGCCTGGGCTGGGCGAACACGGCGGTCGCCGCGACCTACTCGCTGACCCTGCTGTTTCTGCGCACGCCGTTGATCCAGGCGGTGGGGGCGCTGCCCACGCTGCTCAGCGCCCAGGTAGCCTTTGAAAAGCTGGAATCGCTGGCGCTGGCCGAGCGTCGCGAGGGCTTCGACGCGCGAGAGCCGGACGCCGAGTGGCAGACCCTGGAGCTGCGCGACGTGACCTTTCGCTATCCCGACGGGGGTGCAACGCCGGGGTTCACGGTGGGGCCGATCAACCTGACCCTCCAGCGCGGCGAGCAGGTCTTCCTGATCGGCGGCAACGGCAGCGGCAAGTCGACGCTGGCCCGGCTGTTGACCGGGCTTTACCGGCCGCAGGGTGGCGAGATCCGCCTCGACGGCGTGGCCGTGACGGCGTCGCAGTGGACGGCCTACCGCCAGCGCTTCGCCAGCGTCTTCACCGACTTCCATCTGTTTGACCGGCTGCTGGGGCCGGAAGGCAACGCGGCGGACCCCGAGTTGCTCGATGCCTGGCTCGACCGGCTGGGCATGCGCGAGAAGCTGGCGTTCGTCGACCAGCGCGTGACCTCCACCCGGCTCTCGCAGGGCCAGCGCAAGCGACTGGCGCTGCTGCTGGCAGTCTGCGAGCAACGCCAGATCCTGCTGCTCGACGAATGGGCCGCCGATCAGGATCCGCAGTTTCGTCGCGTGTTCTACCGGGACCTGCTGCCGGCCCTGCGCGCGCAGGGGCTCACGGTGTTCGCGATCAGCCACGACGACAGCTACTTCGGGCATGCCGATCGCCTGCTGGAAATGCGCGAGGGCCGGCTCGTCGAGCTTACCGGTGCCCAGCGCGAGAAGGCCGGTCGGGATGCGCTCGCTCGCCTGACGTGACCGTCTCTCACCGGCGAGGCCTGCGGACACGAAAAGGCCCGGTCGGTGGCCGGGCCCGGTGCTTCTCTATGAGCTGCTTGTTTGCTCCGTTTTCTAGAGCAGAAGCAGGTCGGCGAGCGTTTACTGCGTCTTGTCGCCGTCCATGTTGTCCGCGGTGTCCTCGGCAGCCTGCTGGGTCTTCTCGCCGGCCGTGTCGAGTGCCTGGCCGGCATTGGTCAGCGCCGAGGCGGTGGCCGACTTGGTGCTCTGCCAGGCGCTCTGGGCAGTTTGCTTGGTGTTTTCCCAGGCGTTGGCGGTGGCCTGTTTGGTCTGGGTCCACCAGTCGTTGGTGTACTCGGGCTGCTGGGTGATCTCCTTCTCGGTCATGTCGACGTGGACCTTGTAGGCGATGTTCTCGAGATCATTGCCGTTGACGGTCTCGACGGTGAAGTCTCCGGTCTCGATCACGTACTGCTTGGCGCCCAGGTCGAGCAGGTTGCCGGTGTCGATCACCAGCGCACGCACCTGCATGTTGTCGTCGAGCAGCACATCCTCGACGTCACCGATGTCCTCGGACGGGTTACTCTTGCTGTAGACCTCGGCATCGGTCAGTTCGTCGGCGGAATACAGGCCCTGCGGGGCGGCCATGGCACTGGTGCCCAGCGTCAGGCCGCCGGCGATCAGGGCGGCGAGAAGGGCTTTGCCAGCAGGCTGGGTAAAAGTCGGGCGCATATCCATGTGTCGCTCCTTGTGCAAAATCCGTTTCTGTGGGGTCACCCCATTCCCGAGGTGGCGAGCGGGCCGGTGCTCGGTGTGGCGACCGGAGCCGTCCCGGCTCCGGTGCCGTGTTACCGCGTCGCCCCTTCACCATAGGAAGTGAGTGACGAATTTCAACCGCTCGGCCACATTCTCGTTACAGACTCCCCGTTACAGAATCAGCCCCTGGTCGTCCTGACAGCCGCCGATTCCGGTCAGTTCGATGGCCAGATCCGCCACGCCGTCGCCGTTGACGTCGCCCCGCAGCATGCCGTCGGCCAGGCGCAGCTCGCCGGCCTGGCCGGTGAAGCTGTCGGTGCCGCGCCAGATGAAACCCTGATCACCGTCCTGTGCCGGGTCGGCATCGATGGCGGACAGGTCGATGACGTCCCCCTGGGAAGGCAGAAAGTCGAGGATGCGGTCCGGCGCCTCCGGGTTCGAGGCCTGCGTGGCCCGGAAGGCGAAAGTGTCGGCGCCGTCGGTGCCGACCCATTCGTCGCCGCCTGCCGTGGTCGCCAGCGTAGCCGTGGCCGTGCCGTCGACATCCAGCTGTGTCGGCAGTGACTTGGCCGCGTCGTAGGTCTTGTAGCTGAAGCGCCAGGTCTCGCCGGGGGCCAGGCTGAGCGGGGTATCGTCGGTAACGACGTAATGGCCGCTGCCGTCCGTGTCGACGACCTGGGCGTTCCACAGCGCGCTCAAGCCGCTGGGCAGGTCGAAGCCCAGGGAGATGTCGTCGAGCGTGGCATCGCTGGTGTTCTCGACGATGACCTCGCCGACGTAGCCGCTCGACCATTCGCTCTTGATCTGTGTGGTAACGCGGGTCAGGGCGTCGGCATCCACCGTGCCCACCGCCGTGGTGGCGAAGAGGCCGGTGTCGTCCAGCGTGACGGCCTGGCCACCGAGGGTCAGGGATTCCGGCAGCTCCGACTCGTCGGCATAGGCCTTGAACGAGAAGCTCAGGCTGTCGCCGGCGGCCAGCATGCCATCCCCGTCCGGGGTCACCGTGTAGTGGCCCGCGTCCTGGCTCGTCAGGGTGGCGCTATACAGTTGGGTCAGGTCGGCGTTCAGGTCGAAGGCGACGTCCGAGGCGTCGACGGCGTGGTCGCCGTGGTTGCTCAGGGTGACTCGCATGACATAGCCGCTCGACCAGCGGCTGACCGGCGTCAGGGTGTAGCTCAATGCCTCGCTGCCGGTGTCGGTGACCGTCGTGCCGGTCTGCAGCGCGTCACCACCGGTCAGCGTCAGGGACGAGGAGAGATCGACCGTGGTATCGCCGTCGCCCAGAATCGTTTCCGCCGAGGGCACCTGAAAGACCTCGCCCTGGCGCACTTCGCCGGTGCGCAGATCGAGGATCCGGCCGTCGGCGAAGTGGGCTTCTTCCATGTCGATCAGGGTGTCGTCGTCGCCGGGGCCGTCCAGGTACCAGCGGCCGTTGCCGAGATTGGCGATGTGGTAGTCGCCGAATGCCTGATCGAAGAGGGCGATGTCGAAGCCGTCGCCGCCGTCGAGGACGTCGTCGCCCCAGCCGTCGCCGCCGCGCAGGATGTCGTCGCCGGCGCCGCCATACAGGTGATCGTGCCCGAGAGCGCCATCCAGATAGACCCCCTCGTCGGTGCCGTGGATGGTGTCGTCGCGACGCGAGCCGATCACGTAGTCGAAGGTCACGGTGTTGGCGTCGCCGTCGGTCGGGGCGCCGAAGCTCTCGCCGTCGTTGACCCACAGCGTGGTCGAGATCTCGTCATGGTCGGCATCGCGCAGCGACTGCTCGACGTGCACCGTGTTGTCGTGGTCGCGGCCGCCGTGGAAGTTGATGTCGCGATCGGTGAGCGCGACGTTGATGGCGTTGCCCACCGAGGAACTCCAGGAGGCGAACAGTACGCCATGACGCATGCCCAGGCTGGTCAGGTCGTCGTACTGGCCGTCGTAGCTCTCGCGCAGCTCGAACCCGTAGCCGTTGCCGCCGCCACCCTTGTTGAAGCTGCCCTGGGCGCTCAGGCTGCCGGCGCTCATGTCGAGAGAGCGGGTGAACTCGAAGGCGGTCGAAGGGCCGTTGGTCACCGCCACGTCGTGGATCTCGGCGCCGACCGTGGCGTCGAACTCGATGGCGTGGTAGCGCAGCAGGTCCGTACGCTGGTTGACGAAGTCGCCGGCGTCGGGCTCGCCGAGGGTGAAATTCACACCGAAGCCGGACAGCGAGACGTTGTCGAGGGCGTCGATGCGCTCGACGTGGGTGTCGCCGGCGGCGAAGTTGAAGTGAACGCCGCGGTCGAGGGTGACGGTGTCGCCATCCACGGCGACCACCCGGGCCATGCTGGTGCGCAGCGGCGAATCGGTCTCGCGCCACTGGCTGTCACCGATGGCATCGAGGAAGGCGGCATCGTTGTTCTGGTAGAGACGAATCGTGTCGCCCGCCGCCAGGCCGTGGCCGTCGCCGAGCACCAGGGTGTCGCTGCCTTCGCCGACGGCGTCCTGCAGGGTGCCGACGGCCACGGCATCGCCGCCCTGGACGCGGATCGCCTGGCTCGCGCCGTCGGCCAGCGCCGCCTCGCTGAAGAGGAAGCGGGTCTCGGCCGAGCCGGCACCCACCAGCGACAGGTCGCTGCGCTCGATGGCCAGCGCCGCGTCGAAATGATACTCGCCGGCGGCGAAGTGGATGCTGGCGCCGTCGGGCGCGTTGTCGATCAGCGTCTGCAGCTGGTCGGCAGTGATGTTCGTGTCGACGCTGGACACGCCGTCGACGAAGGCATAGGCCTCGGGCAGGTCGGCCAGCGGGTCGACGGGGGTGACGAGCGCGGCGGCGGCATCGGTCAAGTCCGGCGTCTCGCCGTTGACGGTGAAACCGGCCGGGAACTCGGTGCCGTCACCGACCACCTTGATCTTGAAGCGGGCGGTTTCGCCGGGCGCGATGTCGTTCTTGGCATCGTCGTCGCCGATTTCGTAGTAGCCGGCGTCGGCGGTCAGCAGGCTGCCGCCCCAGACGTCGCTGAGCGTGCCGCGGGTCGTGAAGCCGATCCGGTAGTCCGTGATCGGGTCGCTGCCCAGGTTGGTGATGAAGACTTCCATGACGTAACCGCCATTCCATTGGCTGCCGAGAGTCAGGTCGATGAGTGAGCGCAAGGTGACCACCTGTTCGAAATCAAGGGTTCGACAAACCGCCGGCGGCCCTGGGGTCGTCGCGCGGAATCGGGGTGTGGTTACCGGTGAGGTGCTGTCGCTGGCGCCGTGATGGCGGAGAAGAAGCAGCGGCAGTGGGGCGGTCAGTCGCCCGGAGGGAACGTCCGTGGAATGCTTACCTCGCAACCGAATGGGTTATCGGCGCGCCGGCGAGATTTTTTAGTGAACTTTGGTATTCATTCTTTGCAGTCTGTTGTGCGCGGGTGAGTGCCTGCCGCTTGCGCAGTCTCCACGGCAAGCAGGTCGGCGGCGCTGGCGAGGCGCCATTTCCCGCGAGCGTGATTACGCTGACGGGAGGAGCGGGCAGGGCGCCTGGCACGGGTCGACATGATGGCCAGCCTTGACCTGGCGCTACTGAGAGGCCCCGTGGTGATCAGCCGGTCGCCGCCGGCACCGCGATCAGGCTCACCAGGCAGGCGTCGACCTGGCCGACCTGGCCGGTCAGGCGCCGCCCGGCGGACCAGGCGGGCGACAGCGTGCGGTCGAGTTCCAGGGTGGTGGCATCCAGCGGGTCGTGCGCATCGGCGACGAGGTGGGCATCCTGGAAGTAGAAGCGCACCCCGGTGAGCGGAAACAGCGCCTTGAACAGGCTTTCCTTGAGCGAGAAAACCCGGGTGGCGAAGACGCCGCGGACGTCGCGGGGCAGGGCATCCATGAGGGCCTGTTCCCCCGGAGTGAGGATCTGCCGGGCCAGCCGCTCGGCGCGTGCGACGGGCAATATCGCTTCGGCATCCACGCCCAGCCCCTGCCAGCGTTCGGCGCAGGCCACCACGCCGGCGGCGAGACGGCCGCTGTGGGTGATCGAGCCGACGATACCGGCGGGCCATAGTGGCGCCCGGCTGGGGGCAATGCCGGGCACCGCCGGGGTGCCGGTGAGCATGGCCAGGGCGGCGCGGGCGGCCAGGCGACCGCCCAGATACTCGAGCTGGCGCTTGGGTGCCGCTCGGTGCACGGATTCCGGGGGTGTGACCGGTACCGCTTCCCAGGCCCCGCCGTCGAAGGCATGGCGATCCAGGGCGATGCCGCGCCAGATGACCCCCGCCAGCGGCGCGGGCCAGGGCCAGTCGACATGCCAGGGGCCGAGACCCTGGGGGAGCGACTCGCCGAGGCTCATGGGCCGGCGGGCGCGTCCACCAGAACGGCGTCGAGGGCGACGGGCACCGCGTCGTCGATGCGCTGGTAGCCGAGCATCTGCAGTACCAGCCGGGCGACGCTGTTGTCCATCAGCGCCTGACCGTCCAGCGTCACCGGCTCGGCATTGGTGAGCCGGATACGGTCCCGGCTCTTGCGGGTGAAATGCACCGGCAGGCTCTCGCGGCGCGGCTCGCCGTTGCCGTCGATGCGCAGCGTGAGCGTGTCGGTCAGCGACTCGCCGACCTTCAGGGCGTCCAGGCGCTGCGGATCGAACTCGGTGACCACGGTGACCAGCGGGGTGGTCGCCATCTCCTGAAGCCACGCCGGCAACGGACCGATGCGCTTCATGACATCGGTCTGCGACAGACGCAGCGGCAGGCGCAGGGTACCGTCCGTGCCGAGCGTGCCCTGCAGATGGTCGATGTGATGGGTATGCGGCTGCCTGCCCTCGGCGGTGATCTCGGTCAGCGTCGCGGTCACCCGGGATTCGGGCGCCAGCAGTTGCCAGGCTGCCTGCACGGGCGATGCCGCCAGCAGCAGGCCGGCGACGCCGGCCGCCACCCACCCGCGGCGGGATCGTGCGGAACACGGTTGATCGAAGCGGACGTCCATGCCGAAGCCTCCTGAACAGGTAAGGGCCGAGAATACCAGCGGGGCGCTGGTCTCAGCCATTGGCATTCGCTATCATACGCCGCGCGTTTGCCGGGCCTATAGCTCAGCGGTTAGAGCAGGGGACTCATAATCCCTTGGTCGCAGGTTCGAATCCTGCTGGGCCCACCAGTAAAATCAGCATCTTACGAGTCTGGCTTGGTGAGTCCCATAGTCCAAGGGTACAGTTTCGGTACAGTGCCGATCCTTCAGCCCCCTGGAGATTTTCATGGCCACCATCGTCAAGACCCCCTCTGGTAGCTGGAAGGCCGTCATCCGCAAGACCGGCTGGCCCACTACCGCCAAGACCTTTCGTACCAAACGTGACGCCCAGGACTGGAGCCGCCGCACCGAAGATGAAATGGTGCGTGGCGTCTATATCCAGCGCAGCGCCTCGGAGCGCATGACGCTCGAAGCCGCGCTCAAGCGTTATCTGGCCGATGTCACTCCCACCAAGAAGCCCAGTACCCGGAAGAGCGAGCGCCACAAGGCAAGCACGCTGACCCAGCACCTTGGCAAGTATTCCCTCGCGGCCCTGACGCCGGAACTGATCGCCAACTACCGCGACACGCGGCTCAACAGCCTGGGACGCCGCGGGAAGCCCATCAGCCCCAATACCGTGCGCCTGGAGCTCGCCCTGCTTGGCCACCTCTACACCGTGGCCATCCAGGAATGGGGCCTGGGCCTGACCTACAACCCCGTCCAGAATATCCGCAAGCCCAGCCCGGGAGAGGGGCGTGACCGGCGCCTGAGTGTCGACGAGGAGAAGCGACTATTCGCCGTGCTGCGACAGCACAGCAACCCCATGCTGCCCTGGATCGCCAGAATCGCCCTGGAGACGGGCATGCGCTCGTCGGAGATCCTGACCCTTACTCGCTCACAGGTCGACGTGAAACGCCGCGTGGTGCGCCTCACGGACACCAAGAACAACGAAGCCCGCCTGGTGCCGCTGACCCAAGCCGCCGCCGAGGTTTTCAAGCAGGCGCTGAACAACCCTGTGCGCCCGCTTGACTGTGACCTGGTGTTCTTCGGTGAGCCTGGAAAGGACGGCAAGCGCGGCCCCTATGCCTACACCAAGCTCTGGAACCAGGCGAAGAAGCAAGCAGGGCTCGATGACTTTCGCTTTCACGACCTACGCCATGAGGCCGTCAGTCGGTTGGTGGAAGCTGGGCTATCCGATCAGGAAGTCGCCGCGATCAGTGGCCACAAGTCCATGCAGATGCTGCGGCGGTATACCCATCTGCGAGCTGAGGACTTGGTCTCGAAACTGGACAGGCTGGTGGAAGAGTGAGATGCCACTACCTGAGAAGCGCTGACGATTTCCTGAATCCGTGATGCCGGCGTCGACACTTTCCCTATCGCCGTCAGCGAGCATTTTTTGACCTCCGATTCCGTCTCAACCGCCGAATGCATCTCTGCC